>JALZAF010000315.1 GCA_030948505.1 Chloroflexota bacterium
GACGCCGGGGGTGTCCGTGCCGGCGGGTCGGCTCGACGGAAGCTCCAGCCTCACGATCCTCGGCTGCGGGGTGCCCGGCCGCGCAGCTCGTCCCAGCGCAGCTGCACGACGACCAGCAGCGCCTCCACGACGATCCGCCGCGACATCTTCGACTGACCGACGCGGCGATCGCGGAAGGTGATCGGGACCTCCACCACGCGGGCCCCGGCGCGCGACGCGCGGTACGTCATCTCGATCTGGAAGACATAGCCACCGGCGTGAATTCCATCGAACGGGATGGCGGCCAGCGTCGTCGCCCGCCACGCCTTGAAGCCACCGGTGAGGTCGTGCGGCGCGAGCCCCAGCACCGTCCGGGCGAAGATGGAGCCGCCGCGCGAGATGACGCGCCGGCCGATGCCCCAGTCCACGACGCCACCGCCGGGCGCGTAGCGCGAACCAATCACCAGGTCGGCCTCGCCCGCGGCGACCGGGGCGATCAGCGACGGCAGCGTGGCCGGGTCGTGCGACCAGTCGGCATCCATCTGGACGACGATCCGCCCCCCGGCCGCGAGGGCCACGCCGAAACCGTCGAGATAAGCGCGACCCAGGCCCTGTTTTGCCGTTCGGTGTCGGACCCGGACCCGCGGGTCGGAGGCGGCCAGCCCGTCGGCCAGACGGCCCGTCCCGTCGGGGGATGCGTCGTCGACGACGAGCAGCGTCGCCGCGGGCAGCGTCGCCAGGATGGCCGCGCTGATGCCGGGCAGGTTGTCGGCCTCGTTGTAGGTCGGCAGGACGACCCAGACGCCTTCGCCGGCTCGGCCATGGCCGTCGATCGGCCGGACAGGCTCGGTCGTCATCGCCGCTGAAGTGTAGGGCGACCGGGCCCGGATCGACGGTCGCGGGTGCCCTCTACCGGATGCTCAGCGATGCCGTCTGGCCCACGATCCGGCCCGCCGCATCGTGGGCAACGATCCAGATCGCCGCAGTCCCTGGCGCCCCGACCGCGAGCGGGAATGCGACGACGTAGCGCCCGCCGCCCATCGCCGTTGCGGTCCTGGTCACCGGCGCTCGGCCGGCCTGTGTCAGGCGGACCGACACGACGCCGCTGAGCGGCTCCGCACTGCGCAGGGTCAGGGTCGCGACCTGGCCCCCGGCCGGGCTCACGGGCGAGGCGCTGACAGAAAATGCGTCCGCCAGCACGAACCTCGAAAGGGTCGTCGTGCCCAGCCAGGACGTTGCGGTCAGCACCGCGCGGTACGTACCGCGGGGTACGAACATGCCGCCCGGCGCGCGCCCATCCCACGTCCACGACCACGTGCCGGCGGCGAGGGTCCGGCCGGCCCACGCCGTGCGGACGTAGGTCCCCGACTGGGTGAAGACCCGAAGGGTCGTGGTGGCGGTCCGGCCCAGGAGGAACGAGAGGCGCGCGGTGGGGGCGTAGGCATCGCCGTCCTGGGGGAAGAAGAGCCCCGGCGCCCAGGTCAGGCGACCCGCGGTCCGGTCGACCACGACCGGCACGTCGCGGATGGTGTGGTTGCCGGCCGTGTCGGCGACGTCAACACGGAAGACGTAGCGTCCGTCGGCGAGGAGCCTGGCGCGCGCGTCCCGGCCGTTCCAGGCGATCGTTCCAGCCGAGCCGGCGGGCCATGTCCGGTAGACGGTCGATCCCTGGAGCAGGCGGGCCGTGCCCGACGCCGCCTCGTCGGCCGACCAGGCGAAGGCGATCGTGTCGGCGACGCCGTCGCCGTCGGGCGAGAACGCAGCCGGGCTGGCGGTCGCGGTGACGACCGGGGCGCGCGTGTCGAGCGTCACGTCCCGCGTCGTGGTCACCCGGTTGCCGGCCGGGTCCGCGCCCCACAGGCTGAGCCGGTAGCGACCGTCCGGCGCCACCGCGCCGCCGTCAGTCCGGCCGTCCCATGCGAAGCTGGCGACCGAGCCGGTCCCAGACGCGATCCGGATCGGCGCCCCGGCCGTGGCTCCCACCAGCGGCGCGGCGTCGAATCCCCAACCGGCCAGGCCGGCGGCCGACAACGACACCCGCAGCGTGTCGATCGAACCGTCGCCGTTGGGTGAGAAGGCCGTGCCGCTGGCCGAGCTGCCGATCAGCGCCGGGGCGACGGTATCAATGGTTGCGGCCAGGGACGGGACCTGGGCCGGGGTGGCCGGCGGATTCCACGGCGCCGAGTACGTCGCCGCGCCGACGGTCCCACTGAGCCCCAGCAGGTAGGCGCCGTCGGGCATGGTCGCGCCACCGAGTGTCCCGTTCCAGTAGTAGGCCTGCGGGCCCGCTGCCGCGTTCGGCAGCGCCATGGTGCCGGCCAGTGAGCCGTCGGCACGGTAGACGCGCAGGGTCATCGAATCGAGCGCGAGCGCGTTTGTCCAGGCCAGACGGACCGTGTCGCGTTGGCCATCGCCGTTGGGCGAGAAGGCAGCGCCCGCGTCATCGCCCACGGCGAGGTCGCGGATGACCGGGTCGACGAACGTGCTGTTGGGCGCCCGGGAGGCAATGAGCCAGGGGTCCGCCACAGGCCCGGCGGCCACCCAGGTCCCCTCGTCGATCGGGCTCACGTCGCGCCACTCGAGCAGCGGCCCGCTCACCTGCCACCAGGTGTAGCCATCGGCCACCCGCGGACCGCCGACGATCGCCACGATCTGGCCACGACTGAACTCACCGACCTTGGCCGCGCTCAAGCTCGGGCCGGTTCGCATCGCCAGCATGGTCGATCGCACCCCGCCGAAGCCACCGACCGCCAGCGGCGGCGCGGCAAGCCACGTCGACGTCGCGTCCCACGCGCTCAGGTTGCCCTTGGTGTCGCGGGCCCTGACCCGGAAGGCGTAGCCGTGACCGGCGGCGCCGAGATAGAAGGCCGAGGTCTGGGTGGTGGCGTTCAGCCAGGCCACCCAGGGACCGCCGTCGATCGAGCGCTGGATGTCGTAGCTGGCGATGCCGCTGATGTCTTCGCCGATCCAGCTGACAGGGAAGCCGGTATCGCGCTCGCGCCACGGAAGGGTGCGGATTCCCACGAACGGAGGGGTCGTGTCGTGCAGGAACTTGGCAGCCAGGGCCGCGTTCAGCTCGGTCCGCGTCCCGTCGTAGCCCAGTGCCCAGATGCCGACCCCGCGCAGCGCGTAGCGGTTGATCAGGTCGTACTTGGCCTTGAGCGACACCGCGTCCTCGTAGTAGATCTGACGCCACGGCGTCACGCAGCCGTAGGCCGAGGTGCAGTTCTGGCGCTTGTAGACGAGGTACGGCCCCTGCTCGATGGGATCCCAGCGCCGGCCGTACTGGGCGGCGTAGTCCATGGCGATGCTGTAGATCACGGAGGTGGAGTCACCGTACTTGGTGCCAGAGATGTTGGCCGCGTGCAGCGCGTCGCTCGCGGTCGACCAGGCGCGACCGTAGTACGGCACGCCCAGGATCACCTTCGATGCCGGCACCCGGGCGAGGTAGGCCCGCACCGTATCCGTGACGTCGTAGCCGGCCCCGGTCAGGGGGGCGATCGAGCCGGTCGAGCCCGTGCCGGCGGTGCGGTAGTCGTAGCCCATGATGAACAGCGCGTCGGCTGCGCCGCTGGCGGTCGCCCCCTCGATCGGGTAATTGCCGATCCAGCCGGTCGTGTCGAATGTCAGCTGGTAGCCGGGCGCGATCCGGTTCAGCTCGGCCCGCATGGTGCGCACGAACGCGGTGAAGTCGTCGGCGTGGCCTGAGGCGATCGGCTCGAAGTCGAGGTTGATGCCGTCGGCTCCGCGATCGCGGACCGCGGCCGCTGCCTGGCGAGCGAGGTTGAGGCGGGCGGCCGGGTTGCCGAGGAGCGCCCCCTGCTTCGCTGCCTGGGTGCTCGTCCAGGCGAAGACGCTGAGTGTCAGCACGACCCGGGTCCGCTTGCGGTGTGCGGCGTTGATGATGGTCGTCAGTTGCGAGCTGGCCCAGCCGCCCCAGCCCGTGGTGGGCGTGCCATCGGCGTTCCGCTTCAGGAGGTTGCCACCCGAGTCAGATCCGACGCTGAAGTAGGCGATCGTCGAAAGGACGTCGTAGTTGAGCGTCGTCGACGGGTCGGTCAGCTGCCAGTAAGGGAGGAAGCCCAGGACCTGCCGGATCAGGCCGGCGTTCCACGGGGCGCCAGGCGCAGGTGCGGCCGGGCCCACGGCCGAGGCGGGTTCCGCGGCCTGGACGTCGCCGGTAGGCACGGTCGGGCTGTCGACCGGGGCGCGTGGGACGGCCGTCCCGGGAGCCCGGACAGCCCACTGGCTGCCCTGGTCGCTGGCGACGATCTCGGCCCCAGTGGCGTTGCCGGCGGGCAGGGCGCGCGGCGCGTGGCCGGCCACCGCCCACGTGTCGCCGGCACGCGGGCTGAAGGCCACCGAGACGCGCTCGCCGGGCACGAACGACACCCGGTCGCCCTCGTGGGCCATGGCTTCCTCGTACTGGATCCCGGGCTGGAGGGGTCCGGCGTCCGCGGCGGCCGCGGTTGCCTGGGCCGCCAGGCTGGGCGCCGTGGCCCCGATCGGCGGGGCCTCGAGGAGCGAAGGCTGCATCAGGCCTGGCCCAGCGGCAGCTACCGGCACGGTCACACTGCCAGAACCGAGGCCAGCCGGGGAAGGGGGCGTGCCGGCAGGGAGGAAACGCCCGGCCACGACGCCGGCACCGACTCCGGCCACGAAGAGGGTCTGGGCGATCAGCCCGCCCGCGACGGCGAAGGCGGCGACCCGGGCACGCAGCCGGCGCGCGGTTGGCCTCATTGGAGCGGCGACCGGGCGGCTGGGAGAATGGGTCACGAGGTCCCTCGTCGATGGCGGCGAACCGGTCGCGGTGACGGGCTTGGCGGCCGGATCAGCCTCCCGCGGGACCACCTGACCGCGTAACGGAAGGAGGTTCGACCCTAGTGCAGGGTGGTGCGGGGACCAAGCCTGACGATGGTCCCGGATGCGGAGGGTACGGGGGGCTCCGGTAGGGTCGGTACCCGGACCGGGTGGCCGTTACGGAGCGGGCGGTACGCGCCTCTGGAGAGCGCCGCCGACGGACCACGCGCCCGGGACCGCGTAGGCCGACGAGCCGAGGATCTCGTCGGTGCGCAGATCGAGCTTGCCGGTGATCGAGCGGTAGTAGCCGGAGGTCGGCTGATCGGGGTCCATCTGGACGGTGAAGCCAGGGCTGCGGACGGAGGGGAAGTTGAAGGCGTGGGCGTGGAAGTTCGGCGCGTCCTGCCACAGCCCATCGATGGTCTGGTGGCTCGAGAAGAGCGCCTGGATGTAGTAGTTGGGGTTCATGTGCCCGTCGGCGATGACCGCCCGGGCGCCCGCCTTGAGGAACGCCGTGGCGTAGTTGTCGGCGCGCTGTTTGGCGACCGAGAGCGTGGGCGCCGTCCTGCCCGGCTCGGAGTTGCCCGAGGCGTAGCAGAGGTGGGACAGGATCACCAGCGCGTTCGGGGCGAGGCCGAGGGTGGCGATGTAGGCCTCGCCGTAGTACTTGTTGTTGTAGTCGCCGTTGCCCGCCGTGGCATTGAGCCCGAAGCCGTCCTTGCCCGTGTAGAGGGCGTCGTTCGGGTAGGGGGATGGCCAGCCGTTGCCATGCCCGAAGTAGATGACGAGGTTGGCCCCCTTGACCGCGGCCTTGACCGTCGCCCACGTCGCGTAGGGGCTGTAGACCCTGGTCACGTTGGGGGTCCACTTGATCGCCTCGGCATAGGCCGAGTCCGCGTCAGCCCGGTAGCCGGGTGTCGCGCTGTGGGTGGCGCCCACGATGATCACGACCCTGGCGCCGGACGCCGCGCTGGCCGCCGGAACCGCCGAAGGGGAGAGGCCTCCCAGGGCGCCCGAAACGGCGAGGGCGAGCGCGATGGCGAGCTTCTGCAATCCTGGCTCCCGGTGACGGACCGCCGCCTCGCGACGAGGCCGGCGACTGGCTGGATGAGGTGATCTCCAGCCTCGGTCAGGGAGCCTCCAGGCTCAATCGCGGGATGGTCCCGCGAGGCCTAGCGAGATCGTCAGCGCGCCGGTACGGAGCGCGGATGAGGTGGGTGGAGCGGACGGGTCCCCCCCGGCCGGGACCCCGGTCTCAGGAGGCCCTGAGATCCGCGATCAGCTCTGCCAGCGGCGGGTTGGAGCGGTCCCGATCGGACAGGATGGGGGCGCCGTCCGCGGTTGCCGTGAGGCGCGGCCAGGGGACCGCCACCGCCGGGTCGTCCCAGGCAAAACCCAGCTCATCGCTGCCGTCGTACTCGTTGCTGACCAGGTACAGCAGCTCGAGGGGCTCGAGGGCGAGGAAACCATGGGCCACCCCGGCCGGAATGACGACCCAGTCGTCGGGGGCTAGCTCCCTCGTCTCGAC
Organism: Chloroflexota bacterium; assembly: GCA_030948505.1. GTDB lineage: Bacteria > Chloroflexota > Limnocylindria > Limnocylindrales > CSP1-4 > JACDAV01. The sequence continues at coordinate 6,308 of JALZAF010000315.1, forward strand.
GTGGGGCCGCGGCCCGCTGCCGTCGAGCACGGGCCGGACGTCGACCAGGGCGACGAAGGCACGCCCGGAGGCGACGATCCAGTAGTCGAGCTGGCGGCGGTGATAGTGCAGCCCGCGCAGCACCCCGGCAGCCGAGGTCGAAAGGTTGGCCTGCACGAAGTGGGCCTCGGTTCCGGGCGGGCTGCCGGTGTGGGCCGGCTGCAGCCCACCGAAGGCGCCCTCGCGCCACAGCTCGCGGAAGGATCCGCGCCGGTCGGCGTGCCGGGTCACCGCGCCAAAGCGGACACCCTCGATCGTCGAGCCGGGACGAGTCACGTCGCCGCTCACGGGGCCGCCCGCGTCGCCGCCGCGCGGGCAGCCGAACGCGCCCGAAGCAGGCCGGGCACGTAGTCCGCCAGCGCCTGCTGCCATGGCCGGAGCGCTTCGCTCCCGGGCGAGGTCGAGGGCTCCAGAACGCCCCATGCCGGGGGCGTCGACGCCCGTGGCCAGGTCGACGCCGGGACCTCCTCGATCGTGGTGTCGACGCCGGCCTGGCGGAAGAGCTCGCGGGCCCAGGCGGCGCGCGAGGCGTGGCCGCGGTTCACCAGGTGGTGCGTCCCCTGCGCCTCGCCCGCCGCAAGCAGGTCGACCAGGCCCTCGGCCACGTCGTGGCTGTAGGTGGGCGACCCCACCTCGTCGCCGACGACCTTGAGCCGCTCGCCGGCCGCGATGGCCCGCTCGGCCGCGGCCAGGATCTTGGTCGGGAAGTCGTTGCCGGGCGGTCCGAACATCCAGGCCGTGCGGACGATCGCCAGCTGCGCCCCCGCGCCGGCCGCGAGGCAGGCCTCGCCGGCCAGGCGCTCGGCGGCAAGCTTCGAGACCCCGTACGGATTGATCGGGTTGGGCGCGTCGTCGGGCCGGTAGCCGCGACCATCGGTTCGGCGGCCGTCGAAGACCTCATTGGTCGAGATCACGATCAGGTCCACGCCGGCGTCGGCGCAGACTCGGGCCAGCTCCCCGGTCGCCAGGCCGTTGCGGGCCATGGCGAGCTCGGGGTCGCGGGCACAGCCGTCGACGTCGGTCCAGGCCGCGGCGTGGATGACGACCTCGGGACGATCGCGCGCCAGCAGCTCCCCGAAGCCGGCGGGGCGGTCCAGGTCGAACGCCGGCCGCGTCCAGGCGACTGGCCCGCCAAGGCCGCTGAGCGGCGCCTCCGCCAGCGCCGCTACTACCGCCCGGCCCAGCCGCCCGCCGGCACCGGTCACGGCGACGCGCACCTCAGACGGCCTCGCTGGACCCTGCCAGGCGGGCTCCGTACTGGCGGTCGTAGTAGGCGTCCCAGTCGCCCGACCGCACCGCGCGCCACCACGGCGCGTTGTCGCGGAACCAGTCGACCGTGGCCGCGATGCCATCGGCGAAGGGCGTGCGATTGCGCCAGCCGAGGGCTCGCAGCTTGGAGCCGTCCATGGCATAGCGACGGTCGTGGCCGGGACGGTCCTCGACCCGCCGGACCAGCGACCAGGGCTTGCCCAGCCGCCCCAGCAGCAGCTCGACCACTTCGCGATTCGGCAGCTCCTTGTCGCCCGGAGCGTTGTAGACCTCGCCGGCCAGGCCGTGGTGGAGGACATGCTCGACTGCGCCGGCGTGGTCGGCGACGTAGAGCCAGTCCCGCCGCTGCAGCCCGTCCCCGTACAGTGGCAATGGCCGGTCGTCGATGGCGTTGGTGACGAACAGCGGGATCAGCTTCTCGGGATGCTGGTACGGCCCGTAGGTGTTCGACCCGCGGGTCACGACGACGTCCAGGCCGTAGGTCACGAAGTACGACCTGGCCAGGAGCTCGCCGGCGGCTTTCGCCGCGGAGTACGGCGAGCGCGGGACGAGCGGCGCGTCCTCAGTGACGTGGCCCTCGTCGATGGAGCCGTACACCTCGTCGGTCGATACCTGGACCATCCTGGGCGCGCGTTCACGCTCGCCCGCGGCGGCCCGGTCGCGCTCGTGACGGCAGGCCTCGAGCAGGACGTGGACCCCCAGCACGCCGGTCCGAAGGAAGGCGGCGGGATCGAGGATGGAGCGATCGACGTGGGACTCGGCCGCGAAATTCAGCACCCCGTCGGCCGCGGCAACGAGCTCCCCGACGACCTCCGGATCGGCGATGTCACCCTGCACGAAACGGTAGCGCCGGCCCTGCTCCGGGTCGTGCTCGACGGCGGCGAGGTTGGCCCGGTTGCCGGCATAGGTCAGCTTGTCGAGGACCGTCACCTGCGTCCCGTCGCGGCGGGCCAGCACGTCACGTACGAAGCACGAGCCGATGAAGCCGGCGCCGCCGGTCACCAGCAGGTGCTTGAACCCCTCGGTCACGAAGGCGGTCGCTCGACCGGCGGGCTGAGCCGCCCGTCGGCGTCGTCCTTGGCCGCCAGCTCCGCCGCGCGCAGCAGCGAGGGCACCGTTCCCGCATCCGTCCAGTAGCCGTCGTACACCCGGGTGAACAGGCCGCCGTTCGGGATGTAGTGGTTGAGGACGTCGGTGATCTCGAACTCGCCCCGGCCGGATGGCGCGAGGTGGTCGATGACGTCGAACGCGTCGCGTCGCAGGAAGTACACGCCAATCGGGATGAGGTTCGACTTCGGTGCCGCGGGCTTCTCCTCGAAGCCGATGACATTGCCGTTCGCGTCCAGCTCCGCGACGCCGAACCGCCTGGGGTCGGGGACCTCGTAGAGCAGCGTGCCCGCTCCGCAGCTGCTCGCCTCGAACTCGCGGGCGACGCCGTCGAGGGACTTCCCGCGCAGGATGTTGTCGCCCAGCACGCAGCAGAACGCATCGTCGCCGACGAAGTCGCGGGCGAGGCCGATCGCATGGGCGATGCCCAGCGCCCCGTGCTGGTAGCGGTAGGTGAGGTCGAGCCCGAAATGCGAGCCGTCGGCCAGCAGCTCCACGACATCGCCGACGCTCTTGCCGCCCACGACGACCATCACTTCACGGACGCCCATCCCGGCCAGCGTCTCGATCGGGTAGTAGATCATCGGCCGGTCGTAGATCGGCAGCAGATGCTTGTTGGTGACGATGGTCAGCGGGAAGAGGCGGGTCGCCGTCCCCCCGGCCAGCACGATGCCCTTCATCGCGCGCCAGCGTAGCAGCCGAACGGGGTGGGGCTGGCGGCGCGGCCGGCGAGGCGGCCGGTCGGGTGATGCGGGCTCACGGCACCGGGCTCGCC
>JALZAF010000325.1 GCA_030948505.1 Chloroflexota bacterium
GGCGAGCCACTTGAAGACCTTCTCGATCAGGCGGTAGATGCCGAAGACCTGGAGCCCGACGATCCCGAGACTCACCGGCACGATGAAGACGATCGCCGGGATCGGCACGAGCAGGTTGATCGCCGCGGCGATGGCGCCGATATCCGCCCCGGCGTTCAAGGTGTTGGCGACGACCAGAGCGATCACGGCCGGATAGAGGGCGCGAGGGTAGTGCTCACGAAGGACGCCCGCCAGCCCCTTGCCGGTGACCAGGCCGATCTTGGCGCACATGTACTGGACGGCGGTCATCATCGGCAGCATCGCGAGGGTCGTCCAGAGGGTCGCAAAACCGTACTGCGCGCCGGCTTGGGCGTAGGTCCCGATGCCAGAGGGATCGTCGTCCGAGGCCCCGGTGATGAGGCCCGGACCGAGGACCTTACCGAGGCGTTTCAGCGGGTTCTTTTCGGCCAGCAGCACGGCAGCCTTGGGATCGACGGGCCGCCCGGGGTGCACTCGCGGCTCGTCGGCGCCGGTCGATACCCTTGATTTGGGCACGGCAACCCTTCCTCTCTGTCCAGGCTCGCCGACAACGTTACAAGCCAACTAACGCCAAGCACCCCGGAAATCTGGACGAAGGGTCCGGCCGCAGCAACCATCCTGAGAAAGGACGCATTGCACCAATGAGCTGCGCTTCCCTCTGGGCGCCCCTGGATTGTTAGGACCCCTATCGGTGGCTCATCGGAGGCGGAGGTGGCGACCTCAAACGCCGCACCAGGTGACATTGGCGAACACTGACTGAGCGCGCGGGATGTAGCCTCGTTGCTCGTCCTGAATTGCCGGAGGTGGCCGTGTCCAACTCGATCCGGGTGATGGTTGAGCGGGGCAAGAAGAAGCGGGTGGTCGCCTCGGCGTTCGACTGGCCCGGCTGGGACAGGAGCGCGAAGGTCGAGGAGGATGCGCTCCGGGTGCTCGCCGCCTACCGACCGCGCTATGCACCGATCGCCGACCTCGCGGGCCAGGGCGACGTGTTCGCTGCGAACGGGGACCTCGTCGTCGTCGAGCGGCTTGAAGGCACGGGGATGACCGACTTCTACGGGCTGTCGGCCCGGTCCGCGGGACCTGAATACGAGCAGATGAACGAAGGTGCGTGCGAACGGAAGATCGCCCTGCTCCGGGCCTGCTGGGCCTACTTCGACGCTGTCGCGTCGCAGGTCTCGGCGGAGCTTCGGCTGGGTCCGCGGGGCGGAGGACGCGATCGGGCCAGGATCGTGCGGCACGCGAACGGTGCCGAGATCCACGAGTTCGCCCCCAAGGTCGGTGTGAAGGTGGCGCTGGAGACGCGGGACGACCCGGCCGCGCTTCGAGCGTACCGCGACGCCTTCTGCGACGCGATCCGCGACCACAACACCCGGGGCGCAGCGGCACGGTCCTGGACGGTTCAGTTCACGATCCGGCGATGCGCCTACCACATGCTCGACCACGCGTGGGAGATGGAGGACCGGGACCTCTCCAGCGGAACGTGACGCCGCGGCGAGGTGGCGGCATCGACCAAGTGACATTCAGCAACGCCGAGCGAACTAGCGTCCCGTAAGCCGCGGCTGCCAGTCAGCCAATATCCGAGCTGTGGAGGACCGACACGAGCCGCCCGCGTCGCGCGCGACGAGCGAGCCATGCGGCGGCGGACACGATCCCGATGACAGCTGTGAGACCGATAATCGCGGCGCTCGTCAAAACACCGCCGTTCGGGGCACGAACGGTGAGAGCGATCGTGTCGGGGTAGCCAGGCGGGACCTCCGGCGAGCCCCAGCCGGTCCGATCAGGAAAGGCGACAAGCTTCCAGTCGCCGGCCGTGGGCGCGACGACCGTGGCCCTGAACTCGTCCAGGGCTTGATACTTAAGGCGGATCGCAATGTCGGGAGCGTCCCCGGTTGTCGGACGCAGGACGAGCAGCCCGTCGAGTGCGGCCGAGTTCAGTGCGGCAGAAGTGCCAAACCCTGCCGGGACGGTATGAGCCCCGTCCGCCCAGGTCCGGACCACCACGACGATCGCCTCACCTACCACCGGCTGGGGCGGGCTGACCTCGACGGTGAAGTAGGGTGTCAACTTGGCCGACACCGGACCGGCGACGGACAGGGCAACAAGCACGCCGAACCCGACTGCGTTGAATGCGCGCAGGGTCGTGATCCGCAAGCCCTTCGTCATCTCGAGCCGGACCTCATGACCTATCCATTACACCGCAGTGCGCCACTTGGTTCCAGCCCCTGAGGGCCTACGGCGAGAAGTCCGGACTACGTGACCTTCCCGCACGCTGACTGACGGGGCGACACCGCCCTCGCAGCGGGCTGGCCGACCGACGAGGGGAACCTATCTTGCGGTCTCGGTGTAGAACTGTCGTCGAGCGCTCGACCTGGGGACTAAGCAATGCCTGGACGCTCGATCGCGATCGCGGTCGTCGTGAGCCTGCTTGTGGGCGCGTGCCAAAGCACGGTGCGGCCGTCTCCGACGAGCGTGTCCCCGGCCCCTCGTTAGTGGCCTCCGCGGCGTCGGTGCAGCCCAGTGCGTTGCCATCTCCGGTCGCGGGCGGTGGTGCCACCCAGGTGTTCGCGGGACCAGGTCCCGATGCGTATCTGGGCCTGGCCGACAACCCCTGGGCTCCAGCCACCCCGGCCGAAGCCGGGATCGTCGCTTACTTCTGGTATCCGCCACCCGACCTGGTGTTCGCTTACGGGCCCAACGGCGGGACCAAGGTTCTGTGGATCAGCCACGGTCAGCAAGCCGCGCACCTGACCATCGCCGCGCATCCGTTCAGCGCGTCTTCGCCAGTCGTCCAGTACGACTTCGCGGCCGCCTCGTCGCCCAACGGCAACTACCCGTCAATAGTTGACCTACCGAGCGCCGGATGTTGGCGGCTCGAACTCACCCTCGGGATAGCTCACGCGACGATCGACGTAATGGTCGCGCCCGCCCGGTCTGCGTAAGCGGGCGGCGTGTGACATTCCCGCACGCTGACTGGGGCCGCAGTGAACCGCCGGCGCCACCGATGTGTATGGAGCTTGAGCCCGACCGGGGCTGGGGAGCACGCGAGGTTGACTGTCGGCAATGACTCGTTTCGATGTGTCCGCCGCAATCTCTGCCACCCTCGCCGCTGTGCTGATAACCTTCGCGGCCTGCGGACCAAATCCGTCGACACCTAGTCCCACGACGCCACCATTCCCATCGCCCCGTGTCGGGGCACCTCCCTGCCGCTCCGCCACCAGCGAGCCGGCCGTCGTGAGACGACTCGCCGGGGCAGGGATCTTTGTGACGGCCGTGTCCGCCTCGACCGGCGAAGCCCTGTTCCCAGAAGCGCTCGGTGTCTGTCTGATGGACGTCGGGACGGCCTCGTTCGAGGCGGCATTCTTCGTCGACGCGACCGCGGCCTCAGCGGTCCACGTGTGTGAGAGTCGCTCCGGCACTCGCCATCTCTATCAGGTAGCCGGCCACACGGTTGACGCAGCGTTCCCGCTGTACTGGACGATCACTGGAGACGTGCTTGCCTGGACGAGCGACACGCAGCTTGACCGTTTACTGAGCCAAGCGCTGGGCGGAACCCGGCCGCAATGCTGATTTCGCTTAGGGGTGACATTGAGCCTCGTCAAGGCACGCCCCCGTGATCAGGTGACATCGCCGACCATTCGGACGGACTAGGGCGGCTCAAAGCCGCCGGACAACGGATAGGGCGCACTATGGGCAAGGTTGTCCCGGACGGATCTCGTGCAGGCTGGGACCACGTTCGCCACGGATGGCGGCTGGGCCGCGTCAAGCGCGTCGCTACCGAGGTGGTCAGCTCGCGGCAGCCCCGAGAGTTCACGGAGGGCTCAGGACCAGCCACGCCACGACGCCGAGCACGACTTGGCCGACCGCCAAGATCATGATCCGCGGCATGTCACGCTGCCACTCGGGCTTGCCGCGATTGTAGAAGGCGATACCAGCCACGAGCACGCCGGAGAACGACAAGATCATGGGCAGTACGGCTACCTGTAGCCCCACGGCGGCAGTCTAGCGCGTCCAATCCGTCCGACTGACGCTGCTAGCCGTGCTCCGAACCAACCCGTTCGTACGGTTGTCGCTGGGTGGACCGGGGCGCACGATCGGGTCCATATGACCCGAACCCGTCTCCTGGCGGTAGCCCTCCTCCTCGTAGCGCTGTTCGCCGGCTCAGGGCTGCGATCCGAGACCCACCTGTACAAGGTCTCGCCGCCCCTGTGCGGCCCCTACTACGACAAGGATCACCGCTACGCCGGCGACTACGGTCCATGTCAGCCACATGGGCCCGTCCCTCCCTCCGAGACGCAGTGGTCGTGGGCGCCCTTCTGGGAGCCCGCACCTACGCCGGTGGGGGCGGAATGGAGGTGAGCCTGAAACGGACCCTCACGTTCGCCTGCGTGGCACGTTGCGCGTGGATCGGTCTGGTCGCATTGGTGCTAGCGACGGCGGGCTGCGGCCCGTCCCTCTCGGATGCTAGCCCCGCTCCGGCGACCCTCGGCCCGGACGGCGTCGTCCTCCTCACCGCCGCTCATATACCGGGCTCTGTCGGTTGTCCGGCAAACTACGTCGACGGTGAGCTGGTCTTCGATGCCGCCGCAGGCTCGGCGATCATCGACGGCGGCATCCGCGAGCCGATCCGGTGGCCATATGGATACACAGGCCGCCGCCGTGATGCCGAGGTCGAAATCCTCGATGAGACCGGTTCCGTGGTGGCACGTTCTGGCACCCGCATCCGACTCTCGGGGGGCGAAATCGACGGTGCGTGGTTCGCGTGCCGGCGTGCCCGTGTCACCAGGTGACCTGGCCAAATCCTTGCCGCCATGTACCCTCGGTTGCTCCTTCATGCCCCGCGCTCAGTGGGACAGGCGGTGTATCGGCGCCGGTCAGTCGGTGAGAATGAGCCGATGCCGTCCGACCACTCCACCATGTTTGCCGGCAGGGTTTCGCTCATCACCGGAGCCGGCAGTCCCAGCGGAATCGGCTTCGCGGCCGCCCGCGTTCTCGGTCGGGGCGGAGCCCACGTCGCCATCGCGTCCACCACGGATCGCATTCACGAGCGCGTCGCCGAACTCAGGGCCGAAGGGATCCAGGCGAGCGGACACATCGGCGACCTGATGATCGACGGAGAGGCGGCCCGCCTCGTCGCGGAGGTGTTGGCGGCCAGTGGCGGAAGGCTTGACATCCTGGTGAACAACGCCGGCATGGTGGCGATCGGCACACAGGAAGACTCGAGCACCGTCGCCGACATCGATCCCGCCGAGTGGGACCGCGGCATCGCCCGCAATCTGCGGACAGCGTTCTCGGTCACGCAGGCATCCCTCCCGTCGCTCGTGGCGAGTGGTCATGGGCGGATCGTTTACGTGTCCTCGGTCACCGGGCCGCTCGTGAGCAATCCCGAATCCGCGGCCTACGGTGCAGCGAAGGCGGGCATCCTGGGGCTGATGCGCGGGCTGGCCATCGAGGTTGGGCGTGACGGTGTGACCGTCAACGCGGTGCTGCCCGGTTGGATCGCCACGGGCTCGCAGTTGCCCGAGGAGGCGATCGGCGGTGAGAACACTCCCCTTGGCCGATCGGGCACGCCCGAGGAGGTCGCCGCAGCCATCGCGTTCCTCGCCTCAGACGCGGCCAGCTATGTCACCGGTCAGGGGATTGTGGTCGACGGCGGCAACACGATCCAGGAATTCAAGGGTCCCTCGCAGTCCTGGTACTGAGCGACCCTCGAGCTGAGTGACCAGACGCCGGGGCCGCCCGTCCGACGACTGGTTGCGAAACGCTGACTGACGGAGGTGTGATGATCCTTTCGGGTGAGAGCAGGGCGCCTGGGAGTCGGTCAGTGCTGGGCCCACCGATAGCAGCCATCCGAGAGAGCAATCTGGCTGGGACGCGCCTCCGCGGACCTGCCGGAGTCACTTGCCGGCCGATCGCCGCGTCCCCTCGTGACGGAGGTGTGACACGTCCCGCCTGGTCCTGACGGCGATTTCTCTCGCGATCCTCAGCAGTTCGTGCGGCGGGCCGCTCCCCGTCCCTTCAAGCCCGCCGACGCAGTCCCCGGTCGCAACCTTGGCACCGTCGGCAAGCTCAAGCGCCGTTCCGGCGACGCCCGGGACAACGCCCGACGCGCACCTGCCGCCTCCGGCAACTCCCGTACCGCCGGTCGCCCTCGCCTACGTCAGCACCGACCTTGAGATCGTCTTCACCGGCGACTCCGCCAGTTTCACGGTCGGCGCCCAGGTCGGTGGCGCGCATCTGCGGGTGGCCCGGGCCAGCGTCGACTTCGGTGACGGGAGTCCGCCGATTTCGGTCAGCGGGTCGTGCACTGGGCAGGGATCGAGCCTCAATATTCGCCATGTCTTCGCCGCGGCTGGACACCGAACGGCCACCGTGAAGTCGATGGCGCTGTGCGACACGTCCACCTCACCCGACCTCACGGTCGCAGACGTCGCCCGTGTGTTGATTCTGGCCGCTGCCTCTCCCGAGGCCGCGACCTGGCCGACCTGCACGACCTACCAGCTTCGGATGACCGGCGTGGACAAGGGAGCCGGGCTCGGAAACGTAGGCGTCCTGTTCCGCCTCAAGAACGTCTCAAAGGCAGGCTGCACGCTCTTCGGCTTTCCGGGCCTCCGGCTCGTGAGCTCCTCCGGGGCGCTCCTTCCGACGGACGTCCAACCGGCGATCACCGGTGACTACCTGTTTCCGGCGATTAGGCCCCATCGGGTCGCGCTTTCTCCCGACTCCTATGCCGCCTTCGATTTGGGTTATGGGGACAACCCGTTCGGGCCCGCGGCGAACCAGCCCTATGAAGTGGCGTGTCCGGCCGCTCGAGCGGTCCGGATCACGCTTCCCGGGACGAACCAATATGGGACGGCCGTGGTTCCGCTCGCTCCGTGCAACGGTCTGGTTTTCCCGTCGCCGATCTTCCCTGGCCCCGACTGGATCAGCTTTCAGTAGATCGCTCGTCCAAGGACATCGTGACGGCCAGGTCGAACCACGAGGGCGGCCGAACCTCGGAGAAGTAGTAGTCCTCGGCCGCATCCCAACGGGCGTGCCACGCATCAAGGAATGCCTTGTCGTCTCGAGTGGCCAATCGTCGATGCCGCTCGGCGATCGGCAGGTCGACAAGGACGGCAAATTCGACGAGATCGGCGAGCTCGGGGCGGCTCGAATAGGCACCCTCGAGCAGGATGACGGCCGATGGCGAGCGCCTCACGACATCTGGCGACATTCCGTAGGAACCGTCGGGCCGCGTCCCTGCTGCGAAATCGAAGGGATGCCACGTGGCGACCCTGCCGGCCAGCAGCGGTAGGAGCGCCTCCTCGCGGAGTCTTCGCCAGTCGATCGCGGCCTCGCCGCGCCCTCTTGGGGCCATCGCATTCCACTCCGCGTCCGTAACCTCGGCCGCAAAGAAGTCATCGCTGGGGACAATGGCGGCGACGAGTTCGGCCGCCACCGATGCCGCCAGCGTCGACTTCCCCGACCCGCTCGGTCCGTCGATGGCGACCAGCATCGGACGGCTATCGCCTCGTATGCCCAAGCGCCGCCTGATCTCGGCGACGATCGCAGTCGTCGAGCCCTTGAGGCCCCGAACCCAGAAGGCATCTGGAGACACAGCCGAACCGTCGTCGAGATCGTCCTTGGCGTCAAACCTCTTCCCGGGCGCCCTTCTGTTCGCCCCTGGCGCATGAGACGCGTCGACGGTGCATCCTGACCGCTGATGCTTCGGCCTCCCGAGCCCGTTCTCGTGGTCGACCTCTTTCCGGCCGAGCGCCGGGCGCTCCTGGATCTCCTCGAGTCGCTGGCGCCGGACGATTGCTTCCGCGTGACAAGCGCCGGGGAGTGGACGGTGAAGGATGTCGCCGCGCACCTCGTGGCGGACGACCTGGGGCGGGTGTCGAGCCAACGGGATGGGCATAGCCAGCCGTGGGTGCCCGCCGAAGAGCCGCTCAAGGCGTACATCGATCGGCGCAATGCACAGTGGGTCACGACGATGCGCCGCCTGAGCCCGACCATCGTTCGATCCCTGCTGGAGTTCAGCGGCGACGAGACGCAGCGCCTGTTCGAGTCGATAGATCCTTTCGCGCTGGGATGGCGCGTGAGCTGGGTTGGACCCGATCCCGCGCCGAACTGGCTTGACATCGCCCGCGAGTTCACTGAGCGCTGGCATCACCAGCAGCAGATCCGCGAGGCCGTCGGCGCGCCCCTGCTCAATGAACCGGCGTTTCTTCGACCCGTCCTGGCCACGTTCGCGTTCGCGCTCGTGCCGCCATACCGCGACCTCGAGGCTCCCGCGGGCACAACGGTCCAATTCTCGGTGCAGGGAACGAGCGGAGGTGAAAGGGCGGTCATCCGCGAGTCGGGTGGCTGGAGTCTGCGGGTTGGACGGGCCGACTCGCCGACCGCGTCGGTTTCGATGGACGAGGACTGTGCCTGGCGGATGTATGTGCGGTCACTTTCCCGGGAAGAAGTGGCCGGCCGGTCGACGTTCGAGGGCGACGTTGCGCTTGCGCGCCGGCTCCTCGAGGCGTTCGCCCTCGTTTCCTGATTGGCGAGTGGACACCTGCAGACGGTCGGTAACCGGCCCGTTCCATCCCTAACCGGCCAGCGAGGCCTATCGGCGTGCGACTTTCGGCCAGTTGGCCGGACGGTTCCGGGCCCTACGCTCGGGTCATGCGCCGCATTCGACGCGCGTTCGGCGTTGCCGCCTTGCTGGTGATCCTTGCGGTCGCTGGCTGCGCAGCGGACGCGCAGCCAAGCTCGGGACCAGGCTGGCGGCTGATCGACATCCGCGGCGGGAATGTTGGGCCGGGCATCGACATCAAGCCGATCGGTGACGATGCCTATCTCGTCGAACTGACCGTCAACGGTCCGGGCGGCAACGATTGCGCCCGGCCCCGGTTCCTCGGGTTCGAGGCGCGAGGTGAGGTCCTGGTCGCCGGCTTCCAGCGACCGGCGATCGCTGGGACCTGCCTCGTGACAAATAACCGGGTCTTCGATGTGCTGGTTGAGCGTCGTTTCATCCCGCCTGGGGTCACGCGACTCGAACTCAACGAGCCGTGCGGGGGCGAACTGCCGGCGCCCGGTTGCCCTAAGAACGGGGTCCCAATCGTGGGTCCCGGTGGACCGCCGGCCCCCGAGCCGGCGGGCAGCTTCTCGGCGCCTCCCTCGTAGCCCATGTTCGGTTACCGCCATCGCGGATCGGTCTGGTCCGGCGTCCGATGAACGAATTGCTGCCTATCCGAAGGCGCGTTGAGTATTCTCGGCCGAGTGGATGTGACCTACGAATGGCGCGGCGCATTCGAAAACAGCGCCCTCAATGCGCTGCACGCCGAGGGATTCGGCCATCCCGTGGTTGATTTCGACTGGAACAGGCAGGTCAGCCGACATAGCCTTGGATGGGTTTGCGCCCGGGTCGGTGATGAGCTCGTCGGGTTTGTCAACGTGGCATGGGACGGCGGGGTACACGCCTCCATCCTCGACACGCTGGTGACGGCGCGCGTTCGCCGGAGAGGGATCGGAACCGCGATGATCGCACTGGCTGTATCGGAGGCACGTGCGGCAGGGTGCGAGTGGCTACATGTGGACGTCGACGGCGAGAACCTGCGTGCCTTCTACTTGGAGTCTTGCGGATTCGTCCCGACTGACGCCGGCGTGATGGCTTTAGGAAGGCCGTAGTGGGTCGTTGGCGCGGGGCATTCATCAAGCCCTGTCTAGCCATTCTCGCCATGTCGATCGTCGGAGCTTGTGCGGCTCCTCCTCCGACGCCGACAAATCAGATGGCAACTCCGACGATCCAGCTGGCAACGCCGACGAGCCAGATAGCAACGCCGGCGACAGGCAGGGTGGTTGACGCCAGAACCGCGGTTCTCCTCGCAGAGGCACTTACCTCCATCCACGGCCCATGGACGGTCGAAGAGGTGACCGAGGGTACCTACGCAGACCTCTGGCGCGGCTCGACGAACGACATGTCAGGCGAGCAGGCGGCGCAGCTTCGGGTTATCGGCCCTCGCGCAGCTTGGCGGGTGTCACTGAAGGGCCCAGACGGCAGCGAAGAGCTGATCCTGGATCGCGAGACGGGCAGGGTCCTGGGCGCGATCACGCAAGGCCAGTGACCGACGAACCGGATGGCTCAGCAGCCCCAGCCGAACATGGGTTGAGCGTCCGGCGTGTGCCCGGGGTCGAAGCCCTCGACCAGCAGCCAGAGAGCGCCGTGCTCGCCCCACCAAGCTTCCTTGACCCGGCCGCCAAGCGGCGTCGCGCACCAACATTCCCCATACCCGGGAATCTGCACGCTGAAGACCACGGTGTGGCCCTGCGCGATGGCGACCGCGGCGGCTTCCCCCGGCGACTTGCCGATTAGCAAGCCCGCGAACGGCACCGTGCCCTCCGTCGGACCGATGCCAACTGCGTTCGCACAGCCCATGGATCCGCGATCCAAATTCGGTACCGCTGAGCAAGCCGCGACCGCGAACATTGCAGCGACGAGGAGCAACGAACGAGCCATCGATCGCCCACCCTGGCAACCAGGAGCCAGTCCTCGGTCCACGTCATGGCCCTTTCGGGTGACAGCGCCCCGCCTGACGCCGTGCATCCTAGCCTGATGGTGGCCAACCTCTGGGCAGCGCGTTGGACTTCTCGGCCTGGCGCGAGCCTGAGCACCTTGATCCTGGCGGCTGGGATAGCGTTTTCAGGCTGCGGCCCCACGGGAAGCACAATCGACGGTTTCAAGCTCGGAGTCGTGGTCAAATGCTCGGGAGGGATCTCTGAACACACGGCCGCAACGGACGGCGGGTGTGGCGGGGGGCTCAAGCGGGCCAGCGCCGCCCTTGACGCCCGCGACCCGGGCCATGCCGCCGTCCTTTCGGTCGCGATGTACAGCGACGGGACGCAGCCTGGACCCATCGACATGACCGGGGACGGGCCGCCTCCGATACCGGCGCCAAGGCATCCCGGCCCGCTCGTCACAGTGTTCGTCTTCACGCTCGCCGATGGTTCGGTTCGCGCGACGGGTGTGGCATGCGAGGACACCGGGCCCCTTGTGTGCGTCGGGGTCGGAACCTATCCAGGCTGACCGGTGGGCGGTTGGTGCACTTGGTACATTCCCGCGATGAGCGACGACGACGGCTACTTCGGCGAACCCGTGGCTGCCACGTACGACGAGAGCACCGAGGAGATGTTCGACCCCGACGTGGTCGAGCCGACGGTCGATTTCCTGGCTGAGCTCGCCCACGGCGGTCGCGCGCTCGAGCTCGGGATCGGGACGGGCCGGATCGCGATACCGCTCGTGCGACGAGGAGTCCCGGTTCACGGCATCGAGTTGTCGAAGGCGATGGTGGCGAGGCTGCGGGCGAAGCCGGGCGGCAAAGACATCGGCGTGACGATCGGCGACTTCGCGACGGCGCGCGTCGACGGGACGTTCTCCGTCGCGTACCTCGTCTTCAACACGATCATGAACCTGACCACCCAGGCCGAGCAGGTCGCGTGCTTCCGAAACGCGGCCGCCCACCTCGAGCCCGGCGGCTGCTTCGTCATCGAGGTCGGCGTGCCCGACCTCCGGCGACTGCCGCCCGGCGAGCCGTTCGTGGTGTTCGACGGGAGCGAGACGCACTGGGGCATCGACGAGTACGACGTCGCCAACCAGGGCCTGATCTCGCATCACTTCAACGTCCGGGGCGACAAGGTCGAAAAGTCGTCCGGGCCGTTCCGCTACGTCTGGCCGGCCGAGCTCGACCTCATGGCGCAGCTCGCCGGCATGAGTTTGCGCGAACGCTGGGCGGGCTGGAAGCGCGAGCCATTCACGAGCGAAAGCCGTCAGCTCGTCTCGGTATGGCAGAAGCCCGCGGTCTAGTCCCGGACGGCACGCGTAGGCTTTCGGCCAGATGAGTGACCATCGCAAGGACCTCGTCGCGAAGGGCTACGACGCACTTGGTGGGGAATACCTGGCCTGGACTTCGGCCTTCGCGGACCCTGCTCGGGAGCGGATGGCCAACGAGTTCTCGGCTCGTCTGTCATCGGGTGCGCGCGTGCTCGACCTCGGCTGCGGGCCAGGACTTCCATCGACTCGGATGCTCGCGACCCATTTCAAGGTCACCGGCGTCGACATGTCAGAGACACAGCTGGAAGCGGCTCGCCGCAACGTGCCCGGGGCGTCGTTCGTTCGGGCGGACATCACCCAGGTCGATTTTCCGCCCGAGTCATTTGATGGCGTGACCGCCTTCTACGCCATCTCCCATGTGCCGCGTGACGAGCACGGCCCGCTGTTCGAGCGGATCGCTCGGTGGATCGAGCCGGGCGGACTGTTCCTGGCAACCCTTGGAGCGGGCGACAGTCCCGACTGGATCGGCGAATGGCTGGGTGGGCAGATGTTTTTCAGCAACCACGATGCGGAGACCAACCGCCGGCTGCTCAAGGCCGCGAACTTCGAGCTGCTCATCGCCGAGATCATCGAGACACCTGAGCCCGAGGGACCGGTCCCGTTTCTGTGGGTCCTCGCGCAGCGTCCCTCCGACGGAACCGGCTAGCTGATGTCGACGACGCAGAAGCGATTGCCTTCCGGGTTCGCGAGGATGACGTAGTCAGCGTCCGGCGGTCGCTTGTCCCAGTGCACCTCGGTTGCGCCTAACGCGAGCAACCGCTCGACCTCTCCCGCCTGATCTTCGGTGTACAGGTCAAGGTGAATTCGCGGCGGCACCTGCAACGTCGAGCGAACCCTGTCGAGCGAGATGTTCGGCCCGACGCCACTCCGCGGCCGCAGCAACATGAAGTCGTCGCTCGGACGGTCGCGAGGCACGTAGTCAAGAGCTGCCGACCAGAACTCGGTCTGGCGCTTTAGATCATCGACGCGCAGAACGATCGAGCCGACGCGGATCATCGGGCCCAATGTGCCGGGGTGCCGGGGCACCGTCAACCCAGGGCTGGGTACGGAGTCGATGGCGGGAATCATGACGAGCCGTCATGACGTGGCGGCATCCCGACGGCACACTCCGAAGGTGATCAATCGCCCTTTGATGGCCTGGCTCGTCGCGGGTGCGTCGCTGGCGCTCGTCCTGGCCGCTTGCTCGTCGGGCGCAGCGCCCACGTGGACCTTCGCTCCGGCTCTGGCGGGCTCGGGCGCCTCGGCATCCGCGCCCGCACCGTCCACAGCCGCGAGCCTCGTCGTTTCGCCGACACCCGGGGCCTCGTCGGGCGAGCTTGGTTTCACGCCTGGAACAACAGCCGCTCCTCGGCTGATCCACATCGACTCGAACGACACGCTGCTGTTCGCCCCGAACTTCGTGGTCGTCGCAGACGGCGAGACCGTGACCTTCGAAATTGCCAACAACGGCAAGGTTGGCCACGAGTTCATGGTCGGGCCACAGAAGGCCACGTTCGCCAACATCACGGGCACACCGGAGGTCGCCGACATAACCGCCGGTCTGACCAAGACCTTGACGTACACCTTCAGCGGACCCGGCCCGTTCGCGTTTGCTTGCCACGTGGAGGGTCACTTCGACCACGGGATGCTCGGATATATCCAGGTAGTGGGACAGGGTGCCTCGAGCGTCGGCACCAAGGCAGTGCCGCGTATTGCCCCGATCAAGATGACCGACGCGTTGAACTTCGACCCCTCGACGGAGACCGCGGCAGCCGGAGAGACGGTCTCGTACGTGCTCCTCAACACCGGCACCGTGCCCCACGAATTCCAGGTCGGCCCGCCAGCCCTCGTGGCGGCCAATAAGGTCGACGGCAAGAAGGTCGTCGAGGTGGCCGACATCCTCGGCGGACAGGTTGCCGAACTGACCTACACCTTCCCGGCGGCGGGCGCCTACGCCTTCGCGTGCCACGTGACCGGCCACTACGAGGCGGGTATGAAAGGGACGGTTACCGTCCCCTAGGGTGCGCCGGGGGCCACTCAGGAGACCAGGTGCAGCTGGAGTACGACTGGATCGAGGCCTGGGGACGCTTGCCCCGTGCGCCTGAGGCTGTAGTCGCGTGGCCTCATGCCGGTATCGTCGTCACGCCTTTCGACGAGATCGTGACCTTCCTGCCCCAAGGTGGCGGACTGCTGGTGCTGGGGCCCGACGGAGACGTCCGCCGCACGGCCGAAACGGAAGTCGCCGAGGCCCACGGCATCACGCTCCTCGAAGGCGAGGACGGCCTCGAGCTCTGGCTGGCCGACGCAGGGATGCAGAAGCAGCCGACCGCTGGATACGCGACGGATCGGGTCGCGACACCGCCCTCGGTGGTGAGAGTGCGGCTCGATGGGAAGATCGTCCAGCGCCTTGATCCTCCGCCGAAGCGCTTCTATGGGAAGGATCCTTACTGCCCCACATCCGTGGCGGTTAACGAAGGGAGCCGTGGTGGCGACGGTTCGATTTGGGTCGCCGACGGCTACGGTGCGAATCTCGTCCATCGCTACGCGCCGGACGGTGCGTATCTGGCAACCCTTTCCGGCGACGAGGGCGGCGGGCGGTTCTCCGTGCCGCATGCGCTCTTCATTGACCGTCGCCGGGACGCGCCAGAGCTGTACGTCGCAGACCGCGGGAACGGCCGCATCCAGGTCTACGACCTCGACGGCCACTTCAAACGCGTGGTCGGCGAGGCTTTCCTCGCAAGCCCCACGTGGTTCGCTGTCCACCAGGAGTTCTTGTTCGTGGTTGAGTTTCGGCCGCCACGACTGACAGTGCTCGATTCGGAAGACCGGCTAATTGCCCGCCTGTTCGAGCAGCCCGAGGCGCCGAACCGACCGGGGTGGCCCAACGATCTCGCGAGCGGCGGCGAGCTTAAGCGGACGTCCGCCTTGCGGTCCGGCCGCCTCAACAGTCCTCATGCGATCGCCGTCGATCGCCGAGGAGATCTCTACATCACCGAGTGGCTTATCGGAGGCAGGCTCACGAAGCTCAGGCGCCGATCGGATTGATTACCTGAACGAGCGTAACCCGATTAGTTCTGCTCGATCACCGACAGGACGTTTCCGGCCGGGTCCTTGAACCAGGCGATCGCCGGGCCCTGAGGGTCGCGCGCGATGCCCTTCGCATCCTGGCCGGGCATGCCGTACTGCTCGAACTTGACGCCCGCGGCGGTGAGCTCGTCAACCGCCTTCTCGACGTCCGGAACGGGGAAGTTGAGGATCGTGAACGTCGCCGGCTCGTGGTTGGGCTTGGGGTAGATGAAGATGTGGCCGCCGCCCGGGAGCTTGAGCTCCAGGTTGCCCATCGGGCCGTCGGCGATGTTCAGCCCGAGGGTCTTGCCGTAGAACGCCTTTGCCTTCGCCAGATCGTCGACCGAGAAGCCCGAAAACGCCTTGCTGTCCTTGAACATCGTTTCCTCCTCACAGCCCGTTGGCCATCGAACCTGGGGCCTACGTGACTACCTGGCCTCCGCCGCCGCCTTGGGTGTTGCAACGGCATAGAGCCGTCGCGTTCCAGTAACCCCGCGCAGCTCGACCTGTCCGCGATCCTCGAACTCGAGTCCGCCGCCGCCTGCCAGCTGCATCGTGATTTCCGAGACCAGGATTTCGCCAGGGCCGGCCAGGGCCATGATTCGGGCCGCCTCGTGGATCGCCAGGCCTCGGAGCCCGTCCCGGTCGACCTCGATCTCGCCGGTGTGGACTCCGACGCGTATGGGCAGGTCGATCCTGGACGTACCCTCGACGATCGCGCGGGCGGCGTGAATCGCGCGGGCCGCGCCGTCGAAGCGGGCGAAGACCCCGTCACCTGTGCTGGACACGAGGCTCCCGCGGAAGCGTTCGACCTGGTTCCGAATGAGCAGGTCATGCGCGCTGATCAGCCGCTTCCAGGCGTCATCGCCCAGCCGTTGCGCCAGCGGCGTCGAACCCACGACGTCGCTGAACAGCAGCGTCGCGAGCACGCGCTCGCCGGCCTGGGGCTGGCCGAATTCGCCCATCTGGGTCGACATGTCGAGCATCACTGTGGGCACGTCTCCCACGACGTGGCCGTCATGACCGGCCGGAATGTCGTACACGTCGCCGGGCAGGAAGTCGTAGACGCCGCCGCCGCCGTCCATCTCAATCTGGAGGTGCCCTTCGATGATGGTCCCGCGGTGGTGGACCTGGCACGAGGCCGTGCCGGCAATGGGCTTGACGTGGGTGGACCAGCTCCAGCCGGGCTGGGCCACCAGCCGCGTGAATGTGATGTCGCCGAGCCTGACAAGTTGCAGTTGGGCCTTCTCGAACGCCCGGCGCTCGTCGGGGTCGTCGAGAGTCCGCTTGGTAACACGGGGACGGTCCATGTGCGCGAAACATAGCCCTCGAGGGCCATCCGCGCCCACCCTGGCGCCCCCTGGCCGACAATTCCCTCATGCGTCCATTCCGATTCCTCGCCGAAGCCGTCGAAGTCGTCGACGGCAAGGTCCTCGCCGAGAAGGCCCGCCGGGCGGAGTCGCTCGGCTTCGACGTGCTCGTCTTCAGCGACCATCTGATCAACCAGCTCGCCCCGATTCCCGCCATGGCCACGGTCGCCGCGGCCACGGACAAGCTGCGAATAGGGACGTTCGTCTTCAACAACGACCTTCGCCACCCAGCAGTGCTGGCCCAGGACCTGGCCACGCTCGACGTGCTGAGTGGTGGCCGGCTGGAGATCGGCATCGGCGCAGGTTGGAACAAGCCGGAGTACGACCGTGCCGGGCTGCCGTTCGAGCCGGTCGGGACGCGGGTAGGCCGGCTCGAGGAGGCGGTTGCGGTGCTCAAGGGGCTGTTCGGTGGCGGCCCGTTCTCGTTCGCCGGGGAGCACTACACGATCACCGAAATGGACGGTCAGCCGAAGCCGACCCAGCAGCCCCATCCGCCGTTCATGATCGGCGGCGGGGGACGGCGGCTCCTGACCCTGGCGGGACGGGAGGCCGACATCGTCAGCCTGGCGCCCCGTATCGGGGCGAACGTTCGCGGCGATCCGACGAGCATCACCCTGGCCGCGACGGCCGAGAAGATCGGCTGGGTTCGCGAGGCCGCCGGCGACCGATTCTCCGACATCGAGCTAAATGTCTACCCGTCGATGTCGCCTGTGATCGTCACGGACCACGCCCGCGCGGAGGTGAGAAAGCTGCGGGACCGTCTCCGGGCGCGAGGGGATCCGGAGGTGAGCGAGGACGAGTTGCTCGAGTCGCCCCACATCTTCATCGGCTCGATCGATGGCCTGGTCAAGAAACTCCAGCGCCTGCGCGAGCAGTTGGGGATCAGCTCGATCATGCTCGGCGACATCGACGAGCTCGCACCAGTCGTCGAGCGGCTCGCCGGGACGTAGTGGGGAGGCCACCATGATCGGGTCGATCGTGCGTGGTGCCTGGAGGCTCTTTCGCGGAATTACTCGTGCGCTCGGGCGCGCCATCCGCGATACCGCCGAGCCGGCCGGTATCGCCCAGACGATGAACGACGAAGGCCTGAGCCATCCGAGCGCCATGGGCGGCGTGATGATGATCGGGGCCGCGCGGCGGATCGGCGAGGCCTCGAACCGCGCGGCCGACACGGATAAGGAAGAAACCGAAGGTCGGTGACCCCGGCGGTAGACCGCCGAACCGGGCATCCTTCCCGGAATGTCCCACGTCTCCCTCGAGCCGCCCGCGAGTGCTGACGCGCCCGCCGCCCCGCTTGCTGACCCGCACGCCGAAGGCCTCTGGTCGCCCGGTCGGCGCGGGCTGACCATCGGCCTCGTCTTCACCATCACCCTCGTCGCGTTCGAGGCCCTCGCCGTCTCGACGATCATGCCCAAGGTCGCCGAAGAGCTGCACGGAATCACCCTGTACGGCTGGGTCTTCACGGCGTTCTTCCTCGGTAGCCTGCTCGGCATCGTCCTCGTCGGGAGCCTGATCGACCGCGGTGGGCTGGTTCGGCCGTTCGTGGCAGGGCTGGCCCTGTTTTCGGTCGGCCTGGTCATCGGTGGGCTTGCGCCGTCGATGGAGGTCCTCGTGGGCGCTCGGTGCCTGCAGGGGCTGGGCGGCGGGGCCATCCCGCCGATCGCCTACGTCAGCATTGGGCGGGCATTGCCGGAGAGCCTGCGGCCGCGCATGTTCGCCACGCTGTCGACCGCGTGGGTCCTGCCCGGAATCATCGGGCCGGCACTCAGCGGTGCCATTGCCGACCACATCGGCTGGCGCGTCGTCTTCCTTGGCCTGCTGCCGCTGATCGGGCTCGCGGCGGCGATGACGCTGCCGGCCATCGCCCGCTCCATCCCGCACGCCGACCCCGAACCCGGGGCCCATCCGCTCACGGAGACCCGAAAACGTCTGCCGGCCGCCCTCCTGGTGACGGGTGGTGCGGGCCTGATGGTCGCGGGGTTGACCAGCGCCACGCTCGTGCCGGGCTTGCCGCTGATCGCGGCCGGGCTTGCCCTCGCGATCCCCGCCTATCGCCGGCTCACGCCGGCCGGCACCCTGAGAGCCGCTCGCGGCCTTCCCGCTGCCGTCCTCCTGAGGGGCGTCCTGACGTTCGCCTTCTTCTGCGCGGACGCGTACGTGCCGCTGGCGCTCGTCCGCTGGCGTGGTCTGGACGTCACGGTCGCGGGCATCGCGCTAACGGCGGCGACCCTGTCGTGGACAGGCGGTGCGTGGGTGCAGGCCCGAAGGTTCGGGCGCTGGGGAGCGCGGCGCTTCGTGCGCCTCGGCTTCGCCACGCTCGCCGTCGGCATTCTGGGTTTCGCCGCCATCCTCTCGCCGGGAGTGCCGGTGATCGTCGGCATGGTGGCCTGGGGCGTGGCCGGCTTCGGGATGGGACTCTCCTACTCGCCGCTGTCGCTGACCGTGCTGGCCGAGGCGCCCCTGAGCGAGCAGGGCTCAGCGACGTCCGGCCTCCAGCTGTCCGACGTCGTCGGCACGGCTCTCGGGACCGGGGTGGGCGGGGCCATAATCGCGGCCGGCGCCGGAGGAGGCTGGGAGGGCTGGGTCGGGCTGGCGGGCGCATTCGGCGTCGGGGTCGTGGGCGCCCTTGGTGGCCTGGCGCTGGCCGGTCGCCTGCCCGGCCCGCGATCTCGCCGGTCGGAGGCGCTCGCGGCAGGTTCGGCGGGCTGAGGTTCCGATCGGAACACGAGCGCTGCTGCGGTAGACTGCACGGGCCGCGGCGGAGGCCAACCGGCTCCCGAAATCGATCAGGAGGGTCGCCAGACCCATGTCCGCAGAGGACCTTCGAGCGAAGATCCGCGAGATCCCGGACTTCCCCAAGCCGGGCATTCTCTTTTACGACATCACGACCCTCCTCAAGGAGGCGAAGGCCTACAAGGAATCGATCGACCTGATGCTCGAGCCGTACAAGAAGGAACGGATCGACATCGTCGTGGGGATGGAGTCGCGCGGCTTCATCTTCAGCTCGCCGATGGCCTACCAGCTTAACGCCGGACTGGTCCCCGTCCGCAAGCTGGGCAAGCTGCCCGCCGAGACGATCACCGTCGAATACGCCCTGGAGTACGGGTCCAACACCCTGGAGATCCACCGCGACGCGATCCAGCCCGGCCAGAAGGTGCTGATCGTCGACGACCTGCTGGCCACGGGCGGAACGGTGCGCGGCACGATCGAGCTCATCGAGCGGCTCAAGGGCGAGGTCGTGGGCCTGGCCTTCCTCGTCGAGCTGGAATTCCTCAAGGGACGCGACCTCCTGGAAGGACGCCGCGTGACGAGCGTCATCAAGTACTGATCCAGCCGAGGCCCCCGTTGCCCGATCGACCCACCGACGCGGCCCCAGCCGAACCGCCGACCACCGAAAAGCCGGCGCCCACCGAAGCCGCGACGGCCACCCAAGGCGGACCCGACGCAGCCGCCGAGGGCGGAGCGGACCTCGCCCGACGGCGCTTCTTCCGGCGCTTCGCCAGCGACGTCATCCAGACCGCGGCGACCGTAGCCGGCGCGGCGGCCGCCTTGCAGCGCTCGTCGGCCGAGGCCGCCAGCGCCATCCTCGATCCGCAAACGGGGCTGCTCAATGCCGGCGGGGATGGCTTCGGCATCGGGCGCCTGGCCGAGGGAGGGCCGGTTGGTTTTCGGACGCCGTTCCGATTTCGGTCGCCTGATGTCCTGATGCTCATCGATCAGCGGCGCCTGCCGGCCGAGTTGTTCGAATACGAGATCCGATCCGCGCCGGAGGCGATCTGGGCGATCCGCGAGATGATCGTCCGGGGAGCGCCGGCCATTGGCCAGGTGGCCGCGATCGGGCTCGCGCTCACCGCCGCCCGCGCCACGGAAATGCGGCCGTTCGCGCGGCGGGCCACGATCCGCGGCGCGGCCAGCGGACTGATCGCGGCGCGGCCGACGGCCGTCAACCTGCGCTGGGCCGTGGATCGCGTGATGGCTCGTTACGAGGCGGTCGGCGACCTGAACGATGACGGCGAGGCCATCGCGCTGGCCCTGCGCGACGAGGCAGACCAGATCGTGGCCGAGACGACGGCCAGCCACGGGCGCCTGGCGGACCGCGGACTGGCCGAGCTGCCGGTCGTGGTGGATCGTCCGTTGCAGGTGCTGACGCACTGCAACACCGGGCCCCTTGCCTGCGGGCAATTCGGGACGGCGCTGGGGATCGTGCAGGCCGCCCACCATGCCGATCGCCCCATCCATGTCTGGGTCGACGAGACGCGGCCGTACCTGCAGGGTTCGCGGCTGACCGCGTGGGAGCTTGCCCAGGCGGGCGTGCCGCACACGGTGATCGCGGACGCGGCAGCCGGCCTGCTGATGTCGCGCGGCGAGGTGGACGTCGTCCTCGTGGGAGCGGATCGCGTCGCGGCCAACGGGGACACGGCCAACAAGATCGGGACGTATCCGCTGGCGGTGCTCGCCGCGCGCCACAAGGTGCCGTTCTTCGTCTGTGCGCCGATCAGCTCCGTCGACCTGGCCACGCCGGACGGCTCGGCGATCGAGATCGAGGAACGCCCGGCCGACGAGATCCTCATGATCAAGGGCCAGGCGATCGCGCCGCCCGGCACGGATGCCCGCAATCCTGCCTTCGACATCACGCCGGCGGAGCTGATCACGGCGATCATCACCGACGAGGGCGCGCTTCGTGCGCCGTTCGGGACCGCTCTCGCCGCCGCCGTGCAGCGGGGGAGTGCCAGGCGCGCAGCGACTGCGGCCCCCACGGCTGAGCGGATCGGGGCCTGATGGCGACCGTCGCGATCACCCGCCGCGATCGGGCGATCGACGCCCGGACGACGACGGACCGTCCGCTGCTGCGCGCGTTCCTGGACCACGATCGGCTGTACGCGGCGTACGCCCTGTGCGACCTCGAGGATCGCGAGTACCCGCGAACGCGTTGGGCAGCGGCTTATGCCGGCGACGACCTCATCGCGATCGGCATGGAGTACTCCGGGCTCACGCCCCAGCCGTTGTTCCTGATGGGTCGCAACGACGGCATCGAGTCGATCCTGCGCGACGTGCTCCGTCCGAGGGCCGCGTACCTGGCTGCCCAGACCGATGCGATGCCGGCGGTCGAGACGCTGTACCGCGTCGACCCCGGGCCGCAGATGGTCCGGATGTGGGTGGACCGGGCCACCTTCCGCCCCTTCCCGGCCGATGTTCGGCGCCTCCTGCCGGTGGAGATCGGTGAGCTCAACCGCCTCTACCAGCTGGGTTTCGCATCGTGGCTCCCGTCGTCGGCCATCGCCCAAGGCGTCTACTACGGCGTCCGCGTCGGT
This sequence comes from Chloroflexota bacterium, assembly GCA_030948505.1. Lineage (GTDB taxonomy): Bacteria > Chloroflexota > Limnocylindria > Limnocylindrales > CSP1-4 > JACDAV01. The sequence goes on from JALZAF010000325.1 coordinate 21,603, forward strand.
GGCAAGCTGGTCGCCGCGGCCGGAACCCACGTGATCTCGCCGACCGCACGGCTGGCGGTCGTGGGCAACGTCCTGACCCACGTCGACTATCGTGGTCGCGGCTACGCGACCGCGGCTACGGGCGCCGTGACGGCGGAGCTGCTGCGCTCGTGCGACGCGGTCGTGCTCAACGTCCGCGCCGACAACCCGCCCGCCTTGCAGGCCTACCGACGACTGGGCTACGAGGAGCATGTCCGGTTCGAGGAGCGCCTCGTCCATCGCCTCAGCTCGCCGTGGCCGGACCTCGCCGGCCCGTTCCGCCGCTTCCTCTCATCCCGCAAGGAGAACCCGCACTGATGACGACCTCCACCGGCGGCCGCGCCGCGAGCCCGACGGCGACCGGCCGCACCCTTCCCGCCCACGACGTGACCAACCTCGGCCTCGCCGCCGAGGGCATTCGGCGGATCGAGTGGGCAGAGCGCGAGATGCCGGTCCTGCGATTGATCCGCCAGCGCTTCGAGCGCGAGCGCCCGCTGGAGGGGCTGCGGATCGGCGCGTGCCTCCACGTAACGACCGAGACGGCCAACCTGATGCGAACGCTCAAGGCCGCTGGGGCGGAGGTCGTGCTGGCGGCCTCCAATCCGCTATCGACCAATGACGATGTCGCCGCGGCGCTCGTCGCCGAGTACGGCATCGCCGTCTTCGCCCGGCGCGGCGAGGACCGGGACACGTACTACGCCCACCTCAACAGCGTGGCCGACACACGGCCCCAGATCACGATGGACGACGGCTGCGATCTCGTGTCGCTGCTGCACAGCGACCGGCCCGACCAGGTCAAGGAGGTCCTGGCGGGCACCGAAGAGACGACCACCGGGGTCATCCGCCTCAAGGCCATGGCGGCCGACGGAGCGCTGCGCTTCCCGGTCGTGGCCGTCAACGAAGCCCAGACCAAGCACCTGTTCGACAACCGCTACGGCACCGGCCAGTCCACCCTGGACGGGATCCTGCGGGCGACCAACCTGCTGATCGCCGGCCGCAACGTGGTCGTGGCGGGTTATGGCTGGGTGGGCAAGGGGATCGCGTCGCGGATGTCCGGCCACGGTGCCCACGTGACGATCATCGAGGTCGATCCCGTGCGCGCGCTCGAGGCGCTGATGGACGGCTTCGGGGTGATGACGGCGGGGCAGGCCGCAGCGTGGGGCGACCTGTTCGTGACCGCGACCGGCAACGTGAACGTCTTCCGGCGGGAGCATTTCGCGGCGATGAAGGACGGGGCCGTCATGGCCAACTCCGGCCACTTCGACGCCGAGCTCGACCTCAAGGCCCTGCGCGAGATGGCCGAGGGCCATGTCCGCGAGGTCCGCGAGAACGTCCAGGAGTTCGATCTCGGCGGCAAGCGGCTGCACCTCATCGCCGAGGGCCGGCTGGTGAATCTCGGCGCCGCCGAAGGCCACCCCGCCGCGGTCATGGACATGAGCTTCGCCAACCAGGCCCTCTCGGCCGAGTACGTCGCCGGTCACCATGCCGAGCTGGAAAACAAGGTCTACATCGTGCCCGAGGCAATCGACGCCGAGGTCGCGCGGCTCAAGCTCGCGGCCATGGGCATCACCCTCGACGCGATGACGCCGGAGCAGATCGCCTACGTGACCTCCTGGCAGCACGGCACGTAGGTGGCCAAGCGGACGCTATCGCCGTACGGCAGCTGGCAGTCGCCGTTCGGAATCGACCTCCTCGTCGCCGGCCGCGTCGGGCTGGGCGAGTCGCGCTTCGACAGCGACGGGCGCGCCCTCGTCTGGCTGGAGAACCGGCCGGAGGAGGACGGGCGCCAGGCGCTCGTCCGCTGGAAGGCGGACGGCGGGCCGCGCGACATCAGCCCGCCCGGGATGAACGTCCGGGACCGCGTCCAGGAGTACGGCGGCGCCCCCTACCTCGTCGCCGGGGATCTCGTCGTCGTGTCCGATTTCGAGACCGGAATGCTGCATCGAGTCGCCGCCGACCGAACCTCGGAGGTCATCACGCCCGAGGGCGAGTACCGCTACGCCGATCTCGAGCTGGACCGCCATCGCAACCGGTTGACCGCCGTTCGCGAAGACCATTCGGCCGGGGGCGAGGCCGTCACCACGATCGTGGCCATTCCGCTCGACGGCTCGCGCGAGGTCACGGTCCTCGTGCGCGGCCGAACGTTCTACGCGGCTCCGCGCGTGTCGCCTGACGGCGCCAGCCTCGCGTACCTGACCTGGGACCACCCGAACCTGCCGTGGGACGGCACCGAGCTGTTCGTCGCGCCGATCGACGCGGCCGGCGGTGTCGGGGCGGGCAAGCTCGTGGCGGGGTCGGCGTCGGATTGGATCGCCCAGCCGCGATGGTCGCCGGAGGGCGTGCTGCATTTCGTGGCCGAGCCGAACGGCTGGATGAACGTCCAACGCTGGCGCGATGGCCGAGTGGAGCCGCTGGCGGAGATGGAGGCCGAGTTCGCCTTCCCCGACTGGGTCTTCGGGCTGCGTAATTACGGGTTCGGTCCCGAGGGAGACGTGATCGCCATCGGCCGAAGCGGTGGCGCAGACCGCCTCTATCGGCTGCGTGCCGGTGCGCCGCCGCGAACAGTAGACGTGCCCTTCACGGAGCTTGGACGGATCGACGTGGCCGGCGACTCCGCCTTTCTCCTGGCCGCGGGCCCGCGCTCGTTCGAGGCCCTTGGCCTGCTGGACCTGCGCGATGGCACCTGGCGCACGGTGCGTTCGTCCTCGCCGGCCGATTTCGACCCCGCCGCCGTGTCCGAGCCCGAGATGGTCGAATTCCCCACGACCGGCGATCGGACCGCCCATGGCCTGTTCTATCGCCCGGTCAACCCGGCATTCCAGGGCCCGGCGGGGGAGCGGCCACCGCTCATGGTGACCAGCCACGGCGGTCCCACGGCGCAGGCATTCGGCGGCCTGTCCGTGCAGACCCAGCTGTTCACCAGCCGCGGCTTCGCGGTCCTCGATGTCGACTACGGCGGCAGCACCGGCTACGGGCGCGACTATCGCAAGCGCCTGGAGGGCGAATGGGGCGTCGTCGACGTCGATGACTGCGTGAACGGCGCCCGCTACCTAGCCGGTCGAGGCGACGTCGACGAACGCCGGATGGCGATCCGCGGCGGCAGCGCAAGCGGCTTCACGACCCTCGCGGCGATCACCTTCCGCGACGTGTTCGGGGCGGGCATCAGCTACTTCGGGATCGGCGACCTGCTCTCGTTCGCCAAGGAGACCCACAAGTTCGAGTCGCGCTACCTGGACCACCTGTTGGGGCCGCTACCCGAGGCAGCCGACACGTACCGGGCGCGTTCGCCAGTGCTGCACGCGGAACTGATTCGCTGCCCGGTGCTGATCCTCCAGGGACTCGAGGACCGCGTCGTCCCGCCGACCGAGGCGGAGCGCATCGTCGACGCGCTGTGGGAGCAGCGCGTGCCGCACGCGTACATCGCCTTCGAGGGCGAGGATCACGGCTTCCGCAAGGCCACGAGCATCACCCGCTCGTTCGAGGCCGAGCTGTCGTTCCTGGCCCAGGTCTTCCGATTCGAGCCGGCGGACCCGATCGAACGGCTGGAGGTCGTCAACCTGCCCGCCACCCGGGCGACCGAAGCCATCGGGTGATCGCGGTCACGACGACGCTCACGGCCGGCGCGGGGCCCGGCCCGATCGAGCTCGTCTTCGTCCTCCTCTTCCTCGCCACCGGGCTGGCCGTCCTCGCCCGGCGGATCGGGATTCCGTATCCGATCCTGCTGGTCCTGGGCGGCCTGCTGCTGGGCTTCGTGCCGGGCCTGCCGCCGGTGCAGCTGGCGCCCGATCTCGTGTTCCTGCTGTTCCTGCCGCCGATCCTGTTCGGCGCCGGGTTCTTCACCTCGATCCGCGACTTCAAGGCCAACCTGAGGGCCATTGGTCTGCTGGCGGTTGGCCTGGTCATGGTCACGACGGTTGCCGTTGCCCTCGTCGCGCACGCGCTGATCCCGGGTCTCGGCTGGGCGCCCGCCTTTGCTCTGGGCGCGATCGTCGCGCCGCCCGACGCGATCGCCGCGACCGCGTTCTTCCAGCGGCTGGGCGTCCCGCGCCGAATCGTGGCCATCCTCGAGGGGGAGAGCCTGGTCAACGACGCGACGGCCCTCGTTCTTTACCGGACGGCCGTGGCCGTAGCTGTCGGCGGCAGCTTCTCGCTGATCGACGCGTCCGCCAACTTCGTCATCGCCGCCGTCGGCGGGATCGCCGTCGGGGTGGCGATCGGGTGGGTGGTCGGACGCCTGATGAGCAGGCTCGACGACCCTGTCTTCTCGATCGTGATCTCGTTCCTCGCCCCGGTGGCCACGTACCTCCCGGCGGAGCGACTGGGCTTCTCCGGGGTCCTGGCGGCGGTTGCGGCGGGCATCTTCCTGAGCCGGCGGGCGGCTCGCAACCTGAGCTCCGAGGTGCGAATCGCCGGTCAGGCAGCGTGGCAGATCCTGCTGTTCCTTATCAACGGCGCGGTGTTCATCCTCATCGGCCTCCAGCTTCCGACGGTTCTTGCCGGTCTCGGCGACCGGCCGGCTGGCGAGTTGTTGTGGCTGGCCGTCGCGATCAGCGCCACGGCGATCCTCGTCCGCATCATCTGGGCCTATCCGGCGAGCTACATCCCGCGCCTGCTGAGCGCGAGGATCCGGGAGCGCGAGGGCGTGCCCGCACCGCGCTACGTGTTCGTCGTTGCGTGGGCGGGCATGCGCGGCGTGGTCTCGTTGGCCGCCGCGCTCGCGCTGCCGCTGACACTGCCCGACGGGACGCCATTTCCTGAACGCAACCTGCTGATCTTCCTGACCTTCGCCGTCATCCTGGCCACGCTCGTTGGCCAGGGCCTGACGTTGCCGCTTTTCATCCGCGGTTTGCGGATCGCGGCCGACGGGGGGCAGGCTCACGAGGAGGCCCATGTCCGGCGGGCGGCGGCAGAGGCGGCGGTCGCAGAGATCGAGCGCCTGGCCGAGAAGTGGCCCGATCACCTGCCTTTGATCGAGACGCTGCGCTCGCAGTACGGCCACCGGACGGAGCATCTCGGGGACCTGCACTCCGCGCTCCCGCAGAACGAGACGGAGAAGGAGCTGCTCGAACATCGCGAGATCAGGCGGGCCGTCATCGACGCGGAGCGGGAGACGATCATCCGGCTGCGCGACAGCGGCGCGATCAGCGACGACACCTTCCGCGCGGTCGAGCGCGACCTCGATCTCGAAGAGCTGCGGATGGAGGCCTAGGGACGCTTCCCGGCCGCGAGGCGCGCCAACCGATCGATGGCCGTCCAGACGTCAGCAAAACCCGTGCTGAGCGGCGACAGCCCGAGGCGGATGGAATCCGGCGCGCGATAGTCGGTCACGACGCCCTCCGTCATCAGCGCGGCGCACAGCTCCTCCGCCCGAGCGTGCCGGACGGCGATATGTGCACCCCGGCGTCGCGGGTCGCGCGGGCTGCCCAGGCTGAAGCCCAACGGCGCCAGGAGGGCGTCGAGCAGCTCGGCCGCGTACGACGTCAGTGCCATCCCCTTGGCCCTGATCGCCTCGATCCCCGCTTCGGCCACGAGCCGCACGCCCTCCTCGACGGCGGCCAGTGC
>JALZAF010000330.1 GCA_030948505.1 Chloroflexota bacterium
CACGGCATTGGCCACGGCCGCGATCGCCTCATCCTGGCCGACGACCCGCTCGCGGAGCCGATCCTCCATGTGGATGAGCTTCTCGACCTCGCCTTCCATGAGGCGAGTCACGGGGATGCCCGTCCAGCGGCTGACCACCTCGGCGATGTCCTGCTCGTCGACTTCTTCCTTGACCAGGGCGCCCGACCTGTCACCTCGCTCGCGGAGCCGTTCTTCCTCGTCGGCGAGTTGCTTCTCCAGCTGGCTGACCTCGTACTTGAGGCGGGCGGCTCGCTCCCAGTCGGCCTGCAAGGACGCCTGCTCCAGCTCCGTTCGCCTGGCGTCGAGTTGCTCCTGGATGCGGGCGACCTTGTTGAGCTCCTCGACTTCGCTCTTCCAGCGCGCCTCGAGCTGGGCGGCCTGCTCCTTCGAGTCCGCCAGCTCCTTCTCGAGCTTCTCGAGCCGCTCCTTGGACGCCTTGTCCTTCTCCTTGCGTAGTCCTTCGCGCTCGATCTCGAGCTGCATGATCCGGCGGCGGACCTCGTCGAGCTCGACCGGCATGCTGGTAGCTTCCATCCGCAGCTTGGAGGCCGCCTCGTCGACCAGGTCGATGGCCTTGTCGGGCAGGAATCGGTCGGCGATGTAGCGGTGCGACAGGATGGCCGCAGCGACCAGCGCGGAGTCCTTGATCCGGACGCGGTGATGCTGCTCGTAGCGCTCACGCAGGCCGCGCAGGATGCTGATCGTGTCCTCGACCGTCGGCTCGCCGACGAAGACCGGCTGGAAGCGCCGCTCCAGCGCGGCGTCCTTCTCGATGTGCTTGCGGTACTCGTCGAGGGTCGTCGCGCCGATTGTGTGGAGCTCCCCGCGGGCGAGCATCGGCTTGAGCATGTTGGAGGCGTCCATCGAGCCCTCCGCGGCCCCGGCGCCGACGACCGTGTGCAGCTCGTCGATGAACAGGATCACCTGGCCGGCCGAGTCCTGGACCTCCTTGAGGACGGCCTTCAGTCGCTCTTCGAACTCGCCCCGGTATTTCGCGCCGGCGATAAGGGCACCCAGGTCGAGGGCCACGATGCGCTTGTCCTTGAGGCCTTCCGGCACGTCGCCCCGAACGATTCGCTGGGCCAGCCCCTCGACGATGGCCGTCTTCCCGACGCCCGGCTCGCCGATGAGGACCGGATTGTTCTTGGTCCGCCGACTGAGCACCTGGATGACCCGGCGGACTTCCTCGTCACGACCGATGACCGGATCGAGCTTGCCCGACCGGGCGAGGGCGGTCAGGTCGCGGCCGTACTTCTGGAGCGCCTCGTACGTGGACTCCGGCGTCGGGCTGGTGACACGCTGGCCGCCGCGGACTTCCTGGAGCGCCTGGTAGATCCGGTCGCGCGTGGCTCCGAGCCGTCGCAGGAGCTCCCCCGCCTGGCCACGCTCCTCGTCGTCGGCGAGGGCCAGCAGGAAGTGCTCGGTCGAGACGTAGTCGTCCTTCAGCCGCTCCGCCTCGGCCTCGGCCGCCTCGAAGATGCGGCGCAGCCGGTTGGAGGCGTAGGCCTGCGTGCTACCGGACGCCACCGCGAGCCCGTCGAGGGCGGTCTCCACCTCACGCAACACGGCTTTCGGCTGAATCTCGAGTCGCCCCAGGATGGCCGGCACGACGCCGTTCTCCTGGTCCACGAGGGCGTGCAGGAGATGCCCGGGCTCGAGCTGCGTGTGGTGCTTGCCTTCGGCCAGGCGCTGGGCCGCGACGACGGCCTCCTGGGCCTTTTCGGTGAGCCGGCTGGTGCTGGTAGCCATGGTGGGCCTCCTCGGTTGCGGACGCCGGCGTCAGCCGGTTTCCTGCCGGCGCGCGGCCCGCAGGACCTGGATCTCGTCGAGCAGCTGCATCACGACCTCCACCCCGGCCGCGTTCAGGCCGAGGTCCTCCTGGAGCCGCCTGATCCGGCGCAGGCGGGCCAGCTCGGCCTCCCCGAAGAAGACGACCCGACCCTCCGTGCGCGAGGGCCGGACGAGGCCGATCCGTACATAGTGCCGGACCCGCGCGGGCGGCAGGCGAACCGCCTCTGCAACGGCCTGGAGTCGACGATCGCTGGGCTGTGGCATCTCGTTCCTCACGACGACCTCGCCCCGGCCGGCGCAGCCGATCCCGCCCGAACGAATTCCTCGAACAGCTCCCTCTCGCGCACCGACAGCCGTTCGGGCAGGCGGGCGTGGACTTCGGCATGCAGGTCGCCCCGTCCGTCCGGCTTGCCGAGTCGGGGCATGCCCTGCCCGCGAAGGCGGAAGATGCGACCGTCCTGCGTGCCGCTGGGGACAGCCAGCGCCAGTGCCCGCCCGTCAGGCGTTGGGACCCGCACCTCGCCGCCGAGGACGAGAGTCGCGAGCGGCGCACGGACCGGGGTGTGGAGGTCGTCGCCGCGCCGCTCGAACCGCGGGTCGGGTTGAACGGTCACCACGAGGTACAGGTCCCCGGCCGCGCCCCCGGACTGGCCGGGGGCCCCCTGTTTCGCCACCCGGACCCGGGAGCCCGTCCTGACACCCGGCGGGATCTTGACCTCGATCCGCCGATCCTTCCCTTCGGGCGAGCGCAGGGAGAGGGTCACGGTCGTGCCGGTATAGGCCTCGGCGAGACTGACCTCGACGGGATGCTCGAGGTCAGTCCCCGCGCGCGCCCGGCGCGGGCGAGACGTTGCGCCACCGGCCTGGCGGCCGGTCGGGCCGCCGAAGAACGTCTCGAAGAAGTCGGAGAACGGCGCCTCGTCGCCGAACAGATCACGGAGGTCGTCGGGGCTGACCGAGCGATATTCGTAGCGGGCCTCGCCCGGAGCCCCACCGACCGACTGCCAGTCGAACGGCTCGGCCCGGCCGCTGCCGCCCGCGGCGCGCGCCCGCTCCGCTTGCTCGTACTCCCGCCAGCGCGACCCCAGCTCGTCGTATTTCTTGCGCTTGTCCGGATCGGACAGCACCTCGTACGCCTCGTTGATCTGCTTGAAGCGGTCCTCGGCCGCCTTGTCGCCCGGGTTGACGTCGGGGTGGTGCTTCCGCGCCAGCTTCCGATACGCGGTCCGAATCTCCTTGTCCGTCGCGGTCTTCGAGACCCCGAGCAGCGCGTAGTAGTCCTGGAAATCCACGCCTCAGAGCGTGACGGTTTCAGATCGTTTGCACAATCGATGGCCCGGGCGCTCAACACCTTCCGCTGACCCGCCCGGCCGTCGCACAGGGGACCGCCGGCGGCCGCTAGGCTATGACTCCGGCCAGCCGTGTGGAGGAACGGATCGCAGGTGACGACAACTTGGCGTGACCGCCTGCGCTACGCCGTCGACGAGTTCTTTGCCCGCGGGACGGTCGCCCTGATCGCCGGCCTGTTCGTCGTCTCGGCGCTGATCGTCATCGTCATCGCCGTGGTCATCACTGCGTTCAACATCGGCCCGGACGGCACGGATCTGGTCCAGTTGCTATGGATGGGCCTGCTGCGAACGCTGGACCCCGGAACCATGGGCAGCGATGCCGGCTCGGCGCCCTTCCTGGCCGCGATGCTGGCCGTAACCCTGGTCGGCATCTTCGTCCTGAGTGCGCTGATCGGCATCATCAACACGGGCATTCAGGGCCGCCTGTCCGAGCTTCGCAAGGGCCGCTCGCGAGTCCTCGAATCGGGCCACACGGTGATACTCGGTTGGTCGCAGCAGGTGTTCACCATCCTGTCCGAGTTGGTCGTCGCCAACGCCAACCAGCCGCGCAGCACGATCGTGGTCCTGGCCGATCGCGACAAGGTGGAGATGGAGGACCAGATCCGGGCCCGGTTGGCTGACCGGGGCCGGACCAAGATCGTGTGCCGCTCCGGCAGCCCCGTCGATGTCGACGAGATCGACGTCGCCAGTGTTCAGGCGTCGAAGGCGGTGATCGTCCTGTCGCCCGACTCGGACGAGCCTGACGTCGAGGTCATCAAGACGATTCTGGCCATCACCAACGACCCCAATCGCCGGCCCGAGCCGTATCACATCGTGGCCGAGATCCGGGATCCCGGGAACCTGGAAGCGGCCCGCCTCGTGGGGCGTGACGAGCTCGAGCTGGTGGTCGTGTCGGAGATCGTGTCGCGGATCGTCGCCCAGACCTGCCGCCAGGCGGGACTGTCGATCGTCTACACCGAGCTGCTGGACTTCGCCGGGGACGAGATGTACTTCGCCGCCGAGCCCGCGCTCGAGGGCCGCACCTTCGCCCAGGCCATGCAGGCCTACGAAGACTCCACGGTGATCGGCATCGCGCCGGCTGGGGGCGCGCCGCATTTGAACCCACCGCTTTCCGCCCTGATTGGGCCTGGCGACAGGTTGATCGTGATCAGCGCCGACGACGACACCATCCATACGCGAGCGGGCACTCCCCCACCGATCGACGACGAGGCGATCCTGAAGCCCGCGGCGACGGTCGCCAGACCCGAGGCGACCCTGGTCCTCAATTGGAACCGGCGCGCACCGGACATCGCCCGGGAGCTCGACTCCTACGTCCCACCCAAGTCGCGACTGACCATCGTCACCGACGACCCTGCGGCGCCGCCCGCGGTAAGGGAGCTTGCCTCCTCGCTCGGCAATCAGAAGCTGCGGTTCATCGCCCAGCCAACCACCGACCGCGCCAGCCTGGACCGCCTGGAGGTGGCCCAGTACGACCACGTGATCGTCCTCAGCCCCATCGACCGGCTGGATGCGCAGCGCGCGGACGCGCGGACCCTGGTGACGCTGCTCCACCTGCGCGACATGGCATCCAGGGCGGGGCATCCGTTCTCGATCGTGAGCGAGATGGCCGACGTCCGAAACCGCGCGTTGGCGGAGGTGACGCGGGCGGACGACTTCATCGTCAGCGACCGCCTCATCAGCTTGCTGCTCGCGCAGATTGCCGAGAACAAGGCCCTCAACGCCGTCTTCGCCGATCTCTTCGACGCCGCCGGCTCGGAAATCTACCTCCGGCCGGCCGCTGAATACATCCGGCCGGGCCGGTCGGTGAACTTCGCGACGGTGGTCGAAGGGGCGGCTCGCCGAGACGAGGTCGCGATCGGCTACAGGCTGCGGGCACAGTCCGGCGATTCGAGCCGCGCCTATGGCGTGCGGGTGAACCCTCGAAAGTCGGACAAGATCACCTTCGTGGAGGGCGATCGAGTCATCGTCCTGGCCGAGGGATGACGGGCGGCCGACGACTCGTCACCACGCTCGGCCCCAGGTCCGCCGAGGAAGTCGGGCTGGTTCTGCCGCACGAGCACGTGTTCGTGGATCTGCGCACCTGGGATCAGCCCGGCTATGCGCAGGCCGATCCGGCCGCGGTCACCCGGCTGATGGCGCCCGAGATCGAGCTGGCCCGGGCAGCCGGCGTGACTGCTATCGTCGAATGCAGCACCGTCGGAGTCGGTCGACGCGCGGATATCGACCGGGCGGTTTCCGAGGCGACGGGATTCCCGCTCCTCGTTCCCACCGGCATCTATCGCGAGCCGTGGATTCCGGACTGGGCCCACGCTTCCAGCGAGGACGAGCTGCACGCCTGGATGCTCGGCGAGCTCGAAGGCCAGATCGAGTCGAGCGGGGTCCAGGCGGGCTGGATCAAGCTCAGCGCCGGCGATGACGGGCTCACCTCGACCGAAACCAAGGTGCTCCGCGCGGCGGCGCGGGCGGCCAGGGCGACGAATGCGGTCATCGGCAGCCACACGGTCAAGGGTCGCGTCGTGCGCGAGCAGCTGGACATCATCGAGGCCGTCGGTCTGGCAGCGGACCGTTTCATATGGATCCACACGCAAGCCGAGCCGGACGCCACTCTCCACCTCGAAATCGCTCGCCGTGGAGCCTGGATCGAGTACGACGCGATCGGCAGCGACCAGTTCGACGACGCGTTCTTCATGGAACGCGTTCGACGCGCCCTGGACGCGGACCTGGCGAGCCACCTGTTGCTGAGCCAGGATCGGGGCATGTATGACCCGGCCCAGACCGGCGGCGGAACCCCCAGGCCGTACACCTACCTCAGCGAGACGTTTGTACCGGCGATGCGGTTGGCCGGCCTGGATGAGGCGACCATCACCCGGCTGACGCGTACCAATCCGTTCGAGGCCTTCGCCCGCTAAGGGCCGCTCGGCCCGAAGCAGAGAGTGGCGTCCCCGGCAGGATTCGAACCTGCGACCTTCCGCTTAGAAGGCGGTTGCTCTGGTCCACTGAGCTACGGGGACGCGGTTAGCTGCTTAGTTCTCGCACAAATGTGCGCCGTTGACGCCTCGTTGGATGGTCGCTAGTCTTGCCATGACGCTCCACTGAGCAGCTAACAGTGGCCGAAGTGACTCAGACTACGCACGAACTCGACGCACTGAGCAGTCTACGCGACTCATTTGCGCTGCATCTCTCCGCGACCAGGGCCGAGAAGACGGCTCGAATCTACCTCGCCGCCCTCGATGCGCTGATCAAGCATCTCGTGGCGAAGGGGATGCCGACCGGGGCGCGGGCGATCCGCCGCGAACACGTCGAGTCGTACTTCGCGAAGCGGCGCGAACACGTGAAGCCGACGACGCTGTCGGTCGAGTTCCGAGCGCTCCAGCAGTTCTGGCGCTGGGCCCTCGATGAGGAGGAGATCGAGCGTTCGCCGATGGAGCGGATGAAGCCGCCCCGCGTGCCCGACTCGCCGGTGCCGGTCGTCTCGGTCGAGGACTTCCGGCGACTCTTGAGATCGGCCGCCGGACGAGATCTGGCCGACCGCCGCGACACGGCGATCCTCCTGCTCCTGTTCGACACCGGGATCCGCCGCGGCGAGCTCATGGGGATGCAGATCGAGGACCTCGAGCTCCGAGATCGCCTCGCCTACGTGACGGGCAAAGGCGGTCACCGGCGGGTAGTGCGCTTCGGGGGCCGAACCGCCGTAACTCTCGACCGCTACCTGCGCCTCCGGCGCGCTCATCCGCACGCGGACTCCCCTACCCTCTGGATCGGCCAGGACGGGCCGCTGACCGCGTCTGGCTTGGCCCAGCTCATCGCCAGGCGCTGCAAGGCGGCCGGCCTCGAGCGGCTTCACCCGCACCAGTTCCGGCACACCTTCGCCCATGAATGGCTGGCCAGCGGCGGCCAGGAGGGCGACCTGATGCGCCTCGCCGGCTGGCGCTCGCCGCAAATGCTCCGCCGCTACGGCGCGAGCCTCGCCGACGAGCGCGCTCGGGCTGCGTACCGCAGTCCCGCCGACCGTCTCTGAGTCGCGGGCCCTCAGGCGAATGCCCAAACGGCGCGAGCCCGACAAACCGGACGCACTCGGCCATCCATGGTCGATCGCCTTCTTCCAGCGCCATCGCCGGGATGACCCAACCGGGGCAGTCTCCGGTGCCGAGTTCCTCGAGACGGCCCAACCGGTGTCCGGGCCAACCTCGTCGCGATCCTCAAGGCCGTCGCCGAGGCGCCACCCCCTCGCTTTGCCGGTGGCCTCCAGTGGCAGGCCATGCACGGCGAGATGGCGGGCTTCTACGAGGCGCGGGCGACGGGACCGGGAAAGCGGCTCTACCGAGTCTTCTGTGTCCCCGAGCGAGGGGCCGCGCAGGCCTTCCCGGTCCGAGCCTCGTCATCATCACCGGCCTCGACAAACCGAACGAGACGGCCTTTTCGAAAGCTGATTACCGCCGAGTCCGCGCGCTGGGCGACGAGTATCGAGCGCGCTCGCGGCGCAGCATCGAGCGTTAAGCCGGCGGTCGTCAGGCAGCGTCGACGGGCCGAGCGACACGCGGCCGACGGGCCGGCCGCTTTGGCTGGATGACGATCTCCAGTCCCAGCTCGTGAGCCATATCGACGACCCGAGCAATCTGCGGATTAGGCGTTGCCTGGCTGAACAGCCTCCGAACGGCGGCCGGTTCGGCCTGGATCCGCCGCGCCAGCGTCGCCTTCGTGATCCCCTGCTTCTCGCGGGCCTCGTCGAGCGCTCGCATCAGGTCGTCGATGGCGTCGATCCGGGCACGATGCAGCTTGTAGGCGGCCTCGAACTCCGGATCCTCCATCCATCGGTCGAACCGACGGTCAAACGATGTTCCCGTCATCAGTCGCACCCACCGGAGTCCCATGAACAGTATCTGCACAAATACGTGGCTTCAATGTTACACTCGGGCAGCGACTCGGTCAAGAGCTAGCTTGATTCCGGCGCGCGGGGTTGACATACCCCGCGTCGGGGGACGAGGGGTGACAATCTTCTGCAAAAGGGGCCACCGAGAACGACCGAACCGCGGTCGGTCGGCGCTGCTCAGATGAAGTAGCACGTCGCGATGGGAGGCGAGTGGACCCTGCGCTCATTCGTCGGGCCCGGCTCGGCGAGGTCGACGCGTTCACCGCGATCGCGGACGCGAGGTTTGGCTCGATGATCCGTACCGCCGCTGCCATCCTGGGCCACGAGGCCGATGCTCGTGATGCCGTGCAGGATGCCCTCGTTGCGATCTGGCGGGAGCTGCCGGCACTGCGGCACCCCGAACGGTTCGAGGCCTGGGCGACTCGGGTGCTCGTCAATCGCTGCCGGCTCACGCTCCGGCGGCGCTCGCGAACGAGGGTCCGTGAGATCGAGCTTGGACCCGAGGCCGACGGCGAGAGAGGCTCCGGTCGGTCGTCCGCCAACCCGGGCGTCCTGACCTTCGGGTCGAACGCCAACACCGCCGACGGCAGGACGAACGACGCGCCGAGCACGAGACCGAGTCCGATCAGAACGCGCAGCACGCTCATCGCGACTGGTACGAGTCGACAAGCCACTTCCCGCCTACCTGTCGAACCACCGCGGCCACCTTGGGGGTCGGCAGAACGACCGGCGTCTCGAGCGGCTGGCCTGTCTTCGGGTCGATGTTGTAACCGCCCTCGGTGTAGTCAAGGGACACCGTGGCAGTCGACCCAGACTGCTGAACCTGGACGTTCTCGAGGCGGAGGACGGTCGTCACGGACGCTTTGCCGCTCTCCTTCTGGCCTTTCAGGAAGGCCGCGACAGAGCGATAGGCGGACGAGTCTTTGCCGGTCACGAACGGCATGACGATCGACCGCTCAATGGTCGAGACCAAGCGCCCTCAGATCCTCTAGCGTCACGTTCCTGTAATCGTCGCGCCGCTTGGATCGCGGAACGACCCATCGACGCCGATCTGCCGTCCCTAGCCGCTGGGCGGTAGGGCGTCGTCATTTTTGGGCACCCGATCGGTGCCAGCGAGAAAGGCGACGCGGCCCTCGACGAGCATCTCGTAGGCTGTCAATGCGGACCCGACGCCTGTCGGGCGCGCCATGACAACCTTTTCCGGCAGGGCCAGCGCCAATCCGTGCGCGTAGGCCGCCGCGGTAAGCCGGACACCGACGAACTCGGGGCCAGCGACCGTGATCCGCTCGTAGTTGGCGTGCATCAGATCGGTACGCCTGCGATCTGGATGGACTCGCCAAGGGCGCGCAGCCACTCGACCGCGCGGTTACCAGGTACCACTCATCGCGGACAGTGAAACCGGGACGGCCGACGCGGACACTACGAGGTGTGGCGGAGATGGATCACGAAGAGGCGCGACTCTGGTCGTTGGCGCGCGGTGGCGATGCTCAGGCATTCGCCGCCGTCTTTGACCTGCACAGGGACCGCGTGTTCCGCCAGGCCGTCCGGCTGCTGGACTCCCGGCCTGACGCGGAGGACGTGTCCGCCTCGGCGTTCCTGGAGCTGTTCCGCCGGCGGGACGACGTTCGGCTCGTCAACGGATCGGTCCTGCCGTGGCTGCTGGTCACGACAGCGAACCTGGCGAGGAACTCCACGCGGGCGCGGCGCCGCTACCGGGACTTCCTCGCGAGGCTGCCTCGAGACGGCAGGGAACCCGCCTCGGCCGACGTGGCCCAGTCCGTCGTCGACCTCGACCTGGACCCCCGGCTCCACCGCGCCCTGCGGCAGCTCTCCGAACAGGACGTCGCGCTCCTGACCCTGGTGGTGCTCGAGGACTTCACGATCGCGGACGCGGCCGCAGTCCTCGGCCTGAGCCCAGGCGGAGCCAAGACGCGACTGCACCGCGCGAGGCAGCGCATCCGCAAGACCCTGCCCGACTTCCAGGTTGCCTACGACCAGACGGGAGGCCCGTGATGACCGTGCAGATGGACGACCGCTACGCGAGCGCACTGCGTGAGGCACTGATCGACCACGTCCAAACCGCGCCCGAGCGTCGCCAGCGCGCCGGACGCCGCCTGGCGCTCGGCGTTGCTGCGGGCCTGCTGCTGGTCGGTGGCTTGGCCGCTGCCGCGGCTGCGGCGGGCATCCTGCACCTGCCCGGAAGCCCGGACGTCGTGCCTCTGGCGCAGAGCATCACGATGACGGGCGAGGGGACCCAGACGGTGGAGCTCGGCGCGCCGCCGGCCGGCACGACGGAACTCGAGATCAGGCTGGCGTGCCTGACGGCGGGGAGCTTCCTGACGGCCGACGGCGCCGAGCTCGTGTGTGACGCCTCGAGCGCGGGCACCGGCGCGATGGACTGGCATCTGGCCGTCTCGCCCGGGCAACACACGACCGTCATCACCGCAGGCGCGGGGGAGCGCTGGCGCCTCGTCGCGACCTACGCCAACGTCTCGACCACCGAGTGGGGCATCAACGCGGACGGGCTCACGTACGGGGTCGCCAACGATCGCGGCACGCCTGACCTCGTTGCAGCCATCGCCAGCAACGGCAAGGCGGGCTATGTCTACAGCCGGGACCTCATCGAGCCTGCGCCGACTTCGTTGCAGATCGGGGCGCCGACCGGCCAAGTGCGCAGCATCCCCGTCTACACATCCGACGGCCACACGGTCATCGGGCAGCAAAGCAATGGGGTCCGCCCGAGCACCGCCCCATGACCGGGGCGCACCCCCCGGCCAGTTGAGCTGAGCGAGATACGCCTCAAGATGTCGAGGAGCCGCAGTCGGGCGTTCATGCTCTGCGCTCTGCTGCTCTTCGGTCCGCCAAATAGGCGACCGTCCGTCCGGGTGCCGGGGCCCTCCGATCTTGCGGACGCACGACTCGCGTTGACAGGGCCCACGGCACGTACGTCCGGGGCGCGATCGCCGGTCGTGACGAGCTCGCGGGCTCGGACGTCATCCTCGTCCATCGGCTGCTAAAGAGCTCGAGCGCGGCAGCGGCGCACGGAAACGGTTTGCCCTATTTCCCGACGCGGCCCGCCCCGACGACGATCCGCTCGCCGTCCGAGACGACGAGCCGACCGGTCGAGCCGGAGTTGAGCTCGACCCGGCGACCTGCATGGCTGCGTGAGGCCGAGCGAGGCGGCAACTCGACGACCGTCGGGCACGCCGGGTTGACTGGGGTCTCGTCGAGGATCCCTCGGTCTAGCGTCGACGAGCGTGCTTCCGGGTCAGCAGTACGGATAGCACACGTCGTAACCGCCGGAGTACACCCACGACGAATAAATATGCGGATAGACCGGGTAGACAACGCCGCTGAGGACAACGTAGTGGGTATGGGTTCCGGCGATGTAACCGGTCGCGGTGGCCCACACCGGCCCACCGCTGTCGCCCGGATTGCGAACGTAGGTTGCGCGACGAAAGCTATAGAAGATCTTGTTTTGGGCGGTCCAGTTGAAGGTGTAGTTCGTGGAGACGAGCTGGCCGCATCTGTGCCCGGAATAGTACCCCTCGTTGCAGACCTCGTCGCCGCTTGCATCACTGTTCCAGTCCTGCTGGCCGTAAATCGCGTGCTGGGTGCAGCCGGAGCAGGCGGCACTGCCGTCGATGATCCACTTACTCGCGTTCGCCGCCGTGATCGGGATGATCTGGAAGTCCGTGCTCGTTTGTGTTGTGAACCAAACGTTGGCGGAGGTACTCGTACCGATACTGGTCCCGCCTGTCGTGGCACCCTGACGCCAATTCCCGGCCGTGCAGTGGCCAGCAGTCGCGACGGCGTATATATACGAGCTTCCGGACGGCTTCTTCATGACGGGCCCCGTCGTGCAATGGGCCGACGCGTTGGTCGAAAGCGTCATTTCGATCCCGCCCTTCCACCCGGACGGCGGTCCGCAGTTCTGACGGGTGCATGCGTCTCCGTCGACCCCTCCCCCGGCGACGACGCGCACTTCACTGCCGTAGCGGTCCAGAATCGCCTTCTCGACCTCGCTCGTCAGTGGTGAGACCGCGATTTCGTCAACGTTGTCCGGCACGACGGTATCGACCGATTGGAACTCGGTGCCTATGGCGGCAAAGAAGCTCTGATCCTTCGCAACCTCGAGATTCAGAGCGTCCAGTTCGGCTTCGCTATAGCGGCTGGCATGGACGACAATGGCCGCGCCGTCGGGAACGAGCTTTTCCAGAGCCGCGGCGAGGGTCGGCGAACCCTTAACGCCGAAGTTCACGGTCATCGCGTTCGACAGGGTGCCGCCGGGCGGGTATGTCGTCCACATCCCGCCGAAATTATCCGGCTGCGCCTGCCCCAGGCGAAGGGCCCCGAGAAGCGAACTGCGAATTTCGCCGCGTCGCTTCATCAGGTTTGCTTCGTCTGCCGTGAGGCTTATTCCGTGTGTTGTGTCAGCATTTGTCAGGGCCTCTGCCGCCCGAATCCACCGCGGGTCGGCGTCCAGCCCAAATTCGGTGCGGAATCGAACGGCCTCGGATGGCACGGTGACGGGGTCCGACATGGGCAGGAGCGACGGCTGTTTAGTCGAGCCAGCGTGCGTTGCAGCTGAAATTGGGGCTAGGCCAATCACGAGTGCCGAGATCAACACCATGCTCGCCAGCAGCGCGATGGAGCGGAACTGTCGACCAATCACCGCACACCCCCCTCTGGGTTATGGGGCACGCTCGTCGCTGCCGACCTTGAGCGAAGGTTTCGGGCCCAGCGCGTGCCAGCGACGAGCGTGGTATCAAATTAGGATAGCCGCCTCGTCAAGCGATAAGCGATTGGAGAGGCATGAGACTCGAGCTCGCCTTGAACAGAGACACCGGCCCTGGCCCGGTGTGGCTGGTCGCGTTCGGCCTGGCGGTGATGTTGCTCGGGGCCTCCTGCGGCTCGACGCCGATTACGCCGACGGAGCCGCCCGCCGCCTCGCCAACACGTTCTGGCCCGCAGGGGACCCAACTCTCTCAAGACCAAATGCTCGCTCAGCTGCCACGCGGCACCCTGGTCGGGCGGGTCGTGGATGGATCGGGTAAGCCGGCGGCCGTCGGGGCCGGCGTTGTGGCGATAGGTGTCATCGCCCATTACGAGCCGGATGACGGTGTCGGCTACGGCGTGGGCGAGGATGGGACGTTTGTGATCCCGAGGATGGCCGCAATGACCTGGACTGTGTCGATCAACGACCTAACAAAGGAACCGGGCGATCCACGCTATGTGATGGCTACCGCTCTGGTGGTGATCCGAGGCGGGGAGACGACGAGAGTGACGATCGTGATCGACCGTCCCTGACATCTGACTGCCAGGGAGTTGGCTCGACCCGTCGAGACAACGGCCGCGCCTACGTCGGCGTCCAGGCCACCGGCCAGTGGGCCCCGCCAGCGGATACCCGTGCGCGCGTTCGCACGGAGTTCTTCTCGGAGTGGCAGAACATGGGTAACCCAGGTGCCTTCTGCCACGACTGGTGGGTGTGGGTTCACCGGACCGCGGACGGAAGCGTCGTCAACTTCGACAGCCCGGTCTCCCTCGTCACGTGCGGCCCGGAACCCAAGCATCGCGGGTTGCGCGACCATCATCTGGAGAACGCGTGAGCCGGTCGATCGGGGACATCAGCTTGCGAGAACGGACAGTCACTCCGGGGAGGGTGGAGCCTCCAGCCGCGCGGCGCCGCGACCCTCGAGGGCCTCGCTGAGCCGATGTGATCTGCCTTCGGGAACGATGACGTGGGCATGGCGGAGATGCCGGTCGACGGGTGCGGTGGCCGGACCCTTCGCAAAGATCGCGTCGTTGCGCGCCGTGTGGAGGTTGGAAGTGAGGATGAGCGAGCGGCGCTCATAGGCGGCGTCGACGTGAGTGTTGCCACCGTTCGGGATCACGATCGAACCGGCCTGCCGCTTGGAAACGTCGGGCTGAGGACACGATCGAGCCACGCTGAGGGAGATGCGATGGGACGGTATGTCGCGCTGCCTATGACGACGATTGCCGGTGGTGCTGCTGTTCTGATCGCCTTCTGGCTGGTCCAGTCCACCCTGCCGATGGCGATCAGCATTCCCTCCGGGATCGGCGAGCTGATCATCTCGGTCGCCGCCCTTGTCACCGCTGGGTTTCTCATCGGGCGTGGCCGGACGGGCCTGAGTGCCGCCTGGCTCATCGGAGCAGGCCTGGCGTGGGCGATCCACGAGATCCACCCATTGAGCCTCTGCACGTCCGATGCGCTGTATCGGCCGTGCAGCGTTGCCGAAATCACTTGGATGGTCGTCCCGGCGATCATCTTGCTGGTCGCTGCTGTGTCGGTCGTCGCGGCACACGCGCTCGCCTCAAGAGCAAAGGCGCGCGACTGACTTTCGGGTACACGCGCATCTGCACGGCTCAGCCGCTGACGGCCGCCTCCTGGCAGGACTCTCCAAAATCTCGTGGCCGGGACCGTCCAGGTTCCGTGTCCGCGCCTGTCCAGATCTCGTGACCGTGGCCGTCCAGATCCACCTGTCCCTTGACAACGCTTGAGGACCGCCTTGAGCAGGCCGGGCCGCCGCGGCCGCGAATCTTACACAGATCAATACACTTAACTCCCCTTGAACTCGGGCGCCTCTCGTCGTAGCGTGAGGTCCTGGCCGTCTCGGCGAAGACGGCGGCGAGTCTCGAACTCGAAGTGGTGCCGGCCCAGCGGTCCGGCATCGAGAGGAGCGGCGACCGGACGCGCGGGCACTCCCGCGAACCGGCCGCTCACGTCGGGCTCGCCGCGTCGGTCGATGTCGAGCCGGCGGAGGCCGGGCGATCGACCGCGGTCTCGGGGCCGAGCCAGTAGCCGTCGCCAACGTCATCTCATCGGGCGATGAGCGCGAACGCCGGTCCCGACATCGGGCCGATCCCCTGGGCGACGATCGAGGCTGCTCTGGTCACGGAGCGCCATCGACTCGATCGATCCGCCAGCCCCCGCACCGCCAAACCCTGGTTAGGGCTGCGCTGTGTTTGGGAGCTGTGCGATGGGCACATCAACGACGGTCGTCTTCTTCAACGATGCCTCGGGAGATCTCGGTCATGGCCGGGCTCGATCGCTCTGACCGCGCGCTGCGCGGCCGGATCGGGGCGTACCGGCTCCACGCGACGCACGACTCGCGCGAGACCTCGAAGCCGGGCCGGATGGCCTTCATGGCCTCGTTCGAGCGCCTCGTCGACCCGGACGGAACCCTGCCGCCAGCTGAGCGGGCGCGCCGCGCCGCCCATGCTCGTTCGGCCCATTTCGCCCGGCTGGCCTACCTGTCGGCGAAGGCACGACGAAAGCGAGCCCGCCGGCGAGGAGG
>JALZAF010000030.1 GCA_030948505.1 Chloroflexota bacterium
GCTCCGTGCTTGCGACGGCCGCCCCGAAGTCGAGGGTCATCGTCGCCTCGTAGCGGGTGAGCGGCTTGAGCCCGGTATAGCCCACCGTCCAGGTCGTCCCACTCCACTGCCCGAGCGTCACGGTCGCGTCGGCGGGGGTAATGGTGACGCGCGGCGTCGCCGGCGGCGTGTAACTGAAATCGACCGAGATCTTGCCCACCCGGGGAGCGACCGTCTCGCCCTCGGCCGGCATGAGCGCGCTGAGAACCGGGTAACCGCGCGTCGTCACGAGCCATCGCTTTTCGAAGTGCCCGACGTCGCCGAGGCGGCTGCGGTAGTCGGCCTGGAGAAGGATCTGGTACCGGCTCGAGAGGTGCAGGCCGGTGTACACGGCCACCAGGGTGTCGCTGTCCCAGTGCACGGACTCGAGCGCCGTGTGGGCGGGCTCCAGGCGCAGGGTCGGAGTGCCGGCCGGGCGCCGGCCGAACTTGACCCGCACATCACCACTGAGGGGTACGTCCGTCGCGGACGCCGCGGGGCTGAGCTCGTTGACGGTCGGCCGCGCGGACGCCAGCGCATCGGCGTGCGTCCAGAAGAAGGCGACCAATCCCGCGATGAGCGCCACGCCGATGAACCCGCCGAGCATCGCGCGACGCCGTTCGACCGGGTCATCCGCCTGATGCTCTTCCACCAGATCGACTAGACGTTGGTGCAGACTCGCACCGACGGATGCGACGGGAACCGCCGGGATCTCGGTCGTGGCACCGACCCACTCCCGCCGGGGGGCTCGCTTGCGTATCCGGGCGTAGAGCTTTTCCCGCAGGTCGACCATGCCGGCGGTCCTTGGGACCGACGGTGCCAGACCGGCGAAGGCGTCCAGGAGCGCTCCTTCCGCGGCCTCAGCTTCGAACCCGAGCTCCAACGTCAGGCGGTAGGCGCCGGCTTCCAGCTCCCGGACCACCCCGTCGATACGATCCCGTTCGAGGGTCTTCACGCCGCTTCCGCCGACGCTAACGCCTCAGTGCTCCAGGAAGTTACTGGGATCGACCGTAGGCGATGGTTCCATGGAAGTCCCCGGTGGTCGGCGCCTCGCAGCGCTGCACGAATGTTGCCTGCAGGGCGACAAGACGGCCGTGCTGGTCGAACGCGATCTGCTTGATGGTGAAGCTCCCGGTACTCTCGTTGCAGCCGCGACCGTCGCCATAGATCATGAGCACGGGCGTCTTTTCATTACGAGCCCCGAGCCGGGTGGCGTTCTCGTAGGTTCCCACTTGGAGCGGGTGCCCGCTGGGGGCGGCGAGGTCGATGCTCCAGTAGGAGTCGCCTCGTTCGACCACGAGCTGCAGCCAATCGGGCGTCGTGCCCGGCTCGACAATGAATTTGGAATTGGCCGCCATAAAGGAGTCTGATCGGCCGAGGCCGATGTAATCGCCGTAATCGCTGGAGTAGCTAAACAGGTTGGCCGGAGGACTGGCGGCCTGGCCTCCGGACACCGGTAGCGGTCCGCAGGAGACCGCGATGAGAGCAAGCAGCGCCAGGATGAGTTTGGCCATGGGCACGACGATCACCGGTGCAACGCCTCCGCCACTGCGGTCATGCGCGCCCGCGAGATGCCTTAAAGCAGCGCGCGCTCCTTCAGCTCGAGGTAGCGCTCGACCAGTGAGGGACTGAGGCGGCCGGCCTCGACGTCGAGCCCGAGAACGCCGCCCTGGCGCAGCTGTTCGAAGCTGGCCCGGCGCGCCGCTAGCAGCTCTTCGGCCGCCGCCCACTCGTAGGCGCGTGAGACCCGCTCGATCGGGGCGTCGCGGGCCGCCAGCACCTCCGGGTCGGACATGGCGACCACCATCACCAGGTGCCGCCGGCTCAAGCGGATCGCGTGCGCGACCAGGTCGCGCGATGCCTCCGGGTCGAGCACGTCCGTTAGAACGACCACCAGCGAACGGCGGCTGACCCGCAAGGCCAGTTGCCCGAAGGCTTCGGAAAAATCGGGTTCCGTGTACTCGGCCTTCACGTCGTAGAGCACCTTGTTGAGGTGGGTCACCTGGGCGGGGCCGCGTTGCGGCGCCACGAAACGGCGCACGCCGTCGCTGAATGTGAGGATGCCGACCTTGTCGCCCTGACTCTGGGCGACCCAGGCGAGCAGCAAGGCAGCGTTGACGGCGTGATCCAACTTGGTGAGGTAACCGGCGGGGGCGGTCATCAAGCGTCCGCAATCGAGGGCGATGATCGCTTGCTGCCCGCGCTCGGCTTCGACCTCCATCACGACAGGGCTATCGCGCCGTGCCGTTGCTTTCCAGTTGATGCGGCGGACGTCGTCCCCTGGCAGGTAGTCCCGCAATCCCGCGAACGCGGTGGTCGCTCCCGGCGGGCGGGCGCGACGGAGCCCCATCATAATCCGCATACCGCGACGCAGCATCAGCTCGTATCGCTTGATGGCGAGCACGTCGGGATACACGGCGGCCGGCTCGTCGGCCTTGATGCGCACCTGGCGGATGAGCCAGCCGCCCTTGCGCCAGCAACGGAGGTCAACCGGTCCGAACGCGTAGCGGCCGCGATGCGGCGGCTGCACCGTGTACTCGACGCCGAGCAGGCCTTCCCGGTCGAAGACCCCGCTCATGATGCGGCGGTCGGGCTGCAGATCCGCGGGCACGTGGTCGGCGACCTCCGCGGGAAGGCCGGCCGCCTCCGAGTGGGCGATGAGCACCTGGACCGACTGGACTTCGCCCAGGGAAAACGGCTGGGGCAGCACGCGGCTCGCCATGAAGCCCGACTTCTTCGGCAGCCGCGCCGCGTCGGCGAGGGCGAGTCCCAACAGCGCCGCATAGTAAGCAAGAAACACGAGGAGAAAAACCGGATGCACCAGGACGAGCAGGATCAGGACCGTCCCAAGCAGCAGGGCGATCAGCAGGCGCGGCTGCGGGACCAGCGTCACCGGCGCACCCTA
>JALZAF010000032.1 GCA_030948505.1 Chloroflexota bacterium
TTCGGGCCGGCCCGCCTCGAGCTCCTGCGACCACTCGGCGCGGGCCTCGCCACCCTCGGCATCGCCGGGCTCCTTCTCGCGACGCTGCCGTCCATCCAGCTGCCCATGGGGTCCGCAGGGGCCGCTCCCAGCCAATACTCGACCGGCGCGAAGTCCGGGTCTGGCCCGGAAGTCGCGCCCGCCGCTTCCGCCGCTCCTGTGCCCGCGTCCTCCGGTGCATTCGATCCCTTCGCAGCATCGGCAGCCCCATCGGCGGGTTCGGTTGACACCGCAGGAGTCCCGGCCGGGTCTCCCAGGAACGTGCGGGGAGGCGCCGAAGGCGGCCCACCCAGTGCCGTGCCCTCGGCCGCCACGACAGACGACCGCGTGGCGGTCGCGCAACCCGCACCGACGGCCCGGACAAACGACCAGGCGCCGCAACTGGCGACGCCTGGTGGAGTCGATATTCCGCTCGCCGTCCCCTCTGCGGCCTGTCTCGCGCTGGGCGTGAGCCTGATTGCGCTCCGCCGGGCAACTAGAGGACGGGCGCGAGCCGGCTGACGAGTCGGCCGAGCGAGCGGGCCGGGGGACTAGATCGTCGCGCGTGACCCGCGAAGCATGCGCACGACGGCAATCACGATGATGGCGCCGATGACGGCAATGACGATGCTGCCGATGTTCAGGCCGGTCACGTCGCCGACGCCGAGCGCTGAGGCGAGGAACCCGCCGACGACCGCTCCGACGATGCCCAGGATGATCGTCTCGAGGAGGCCAAAGCCTCCGCCCGCGATCATCGATGCGAGCCATCCGGCAATCAGGCCGAGAACGATCCAGCTGATCAAGCCCATCGAGGTTCCTCCGAAACTGGGACGTTGGACGCAATCAGGGTCGCCCGAAACCCCTCACAGCCGTATGGGCGACAGGCGACACGGGGTTGCAAATGGGCAACGGCCTTGGAACACCGTCCCGCTGCGGTCCCCCCGTCGTTCGGGCCGGTAAACTGGCTGCACCCGTCCAAATCCCTCCGGACGTGCCCTTCCGAGGCCTGCCGATGGAACGCCTGATGCTGCTCGACGGCTTCGGGCTCGTCTACCGTGGATACTTCGCCCTCCCGCCCCTCACGACCGCCCGCGGGGAGCTGGTCAATGGTGCCTTCGGCTTCTCCAGCATCGTGCTGCGTGGCTTCCAGGACCTCAAGCCAGACTACGTGGCCGTCGCCTTCGACCTGTCAGGCCCCACCTTCAGGCACGAGCGGTACGCCGACTACAAGGCCACCAGGACGCGGATGCCGGACGACCTCGCGTCCCAGTTTCCCAAGGTCCGCGAGATCGTCAAAGCGCTCCGGATACCCGTCTACGAGCTCCAGGGTTACGAGGCCGACGATGTCATCGGCACCCTGACCGTGCAGGCGGAGGCGCGGGGGCTCGAGACGACGATCGTGTCGGTCGATCTCGACATGCTGCAGCTGGTCACGGATCGAACCCGCCTCATGACGACCCGCTCGGGTGTCGAGAACACGGTCATGTACAACCCGGCCAGGATCCGTGAGCGCTTCAACCTGCGGCCGTCCCAGATGATCGACTACAAGGCCCTCAAGGGGGATCCCACCGACAATATCCCGGGCGTGCCCGGAGTGGGGGAGAAGACGGCGGCCAGGCTGATTGCCCAGTTCGACACCCTGGATTCGCTGTACGAGCGACTGGACGAGGTCAATCCGCAGAAGCTGCGCGACAAGCTGCGTGAGCATCGCGACCAGGTGTTCCAGGGCCGCGAGCTGACGACGATCGTGCGCGACCTGCCGGTCACCCTCGACCTCGAGGCGGCGCGCCTGGCGGACTATGACCGCAACACGGTGGTTCGACTCTTCCGCGAGTACGAGTTCCGAACGCTGATCGAGCGACTGCCCGCGATCGGCGGCGAGTCGGCAGCTGAAACGGCCGAGGCGCTGCACGAGGTCGTCGCCTCCGGGACCGTGCCTGCGGCGCGGGTCGCGGGACGTCCGGCCGGCTGGGGGCCAGCGCGACCCGTGCGGCGGCCGGCCGATGCGAGCGAGCTGCAGCTGCGAATGGACTTCGACACGGTGGGGGCGTCGCCGCGGCCGGGGATCCACGAGGCGACGACGGCCGAGGCGCCGGGTGATCTGCCGTCCGCCCTGGCGGCTGCGATCGCCGACCCCGGACGGATCGAGGTCCGCGACGCCGAAGGCGTGGCCGGCCTGGCCGACTGGCTGACGGGCGAGGCGGCCGTCGGCGTGGCCATGCAGCTCGACGACCCGCGCCCGCGCCGCGGCACCGCGCTGTCGATGGCGGTGGCCGGGGCGGATGGCCGCGTCGTTGCCGTCGAGGGCGTCGAGGCGGTCGATCACCTGCGCCGCCTGGTCGAAGCGAGTGGTGCGGCGCTCGTCGGCCACGAGGTCAAGCCGCTGCTCGTGAGTCGCTTTGCCGCCGGCCCGTCGGACGACCCGACGCCGATCGCCTTCGACACCCAGATCGCGGCCTACATCCTCAACGCCGCGTTGCGCAGCCAGACCATCGCCGACGTCGTCGCCGAGCAACTCGATCAGATCCTGCCGTCGGCGGCCGACCTGTCGTTCGCGGCACGGGCCGGCCTGGAGGCGCTCGCCGCGCTGGCCGTTCGAGCCCCGCTCGAGGCGGCCCTCGAGCGGGAGGGCCTGAGTCGCCTGTTCCGCGAGATCGAGCTGCCGCTGGTTCCGGTCCTCGCCCGCATGGAGGCGACCGGGGTGGCCGTCGACCTCGATGCCCTGGGCGTGCTCGACCGCGAATTCGGGGCGGAGATTGCGCGCCTCGAAGGTGAGATCTACCGCGACGTCGGCCACGAATTCAACCTCGGCAGCCCCAAGCAACTCGAACAGATCCTGTTCTTCGAGCTCAACCTGCCGAAGGGCAAGCGGACGAAGACCGGCTTCTCGACCGACGCGTCCGTCCTCGAGGACCTCCGCCCGGCCCACCCGATGATCGACAAGCTGCTGGAGTGGCGGGTTTACACCAAGCTCCGCTCGACCTACGTCGAGGCCCTGCCGGCACTCATCGCCGGGGACGGGCGGCTCCACACGACCTTCCACCAGGCGGTGGCGTCGACCGGACGGCTGTCGTCATCCGACCCGAACCTCCAGAACATTCCCATCCGCACGACGCTGGGGCGGCGCATCCGGCGGGCCTTCGTGGCGGGCGCTCCGGATCTCGTCCTGCTGGCCGCCGATTACTCCCAGATCGAACTGCGCATCCTGGCCCACGTGTCGGGTGACGAGCACCTCAAGGGGGCCTTCGCGCGGGGGGCCGACATCCACCGCGAGACGGCCGCGCGCGTGCTGCACAAGGACCCCGCCGACATCTCGCACGCCGAGCGGTCGATGGCCAAGATGGTCAACTTCGGGCTGGCTTATGGGATGAGCGACTACGGGCTCTCGACGCGGGCCAACATTCCGCGGGCCGACGCCCAGGAGTTCATCAACAGTTACTTCGCCGCCTACTCCGGCATCAGCTACTACATGATGGCGATCAAGGAGAAGGCGCGGTCGCAGGGCTTCGTGGAGACGCTGCTTGGCCGGAAGCGCCAGATCCCGGAGCTGCGCGCGGCCAATCCCACGTTGCGCGGCGCAGGCGAACGGATGGCCATCAACATGCCCATTCAGGGCACCGCCGCCGACATCCAGAAGATCGCCATGATCCGCCTCGACGAGCGCATCCGCAGCGGCGGATTCCGAGCCCGCCTTCTCCTGTCCGTCCATGACGAGGTGCTGCTCGAGGTGCCGCGCGCCGAGGTCGACCGCCTCGTGCCGATCGTGCGCGAAACCATGGAAGCGGCCATGCCGCTCGACGTCCCGCTCACGGCCGACGTCAAGATCGGCGACGACTGGGAGTCGATGACGCCGCTCACTCGAATCGATGCGGCCCTGGCCGAGGCCGACGAGCCGCCCGAGCTCGATACCCCGATCGCGCCGGTCGCGGGCCGGCTGTAGGTCGTCGTGCCCGAGCTGCCCGAGGTCGAAACGGTTGCCCGTGACCTGGCGCCCCGCCTGGTTGGGGCCGAGATCAGCGGCGTGCGGTCGAGCTGGGCACGGACGTTACGGACCCACGACGCCGAGGCATTCGCCGCGGGCGTGACCGGGCGAACCGTCGAGGCGGTCGGGCGGCGCGGCAAGC
Source organism: Chloroflexota bacterium (assembly GCA_030948505.1). Classification (GTDB taxonomy): domain Bacteria; phylum Chloroflexota; class Limnocylindria; order Limnocylindrales; family CSP1-4; genus JACDAV01. The sequence goes on from JALZAF010000032.1 coordinate 4,143, forward strand.
AGCTGGTCGTCGAGCTGTCGGGCGGCGCGGCGCTGACCATCCATCTCAAGATGACGGGCCAGCTGTTCGTCGTTCGCTCCGGCGTACCGGACGATCCTTACGTGCGGCTTGTGCTCGAGCTGGCGGACGGCCGCGAGTTGCGCTTTCGCGACATCCGCAAGTTCGGACGGGTGGGCCTCTACCAGCGGGACGCCGTCAGCGGCGAGCTCGTCGCGGAGCCCGGCGGGGCCGCGGTGTTCGCCCGGACCGGCGCCGAACCGCTCGCCTCCGACTTCACCGTGCGCGACTTCCGGCGTTTGCTGCGCGGCCGGCGCGGTCGCCTCAAGCCGCTGCTGATGGACCAGTCCTTCCTGGCCGGGGTCGGCAACATCTACGCCGACGAGGCGCTGTGGGCGGCGCGGCTCCATCCCCTCCGGTCGGCTCGTTCGCTGCATCCGCCTGACGAGAAGCGCTTGTACGACCAGGTCCGCCGCGTCCTGGCCGAGGCTATCGTTCGACGCGGCAGTTCGATCGACGACTACACCGCGCCCGACGGCGACGGATCGATGCAGGAACGGCTGCAGGTCTACCAGCGGACCGGGCAGCCATGTCCGCGCTGCGGCCGTCCGATCCGACGGATCGTCGTCGGTGGCCGGTCGACCCATTTCTGCTCATGGTGCCAGCGCCTCGGCGCGGCCGACCGGAAGGGCGCGGAGCGCATCCTGCGCGCGGCCACTGCGACCGCTGCTGCCAGCGTAGACGGCTCCAGCGAACGGACGCGGCGAGCGGCAGAGACACGCCGCCGCGCCGCCCGGGCCGCGATGACCGCCGAGCCGGCCGCCGCACAGGGGGTCGGCTGATGTCCATCCTCCGCGTCGCCGGCATGACCCGCGAAGTGGGCACGTTCGTGATCCTCGACGACGTCACGGCCGCCCTGGCCGCGGGCGACCGGGTCGGGTTGGTGGGTCCCAACGGCGCCGGCAAGACAACCCTGCTGCGAATCGCGGCCGGGCTGGATGAGCCGGACGCAGGTGAGGTGCACCGCAAGCGGGGCCTCACGCTCGGGCTGCTGGGCCAGGAGTCCCACTTCGACGCGACCTTCATGGCCGCCCCGGACCTGCGCGCGGCTGTGCGCCAGGGGGCCGCTCACATCGACGCGATGGCCGCCGAGCTTTCCGACCTCGAGCGCGACCACCGGGTAACCGAACCGGCCTACGCCGAGCTGCAGCACCGCTTCGAGGTCCTTGGCGGGTACACCCTGGACCAGCGTGTCGACGAGACCCTGTCCGGCCTCGGCTTCACTCGGGCTGAGTGGATCAAGCCACCGACGGCGCTGTCAGGCGGCGAGCAGACGCGGGCCGCGTTGGCCAGGCTGGTGGTCGCGAACCCCGATCTGCTCCTGCTCGACGAGCCAACCAACCACCTGGACCTGGACGCGCTCGAATGGCTCGAGGAGCACTTGCGCCGGCGGAGCGGCTCACTGCTCGCCGCGTCGCACGACCGGGCGTTCCTGGACGCCACGGTCAGTCGCATCTGGGAGCTTCGCGATCGCCACCTGACGGCCTTCCGGGGCGACTACTCCGCCTACCACCGTCAGCGGGAGGAGCGCGATGCGCGGCTGGCCAAGGACGTCGATAGCCAGGCCGAGCAGATCGCCCGCGAGCAGCAGCTCGTGCAGCGCTATCGCAGCCACCGCAAGTTCGCCAAGATGCACGAGCACGAGGCCCGCCTCGAACGGCTCCAGTCGGCGCGCGTCGAGGTCGCCCGGCCCGGCCGCAAGCTGCGACTGGCGGGCGCGGCGCTGGCCGGCAGCGGACCAGCCCGATCCGGTGAGATCGTGCTGCGCATCGAGGACCTCGTCGCGGGCTACCTGCCTGGCCGCGGTGAGGGCGCCACGAGCGGGGCGCCGGCCGAGCCCCGGCCCGTTCTCCGGGTGCCCTTCCTGGCCGCCCAGCGCGGCGACCGGATCGGCATCGTCGGGCCGAACGGCGCCGGCAAGACCACGCTACTGCGGACGATCGCGGGCGAGCTGCCGGCGCTCGACGGGACGCTGGTCTTCGGCCATGCGGTCCAGCTCGGTTACCTCGCCCAGCTGCGCGGCGCGGCCATTGCCGGCACGACCGTCCTCGAAGCGATCCTGGCGGCCATGCCGATCACGCCCGGTGAAGCGCGCGGCTACCTTGCCCGCTTCCTGTTTCGCGGCGACGACGCGTTCAAGGAAGTGGGCCTGCTGTCGGGCGGCGAGCGCTCACGCCTCGAACTGGCGCTGCTGGGCATCATGCCGTCCAACCTGCTGTTGCTCGATGAGCCCACGAACCACCTCGACATCCCGGCTCGCGAGGCCATCGAGTCGTTCATGGCGGGGAGCCCGGCAACGCTCCTGGTGGTCAGTCACGACCGGCGCCTGCTGGAGACCGTGTGCGATCGGCTGTGGGTCGTCGACGGCGGTCTGGCTGCACCATTCGACGGCGGCTATCGCGCCTGGCGCGCGGCCCTGGCCGCCGGCTGGACCGTCGACGGGGCGATCGAGCAGGAGTCACGCCGGCTGGGGAACCGCGGCAGCCGAAGCGTCGCTGCAAGCCTGGCCCCCGCGCCGCGCGCGGCTCAGCCGGCCCGCCCCGCCGCCAGGTCCGTCACGAAGTCCGGCCCGGCCGTGATGTCGCCGTCCAGGCGGCCCGCGGCGCGCCGCGAGAGGCTGTCGAA
>JALZAF010000034.1 GCA_030948505.1 Chloroflexota bacterium
GTGCTCACCCCCCTCGACATCGAGCGCCGCTTCGGGCTGACCGAGGGCAACATCTTCCAGGGCGAGCTGTCGCTCGAGCAGCTCTTCTTCAACCGCCCCGTGCCTGGTTATGCCCGCTTCCGCACCCCCGTCCGGGACCTCTGGCTGAGTGGCAGCGCGACCCACCCGGGTGGCGGGATCATGGGCGCCAACGGTCGCATCGCCGCCCTCGAGGTGCTGCGGTCCCGCGGCCGGAAGGCGGCTTGAGGTGGCGGTGACGGGCGAGGGCTCCACGTGGGACGCCGTCGTCGTCGGTGGCGGACACAACGCGCTCGTGGCCGCCACGTACCTGGGTCTCGGGGGCCTGCGGACGCTCGTGGTCGAGCGTCGCGACCACCTCGGCGGCGCTGCCGAGACGTCGGAGCTGGCGCCCGGCGTTCGGGTTCCGACACTGGCCCACACCGTCGGCCGCTTGCGGGCTTCGGTCGTGCACGAGCTCGCGCTGTTCGAGCATGGCCTGTCGCTCGTCGCGCCGGATGTCCGCGTCTTCGCGCCCCAGGACGGCCGGCGAGCCATCACCTTGTGGGCCGACACCGCCCGAACCGTCGAAGGACTTCGCGAGTGGTCCACCCGCGACGCGGACCGCTACGCCGACTTCGACCGACTGGTCCGATCGCTCGGCCGCTTCCTGGCCGAAATCGCGACCACGACACCGCCCGACATCGAGTCGCCCGGCCTGGCCGACGCCCTGACCGGTCTGCGCCTGGGGCGGCGGTTCCGTGGCCTCGGCAAGGGCGACGCGCGAACGGTGCTGCGCGTGCTGCCCATGGCCGTGGCCGACTTCGTCGCCGAGGCATTCGAGACGGACGCGCTGCGCGCGGCGATTGCATGGCGCGGTGTCCAGTACTGCGCGATGGGACCCTGGTCGGCCGGGACCACGGCCGTGCTGCTGGCCGATTCGGCCGGTAACGACGGCGGCGCCGCGGGGCAGACGGTCTTCGCCGTCGGTGGCCCGGGTGCGCTTGCCGCGGCCCTGGAGGGGGCGGCCCGGGCAGCCGGCGTCCAGGTTCGGACGGGGGCCGAGGTGGCGGCGATCCTCTCCCGCGACGGACGGGCCACGGGCGTCGCGCTGGCCTCGGGCGAGGAGATCCGCGCCCGGATCGTCGTCTCCGGCCTCGATCCGAAACGGACGCTGATCGATCTGGTCGACCCCGTCGCCCTCGGTCCCAGCCTGAGCTGGCGGGCCGGGAACATTCGGACGCCGGGCATCATGGCCAAAGTCAACCTCGTTCTCGCTCGGCTGCCCAAATTTCGGGCCGCCGGCAACGACGCCGACCCGCTGCTGCGGGGACGCATCCTCGTCGCCCCCGGGATCGACGCCATGGAGCGCGCCTTCGACGCCGCCAAGTACGGCCGCATCAGCGACCAGCCCGTAGTGGAGGCCACCATCCCCTCGCTCGTCGATCCGTCCCTCGTGGCCGGGGCAAAGCGCGGTACGCACGTCATGAGCATCCAGCTGCAGTACGCCCCTCACCGGCTGCGCGACGGCGATTGGGAGGCGCGGCGCGAGAGCGTGGGGGACCTCGCCATCGCCGCCCTGGAGACCGTGGCGCCGGGCATCGGCAAGCTGGTCACCGCTCGCCAGGTCCTCACGCCGGTCGACCTCGAGCGCGATTACGGCCTGACCGGCGGGCACCCGCTGCATGGCGAACCGGGCCTCGACCAGTTCTTCCTGTGGCGGCCGCTGCTCGGCCACGCCCGTTACCGGATGCCGGTTGAGGGGCTGTATCTCGTGGGCTCGGGGGCTCACCCTGGCGGTGGCTTGACCGGCGGCCCGGGCCAGAATGGCGCCCGCGAGATCCTGGCCGACTGGAAGAAGGGCCGCCGGGCGCGCGAGACGTCGCGTAACGCCGCTTCCTTGAGGTCGTGAGTCGCCCCAGCGGCGGCCTCGGCGCCGACTGGTGGCGCGAGGGCGTCCTCTACCAGATCTATCCGCGCAGTTACCAGGACTCAAACGGCGACGGCATCGGCGATCTCCGCGGGATCACTTCGCGCTTGGACCACCTCGCCGGAAGCGATGAGTCGCTGGGAATCGATGGCATCTGGATCTCGCCCTTCTATCCCTCACCGATGGCCGATTTCGGATACGACGTGGCCGACTACTGCGACGTGGATCCGCAGTTCGGGACCCTGGCCGACTTCGACGAGCTGCTCGCCGCCGCGCACCAGCGCGGCATCCGGGTGATCGTCGACCTCGTGCCGAACCACACCTCCGACCGACACCCATGGTTCGTCGAGTCGAGATCCAGCCGCACCAACCCGAAGCGTGACTGGTACGTCTGGGCCGATCCGAAGCCGGATGGCTCGCCGCCGAACCTCTGGCGGTCCAACTTCAGCCGGGTGAGCAAGGCCGCCTGGACGTTCGATCCGCTGACCGGCCAGTACTACCTCCACTCGTTCCTGCCCCAGCAGCCCGACCTCAACTGGTGGCACCCGGAGGTCCGCGAGGCGTTCGAGGAGATCCTGCGGTTCTGGCTGGACCGCGGCGCGGACGGGTTCCGAATCGACGTGGCGCACAAGACTGTCAAGCCGCGCGACATTGCCGCTGGCGTGTTCGGGGAGAACCCGCGGGGCGTGCGCGACCTGACCCCGCCGGCGGACGAGCAGGAGCTGCACGCCCTGCTGCGAACCTGGCGCAAGGTGCTCGACGACTACGACGACCGAATGACGGTGGGCGAGTGCGTCGTCCTGGATCAGGACAAGCTCGTCCAGTTCTATGGCGCCGACAACGACGAGCTGCACCTGGCGTTCAACTTCAGCTTCCTGCATGCGCCCTGGTCGGCGGCAGCGTTCCGGGAGCGAACCGACGCCTTCGACGGGCTGCTGCCGCAGGGCGCCTGGCCGGATTACACGCTGTCCAACCACGACAACCCGCGGGCCGTCAGCCGATATGCACCCGACGGCGACCTCGAGCGCGGCCGGCGGCGGGCACGCCTCGCGGCGATGATGCTGCTGACCCTGCGCGGGACGCCGTTCATCTACTACGGCGAGGAGATCGGGATGGCCGACGGCCCCGTGCCGACCAATCGGATCGTCGACGTCGACGGACGCGATCCGGAGCGCACGCCGATGCAGTGGGACGCGTCGCCGACCGGCGGCTTCTCGACCGGACGGCCGTGGCTGCCGGTGAATGGCGAAACCGCGGCGGTCAACGTCGCGGCTCAGCGCGAGGATCCGGCTTCGATGTTCCGGCTCTACCGCGGCCTCATCCGCGAGCGACGGGGAAGCGCGGCGTTGCGGCGCGGATCGTATCGGTCGTTGACGGCGCCGCGGAGTGTGTTCGCCTACCTGCGCGAGCACGGTGACGAGCGGCGCCTGGTGCTGCTCAACTTCGCCGAGCGTGCGATCCGGGTCGATCTGGGACGCGTGGTCGGAGGTTCGGCCGGGATGATCATGTCGACGGATCCGGCTCGGTCGCCTGGATCGGTGGGCAAACGGGTAGTGCTGGGGCCTTGTGAGGGCATGCTCCTGGAGGCTTGACGCTGGCGCATGACCCGTCGTCTATTCATGGGGTGCATGTTCGTCAACGACTGACGGCTCTGCGCGAGCACGCCACGCACGAACGGGACCGAACTTCCCGTCACCTAGCCACCCGGTGCGTAACTGACGGAACTCGATTGACGACGACCCACCCGGCGAATATCTGACGGTTTGGCGCGTCGCGCGTTTGGCGCGTTGCGGGTTTGGCGCGGCGCGGGCCCGTGCAGCGGGGCAAGCGAATTGCGACGACCCGCTGACCGTCAGCGGCGCTCCCGCTTCGGCTCCTCGGCCAGCTGTCGCTCGCGGTTCTTCTCGAGCGGCTTGTCGCCGGCCGGTGGCTTGGTCGCCGCCTTCTTCGCCTTCGGTGCGTCCTTCGGCAGCTCCCACGACCACGTCTTGAGGCGCCGCAGCAGGCGCCGGCCGGTAAGGTCGAGGTGGATCGGGGTGACGGCGATGCGGCGATTCACGACGGCGTGGAAGTCCGTGCCCGGCACGGCCAGGCCGGAGGGCGGCGGGCCGCCGATCCAGAAGTAGGGGATGCCGCGTGGGTCGACGCGCTGGATGAGCTGGTCCTGGTAGACGCGCTTGCCCAACCGGGTCACCTCGAAGCCGTCGAATTCCTCCGGCGTGACGGCGGGCACGTTGACGTTGATCAGCTCGCCCGTGGACAGGCCGTGCTCCAGGATGTTGCGGGCGACCGCCAGCGCTGCCTCCGCGGCCAGCGTGAAGTCGGGATGCTCGTAGTACTCCTGCGAGATGGCAAATGCGGGGCAGCCGTTGATGACCGCCTCCATGGCCGCGCTCACGGTGCCCGAATAGGTGATGTCGTCGCCCAGGTTGGCACCGTAGTTGATACCGGAGGCGACGAGGTCGAAGCCGTGCCCGAAATAGCCGAGGAAGGCGAGGCTGACAGCGTCGGTGGGGGAGCCGTCGACCGAGTAGCCGGTCGAGCCGTCGCCCAGGATCCGCTCCCGGACCCGAAGCGGCCGCATCAGGGTCTTGGTGTGGCCGACGGCACTCTGGTTGGTCTCCGGAGCGACGACCGTCGTGTCGCCGATCGGATCGAGCGCCTGCTTGAGGGCCAGCAAGCCGCGGGACTCGATGCCGTCGTCGTTGGTGATGAGGATCCGCGGCCGGCTGGTCCAGTCGCCCAGCGGCCGCGCCATCCGGCGCAATGCGCGTGGGCCCCCGCGCGCCGCCCCGCCGGCCAGCGGCTCGCCACGCTCCTTGTCGACGTCGCGCCGCTCACTTCGCGCCCGCTCACGGGTCATGTCGGGCAGCTCGGGCTTGCCCGCGCCGTCGGCGCTCTCGCGCTTCGGCCGCCGGCTGCCCGCCTCGTCGGTCATTTGGCGGGTCGCGTCGGCGGAGGAGACAGGCGGGATTTCGGTGGCCCGCCCCCCCTGGGGGTGGGGTCGCCAGGCCGTCTGGGACGGGCCGGTTCGGCCGTCTCGATCTCCGCGTCCTGGCCCGCTGCAGGTTCACGCGGGACGCGCACCGGCCGCCCCTCGCGAGCTTCCAGTCGGCGCGCCGCGCGTTCGCTCACCGGGCCACTGTCGCGGGTTCGGTTGAGGTAGTTGAAGAAGAACGCCGACAGGACGGCGGCGATCGGAATGCCGAAGATCGCGCCGGTGACGCCGGCGACCTTCGAACCGATGAGGACCGAGCCCAGGACCACGATCGGGTGGATGCCGACAGCGTTCGCCATCAGCCGCGGCTGGAGGAGGTTCATCACGACGAACCAGCCGACCATCATCGCCGCGAAGGCCGGAATCGTCGCGTCCGGCTTCACCAGCACGGCGACCAGGACCGGCGGGACCCACGAGACGAACGGCCCGAAGAAGGGGATCGCCATCAGCAGCCCGGCGATGGCCGAGGTCACCGGCAGGTAGGCGAGGCCCAGCACGCCGCTGGTCACGACCGCCACGAGGCCGTACGTCAGCCCGACCAGCGCCTGGCCGCGCAGGAAGCCGCCGAAGGACTTGGCGACGCTCGTTTCGAGGAGCCGGACGTCCTCGTGGAAGCCGGGCGGCACCATCCGGTTGATGAACGACAGGATCCGATCGCGGTCGATGACGATGTACAGCGACAGGATGAGCACGATCAGCAGGTTGCCGAGCGCGCCGAGGCTCGCCACCGCGAGCTGCTGGAGGGGCCCCGACAGCTGCTCCGCATAGCGGTTGAGGTTGTTGAGGAAGTCGCCCGCCTGGACCACGAGATTGATTTGCGACAGCCCCAGGGCGTCGAGGCGCTCCTGCCACGGGGCGACGATCTGGGGCAGCTGCGTCTTGAGGCTGGGCACGCTGGCGATGAAGTCGGCGATCGACTTGGCCATTGCCCCGGCCACCAGGACGGCCACCAGGATGAGGCCGCCCAGCAGCAGGGTGTAGACGAGGATGACGGCCCCGACGCGGGGCAGGAGCGGGACCGCAGCCGTGAGCCGGGAGACGAGCGGGCTCAGGATGAAGGCGAGCAGCCAGGCCAGGAAGAAGACGAGGATGACGTCGCCCAGGAAGTAGAAGAGGTCCGCCAGGAAGCCGAGGACCACGAAGCCGACGGCGATCGTGGACAGGATGATCAGCGCGTCGACCCAGCGGCGCCGGCGCTCGGTCAGCTCGATGGCCATGATCGCGGCTGGGCTCCCCGCACGGAATCGACGGTATCGATGGGGAGAGGCAGCCCCTCCCCTGCGGTCATGGTAGCGACCTCAGCGTAGCCCCATCTTCACCCGGACTTCCGCCATCGTTGCCGCCGCCATCGGCAGCAGCCGCTCCGCGCCCTGCTCCAGGATCGCCTCGACCTGTCGCCAGTCGGCCATGAGCTCCAGGTAGCGGGCCCGGGCGGGAGCGTAGTGGGCGACGATGCGGTCGGCCAGCAGCCGTTTCATGTCCACGCAGCCGGTCCGTGCCGTCCGCTCGCCCTCCCACAGCGACTCGTAGTCGGCACCGAAATACGGCTGCAGCTGGCAGACGTTGCAGACCTCCGGCCGGCCGGGGTCCGTGCGCCGGATCCGCTGGGTGTCGGTGACCATCGACATGACCTGTTTCCGGATCACGTCCGGCTCGGCCAGGATGTCGATCGTGTTGCCGACCGACTTCGACATCTTGCGCACGCCATCGGTGCCGAGGACGTTGGGGGCGTCGGTGTGGACCGCGAGCGGCTCCGGGAACGTATCGCCGTAGCGGTGGTTGAAGGCCCGCACGATCTCGCGCGACAGCTCGAGATGGGCCGCCTGGTCGCGGCCGACCGGCACCTGCGTCGCCTTGTAGATGACGATGTCGGCGGCCTGCAGCACGGGGTACGTCAACAGCCCGTGGTTGATGTCGTCCGGCTGGGTCTGCCGCTTCTCCTTGTAGGTCGGCGTGCGCTCCAGCCAGCTGACTGGCGTCACCGTGCTGAGCAGCCAGGCGAGCTCGGTGTGCTCGGGCCGGTGCGACTGGACGAACAATGTGCAGCGGTCCGGATCGAGCCCCAGCGCAAGCAGGGCGGCGGCCATCTCGCGTGTTCGCTGGCGCAGGACGCCGGGATCGTGGGTGCTCGTCAGCGCGTGGTAGTCGACGATGCAGTAGATGGCCTCGAACTCGTCCTGCATCCGGACGTAGTTGCGGATCGCGCCCAGGTCGTTGCCCAGGTGGACGGTACCCGAAGGCTGGATTCCGCTGAAGATGCGTGGCCGAGGGGTCTTCGCCGGCGCAGCGGAGGGCGCAGCGGGTCCGCCGCGGGCTTCGGTCGTCATCGTCGGGCGAGTGTAGCGGAGGCCAATCGCCGGCGGCCCGCGCCGTTGCTGCGATGCCGCTGTAATGGCGTCGCGCTCGGGCGTATGCGGATTTTGTGGGTGCCATCGCGGCGTCACGGGAGGATCGTGGCGTCGCCCAATTCGCACGGACGAGCCGTGCCAGCCCGGGAGGAGGACGACCTTGGCCACAGGCGCGATCGCCGGCGCCCCGGCGCAGACCTACGACTACAAGATCCCGTTCGTGATCGGCGCGTCCGCGATCGGGACGGTGATCGAGTGGTACGACTTCTACCTGTACGGCGTGCTCGCGGCCTTCTTCTCCACCCAGTTCTTTCCGGCCGAGAACGCGACGGCCGCGCTGCTCGCCTCACTGGCCACGTTCGGTGCGGGGTTCGCCGTGCGGCCGTTCGGGGCGGCCGTGTTCGGGCGGATCGGCGACATCATCGGCCGCAAGTTCACCTTCCTCGTGACGATCACGGTGATGGGCCTCGCGACGGCGCTGGTCGGCGTGCTGCCGACGTACGCTCAGATCGGCTTGCTCGCCCCAGCCATCCTGGTCTTCCTGCGGCTCGCCCAGGGCCTCGCCCTCGGCGGCGAATATGGCGGTGCCGCGATCTATGTCGCCGAGCACAGCCCGGATGCCAAGCGGGGTGCCTACACGAGCTGGATCCAGACGACGGCCACCGTCGGGCTCCTGCTTGCCCTCGTGATCATTGCCATCTTCCGGCTCAACATGAGCTCGGCCGACTTCACCTCCTACGGCTGGCGGATCCCGTTCCTGCTGTCGGCGATCCTCGTCGTGATCGCCCTGATCATCCGCCTGCGCCTCCAGGAGACGCCGCTCTTCGCCCGCCTCAAGGCGGAAGGCAAGTCGTCGACGTCGCCCTGGCGGGAGAGCTTCGGCAACCCGCAAAACCGCAGGCTCATCATCCTGGCCCTGTTCGGCGCCACGGCCGGCCAGGCGGTCGTCTGGTACCAGGGCCAGTTCCAGGCCCTGTTCTTCCTGGGCACCAACCTTGGGGTGAGGTTCCAGGATGCGTACCTGATCGTGGGCACGGCGATCGTGTTCGCGACGCCGTTCTTCCTCTTCTTCGGCCGGCTGTCCGACCGAGTCGGGCGCAAACCGATCATCCTGGCCGGCTGCGCGATCGCGGCCATCACGTACTACCCGATCTACACTCTCATGACCCAGTTCGCCCACCCGCAGGGGGTGCTGGCGACCGCCGGCAAGGCTGCCGGCAAGTTCGTCGGGGCGGACGGTGTCACGCCGACCGTCGCTCAGCCGGAGATCCTGCCGCTGATGATCCTGGTCTGGATCCAGGTCGTCTTCGTGACCATGGTCTACGGGCCGATCGCGGCGTTCCTCGTGGAGTACTTCCCGGCCCGTATCCGCTACACCAGCCTTTCCATCCCGTATCACCTCGGCAACGGCTGGTTCGGCGGCTTCCTGCCGCTCATCGCGGCCGGGTTGCTGACCGCGACCGGCAATCTTTACGCGGGGCTGATCTACCCGATCACGGTCGCGATCATCACGGTCATCGTGGGCGGCCTCTTCATCAAGGAGAGCCGCAGCGTCAGGATCTGGGACGAGGTCGGCGGCGAGACAGCCGAGATGAAGCAGGTCAGCGGCCAGGCCTGAGCC
>JALZAF010000036.1 GCA_030948505.1 Chloroflexota bacterium
TCTCCGCGCCGCCGAGGGTGAGCTGCAGGTGCTTCAGCCCGGCTGGCGTCCCAGCCTGGATGCGTCCGCGCCGCGCGGGCCGCTGTCGCCCGTTCGGGGCCGCGTCCTCCATCTGCTGACCAACTCGCTGCCCTACCGCGAAGCCGGCTACACGGTGCGGACGCAGTCGATCGCGCGCAGCCAGCTGGATGCGGGCCTCGATCCGCACCTCGCCACCCGGGCCGGCTTCCCGCTCATCGACGGCGTCGCCGGCGCGCCGCGCAGCCAGGCGATCGAGGGGGTTCCGTACCATCGCCTGCTGCCCGACCTCGAGCCTGGCACCGGCCCGGATGTGCTGACGACGGCGACGGCTCGCGCCGCAGCGCGCCTCGTCCATGAGCTCCGTCCCGCCGTCCTGCATCCGGCCTCGAATTTCCTCAACGCCCAGGTCGCACTGGCGCTGCGGGATCGGTTCGATATTCCCGTGGTGTATGAGGTGCGCGGCTTCCTCGAGGAGACCTGGGCGTCGCGCACCGCCGCGGGCGGGGGCGAAGCCGAAGCCGAGGAGGCAGACCGGTACCGCGGCGCGCGAGACGCGGAGACGGCCTGCATGCTGGCCGCGGATGCGGTCGTCACGCTGTCGGAGACGATGCTTGCGGAGATCGTCTCGCGCGGCTGCGATCCGGCCAAACTGGTCGTGATCCCCAACGCCGTCGACATCGAGCGGTTCGAGCCTCGCCAACGGGACGATGCACTCGCCGCGTCGCTCGGCATCGAGCCCGGCGACACCGTCCTGGGCTACGTCTCGACCCTCAACAGGCTGGAGGGCATCGGCACGCTGCTCGACGCGGCCGCGATCCTGCTCGCCCGGGCTCATCGCATCCGGGTCCTGCTCGTCGGCGACGGCGAGGATCGCGCAGCTCTCGAGGCTCGAGCCGGCCAGCCGGACCTTGCCGCCCGGGTGATCTTCACCGGCCGCGTCCCGCACGATCGCGTGACCGCCTACTACTCCCTCATCGACGTCTTCGTCGTGCCGCGAACAGCCGACCGGGTGTCGCAACTGGTCACGCCGCTCAAGCCCTTCGAAGCGATGGCGCTCCAGCGCACGCTCGTCGTCAGCGACGTTGCGGCGTTGAAGGAGATCGTCAGCGACGGCAAGACCGGTCACACCTTCCGGGCGGGCGACGCGACCAGCCTGGCTGACGTCGTGGAGCCCCTGCTCGACGATCCGGTCCGCCGGGCGGAGCTGGGTGCGGCTGCCCGCGAATGGGTATCTGCCAACCGGACCTGGCGCCAGAACGGGCTCCGCTATCGCCAGCTCTACGAGCGCCTCGGCGTCGCCTGAGCCGCCGCGGGCCGGCCGGGCGGGGCGTGAAGACCTGATCGGATGCCGCGTCAAGGCCCGCCGCAAGGGCCCCCGGCGCCGCTCGACTATCCTGAGCGCGATGTCGAAGCACTCCCATGGCTGACCGGCGGCGCGAGCGGTCGGGCCCGATGGCAAGGATCCCCGACAGCGGGATCAACGGCACGCTCAAAGGGCTTGTGCGCCGACTCGCGGACCTCCTTCCTCCGCCGCGCGACGAGGCGCTGCTGGCCGTTGCCCGCGATGCGTACTCGCTGCTGAGCGGTTCGCCGGCGGACACAGGGACTCGCACCCGACGGTCGTCGAAGGGCTGGCACGAACCGTGGCTGGATCCGATGGCCTTCCGGCGGATCCGCCATGCCTACGAGGCGGCTCGCTACGACACCGCCCTCCAGCTGGTCGAGGAAGTCCTGGAGCGCCACCCCGACAGCGTCAGGGCGTTGATGCTCGCGCGCGACATCCACGCCCGTCGCGGCGACGTCACCGGAATTGTCTCCACGCTGCATCGCATCCGCCAGTTGAAGGACGAGCCGCGCTTCGAGTTCCAGGAGCGGCAATGGATCGGCCGGCTCATCGAGACGGACCCGCGCTGGCTGCCGCGCATCCCGGGCCCCTCGCGTCCCATCGTTCCGCGTAACCCGCGCGTGGTGATGCACCTCCTCAAGGAATCGATCCCCTACCTCCAGAACGGGTTCACGATGCGCAGCCGCTACACGCTGCTGGCGCAACGAGCGGCCGGCCTCGAGCCCTTCGTCGTGACCTCGCTCGGGTTCCCGCGCAAGGAAGGCATCGACGACTTTCCGCTGGAAGAAGACATCGATGGCATCCGCCACCACCGCCTCGACCTGGGTCCCGGCTACTCCACCACGGAGCCGTTCGACGTCAACCTGCGCGACTACGCCTGGCTGGCGTCGCGGGTCGCGCGGCGTGAGCGGCCGGCCGTCATCCACGCCTCGTCGGGCTTCAGGGGGTTCGATACGGCCCTGGTGGGAATGGCCCTCCGGGAGCACCTTCGGCTGCCGCTCGTCTACGAAGTCCGCTCGTTCTTCGAGACGACGTGGACCAGCGATCACGACCACGCCGAGCAGACTGAGCACTACGAGCGCCGCCACTCGACGGAGAACCGCGCGATGCAGGCGGCCGACGCGGTCATCACGATCGGCGAGTCGATGCGAGCGGACATCGTGGCCCGCGGAGTCCCCGCCGAGCGTGTCTTCGTCCTGCCCAACGGCGTCGATCCCGACGCCTTCCAGCCAATGGACCCGGATCCGGAGCTCCGCCGCCGCTACGGCCTCGAGGGCAGGACGGTCTTCGGCTACGTCAGCAACCTGGATCACCCGCGCGAAGGGCAGGAGCTGCTGATCGACGCCACCGCTGCGCTCCTTCGTCGCGGCCGCAAGGTGGCCTGCCTGATCGTCGGCGACGGGCAGCGCCGTCCGGAGCTCGAGGAGCGGGCACGAAAGGCGGGCGTCGGCGGGGCCGTGGTCTTCACCGGTCGCATCCCCCATGCGGCTGTCCGCGCCCATTACGCACTGCTGGACGTGTTCGTGGTTCCGCGCCGCAACGACCGTGCCTCGCGCTATGTGACCCCGCTCAAGCCGTTCGAGGCGATGGCGATGGGCAAGCCGGTGGTGGTTTCCGATCTGCCGGCCCTGGTCGAGATCGCGGCGCCCGGCGAGCGTGGCCTGGCATTTCCTCACGACGACGCGGCAGGACTGGCCACCACCCTCGAGCAGCTCATCGACCATCCCGACCTGATCGCCCGCTACGGGCAGGCCGGTCGGCAATGGGTCCTGGCCGAGCGGACCTGGGCGGCCAACGGCGAGCGCTACCGGGCCGTCTACGAAGGGTTGGCCGCTGGCCACGGACTGCAGGGTGAGGCCACCGAGCAGCCCGCCGCCGTATGAACGGCGAGATCAGGGGCCGGACAAACGAATCCGGATACGTCGCCGCGGAGGTCGCCGCGGCCATTGCCCAGCTCCAGGGCCTTGGACATGACGACCCGATCGTCCTCGCGTATCACCCCGTCGCACGGGTCAATCCCTACCAGGCCCTCCTCTACCAGGCGGCCTGGGATCACGGCATCGCCCCGATCCGGCTGTACGACCTGTCCGACCTCGACGATGTCGTCGCCGTCACCGATGCGGCCGGCGTGCGACCCGTTCTCCATCTCCACTGGACCAACGGCGTCCTGGCCCGGACCTCCGGGCGAGCCAGCGGCCGGGCGGCCCTGACCGAGTTCACCGACAAGCTGGATCGCTTCATCGCCAATGGTGGCTCGCTGATCTGGACGGTTCACAACATCATCCCCCACGACGCCCGATTGCACGACCTCGAGGCGGAGCTGCAGCAGGCCATCGCCGACCGCTGCGCCATCGTCCATGTGCTGTCGAAGAACACCCCGGCCGAGGTCGGGGAGTGGTTTTCGATCCCCGAGGAGCGGACGATCCACGTCCCCCACCCGAACTACATCGGGGCGTACGTCGATACCATCTCGCGGCCCGAGGCACGCTGGGCCCTCGCCCTCGACCAGGACAGCACGGTCTACGCGCTGCTCGGCGCCATCAAGCCCTACAAGGGCGTGCGCCAGCTGCTCGACGCCTTCGAGATCCTGTGCGAGCGCGACCCGGGACGGCGCCAGCTGCTCGTCGCCGGGGCCGCCTCCCCCGGTCCGGAGGTCGACGACTTCCTGCGTCGATGCGTCCTCCACCCATTCATCTCGTTGCACGAGGGCCGCATCCCCGGCGACGACATGCAGCTCTTCCTGCGGGCCGCCGACATCGTCGTCCTGCCTTACCTGCGGTCCCTCAACTCGGGCGTGCTCATGCTCGCCCTGTCATTCGGGCTGCCCGTGGTCGCCCCGGCCGTCGGCGGCATCGCCGAAGTCGTGACCCCGGAGATCGGGCGGACGTTCATGCCGGGCGATTCTGATTCGCTGCTGGCGGCGATGGTTGCGGCCGACGAGTTGCGCACCCCTGAGTCCCGCCAGGCCGCCCTGCGCGCGGCCCGCGAATACGACCCGGCGCGCCTCTCGGCGGACTTCAGCCGCGCGGTCGCAGAGCGCATCGCGGCGCCTCGCCCGATGGCGCTGCCGGCCTCGCGCGGCACGTGATTCGAGGTCGCCGGTGGCATCCGCGCCGGCCATTTTGTGCGTGATACCCTCAGTCGGCCCATGACCGGCTCTCAGACCGAGGCGCTCGTCACGACCCGCCTGACGGCGGCTCAGCGCGGACCCCTCTCGCTGGCAATGGAGGGCTTCCGCGATATCGCCCAGCGGCAGCGGCTGATCCGCTACCTGGTCGGCGCGGACCTCAAGCGAACGCATGCCGACACGGCCTTCGGCCAGCTGTGGTGGATCTTCGACCCACTCCTCCAGATGGCCGTCTACGTGATCCTCGTGCAGGTCATCTTCAAGCGGCCGACGCCCGATTACCCGTTGTTCATCTTCGCCGCGATCCTGCCCTGGAAGTGGTTCAGCACGACCCTCAACGACGCGACGTTGTCGGTCACCGGGCGCCAGTCGCTGATTCGCCAGATCCAGTTCCCCAAGGTCGTGCTGCCCGTCGCGTCGATCACAGCCGGCACCATGAGCTTCCTCATCGGGCTCATCGCACTGGCCATCGTCTACCTCTTCTACCTGGACCGGCTGAGCCCGTGGGTCCTGCTGATCCCCGTCATCGCCGTCGTGCAGTACGTCTTCACCCTCGCCCTCGGCATCATGCTGGCCGCCGTCAATGCCTTCTACCGGGACGTGCAGAACGTGCTGCGCCACCTGCTTCGACTGTGGTTCTACCTGTCGCCCGCGCTGTACTCGCTCAAGGAGGTGACGGGCGGCGGCAACAATCCAATCCGCGATCTGCTCAACCTCAACCCGTTCGGGCCGCTGTTCGAGTCATACCGCGCGGTGACGTACGGGACGACCGGCCCGGACTGGCTGGGCCTGCTGGTCGTGCTCGCCTTCTCGCTGTTGTTCCTCGTCGTTGCGCTCGCCTTCTTCAAGCGGGTCGAGCCGGCATTCGCACGCATCCTTTGATGACCGCATCACCGCCGCCGCTGCGAGCTGGCAGCCGGCCGGCCATCGCCGTGCACGACCTCGGAATCCGCTACAACCTGCGGCTGACGCGCAGGACGACGCTCAAGAGCTCGCTCCCGAGCCTCATCCGCAGCAACGACGGGACGCCCCGCAATTTCTGGGCCATCCGCCATCTCGACTTCCGGCTCGATCACGGCGAGTCACTGGCGGTGATCGGTCCGAACGGGGCCGGCAAGAGCACCCTGCTCCTCGCCCTGGCCGGCATCCTCGAGCCGAGCGAGGGCGGGATCGAGACCCACGGCCGGGTGTCGACGCTGCTCACCCTCGGCGCGGGCTTCGAGCTGGAGCTCAGCGGCCGGGACAACATCGACCTCGTGGCCGCGTTCCTGGGCATCGACCACCGCGAGATGGCCTCGCTCGCGCCGTCGATCGTGGAGTTCGCCGACATCGGCCAGTTCATCGATGCCCCGGTGAAGACCTACTCGACCGGCATGCGAGCCCGGCTCGGCTTCGCCATCGCGACCGCCATCACCCCGGACATCCTGCTGCTGGACGAGGTGCTGGGGACCGGCGACCAGACCTTCCGCGCACGGAGCCAGGCACGCATCCGCGAACTGATCGACAAGGCCAAGGCGATCGTGCTCGTGACCCACGACCTGACCTACGTCACGGAGTTCTGCAACCGCGCCATCCTCCTGGAACGGGGTCAGATCATCCGCGAGGGCGGGCCAAAGGAGATCGTCGACCTGTATCGCCAGCGGGTCGAGGAGAGCAAGCTGCTGGCGGAAGCCGAGGCGCAACGATTCGCCCGGGTGCCGAGCGGCTGAACGGTTGGGGCGATCGAACCGACCCGACGGAGCGCGAGTAGGATTGCGAGCGGAGGGTAGTCGGGGGACAGGGCGGGTGACGATGCTCAGGCGCTTGGCGGGCTCGCCCGGCGTGCGTCGCACGGCCAGATCGATCGTCGAGCGACTTCCGGTCGGTCGCGACGTGGCCATGCGGGCGGCGCGTCGCGTTTCCGCGGGGATCATGCCGTCGCACAACGGCTCGCGCCGGTCGACGGCCGCGGGGCCGCGTCGGGAGGTGACCTCCGAGTCGGCCGACGCCGCGCCCAGGTCATTCGTCGTCGAGCCGAAGCCGTCGGCCGTGGATGACGCCTGGCCCAGCCCGCCGCGGATCGAAGCGCCGTTTGTGATGGTCCGCACCCGCCACGCCACCTCAGAGCCTCAGACGCGCTTCGACATCGAATTGTTCGAGCGTCTCAACGAGGAGTACGCCGCCCGGCCACTCGTGCCCGCGCCGCTGCAGTACGACGACGCGTCGATGGCGAACCGCGCTCGCGAGCGGCTGCTGTGGGTCCATCAGTCAGTCGACCTCAAGGACAAGCGCGTCCTCGAGTTCGGCTGCGGCGGCGGCTTCGAGGTCTGGCTGCTGGGCCACCATTTCGGGTCCGACGCGTGGGGCATCGACATCCAGGAGCGCGCTTCATGGAAGGAGCTCGCCGACGATCGGACCCACCTCGTACTGGCCGACCTGGCGCTCGACAAGCCGTTCGAGGCTGACTTCTTCGATCGCGTCTACTCGTTCTACGTCTTCGAGCATGTCGAGCATCCGTACGCCGCGCTGGAGGAGCTGTACCGGATCCTCAAGCCGGGCGGCCTGGCCTGGATCTCCGCCAACCTGTACCGCGGACCGATGGCCTCGCATCGCTACAAGGACGTCTTCTTCCCGTTCCCCCACCTGCTCTTCACCGACGACGTGTTCCACGAGTTCTACCGTCGCCGCGGGCGACCGGAAGAGGGCGCAGCCTGGGTCAACCGCCTGACCTGGGCGGAGTACGAGGACCATTTCCGGCGCATCGGGTTCCGCACGCTGGCCCGCAACTTCCGCGAGACGCCCCTCGACGAGGAGTTCTACCGGCGCTTCGAAGGGGTGCTGGGCCGCTACCCGCGCGTCGACCTGGCGAGGGACTTCTTCCAGGTCGTGCTGGAAAAGCCGGCGGCGGATCGGGTCAAGCGCAGAGGCCGGACCGGCTAGGGCCGAACCGCCTCCGGCGCGATCGACTCGTACAGCGCGAGCAGCGTCTCAACCTGCCGGCCCCAGGCGTAGGGGCCGCGCCCAGCGGCCAACGATGCGGCGCGCCACGCGGCCAGCCGATCGGCGGGGGCGTCGAGCACCTCGCGCAGCGCGCGGGCGATATCGGCCGGCGACGTCGGGTCGCACAGCACGCCGCAGCCCGTCTCGCGCACGATCTCGGCCATCCCCGGCAGGTCCGACGCGACGACCGGCAGGCCGGCCCCGAGGGCGTCGAACAGCCGGGTCGGCGTCGTCAGCCGATGGTTGAGGGTGCTCGGCTGGATGGGCATGACGGCCACGTCGGCCGCGGCCGTCAGGCGCGGCAGCTCGTCGGGCGGGACGGCCTCGAGGAACCGGATCCGCGAGGCGTGGCCGAGGGTGCCCGCCCAGGCGGCGATGCGCGACTTGGCCTCGCCGTCACCGACCACGACGAGGACCGCGTCGTCGACCATGCCGATCGCCTCGCACGCCTGCTCGATCCCGCGGTTGGGCACGACGGCACCGACAGCGAGGGCAACCCGCGTCGTCGCGGACAGCCCGAACCGCTCGTGGAAGATCCGGGGCGGCGTGGGTATCGGGTCGCCGGAGTGGGCGCCGCTCGTCACCTGCGGCCCGTTGAAGACGATGGTCGCGGCTCGGCCGAGGGTCCGTTCGAGCTCGCGCGCGTACGGCCGATTGACGGTGACGAGCGCATCCGCCGACCGCGCCCAGGCCCGCTCTCGACCTGCGAGCAGGCGACGCCACGGACCGGGCAGACGGGCGAAGCGGCCGCTCTCGACGTGCAGGTCGCGCGAGTCGTACACCACGACCCCGCCCAGCTTGCGTCGCAGGGCCAGGGCGACCGGCAGCGTCACGAGGCCCTCCGATTGCCACACCTCGGCGCCATCGATCAGCTTCGCGATCGCGGCCGCCCACGCCCGGGTGAGGAGCAGGTAGCGGATGGCCTGAGCCGCCCGCCCCACGCCGTCACGCAGTCGCCTGCGTGGGCGGGCCGTGCCGGCGGCCGGAAGGCCGGGCACCGGAAGCCACGGCAGAGGCCGCGGCTGGGTGATGCGCAGGATCGTGAAACCGTCGCGCTGCTCTCGCCCGGGGAGTCCGTCCCCTGCGCGCGCGACCACGGTGACGGCGCAGCCCGCCGTGGCCAGCGAGCCGGCCAGCTTCCACGATCGCGAATCGGCGGTGAACGGGTTATTGAGGAGGAGCACAACGCGGCGCGTCACGATCGCCCGCCCGCGACGCCCCGGTAGAGCTCCACCACCGACGGACGGAGCGTCTCCCAGCTGAAGCGCTCGAGGGCCGCGGCCCGGATCCGCCGCCGCAGCGCCAGCCGTTCCGCGTCCGGCAGGTCGAGCAGCGCTGCGATCGCCGACGCCGTCGCCGCCGGGGTCCACGGCGCGACCGGAGTCCCGGCGCCGGCCTCCTCCACCAGCTGGGCGGTCGCGGTGCCGGCGGCCACGATGACGGGGACGCCGGCCATCAGGCTCTCGAACAGCTTGTTGGGGGCCGTCAGGCGCTGGTTGATGGTGATCGGCGGCGCACCGACGAACGAAACCGTGGCCCCGGACGTCCACTCGAGCAGCTCGCCCGAAGGCACCGCCGGCAGGACGACGATCCGGCCAGGGTCGCGCGCCGCGGCGGCACGGAGCGGGGCCTCGAGCGTCCCGAAGCCCATGAAGACGGTCGTGAGCGCGTGCTCCCGGAGGATCGGTTCGCGCAGCGCCGCGAGGAGCATGTCGATGCCCTGGCCCTCGCGGAACGCGCCCTGGTAGAGGAGGAGCGGCCGGCCCGCAGGGGCGCCGGCCGCCTCGGCCAGGCGCGTCGATGGCGGCGGATCCGGGTCGTCAGGTCGCCAGCGCGGTCGGACGT
>JALZAF010000065.1 GCA_030948505.1 Chloroflexota bacterium
GCCCTTTCGTGCGGAGGTGCCCACGCCCGCGCCGCGCGACGAGCGAGGCAGCTGGAGCCGAGAGAAATGGGATGTCCAGGGTCGGCGCGCGGCGGGCCTGAAGCTGAACAGGGCCCAGGCGGCGGAGTGGCAGGAGCTGCACGACTGGCAGGTCCCGGCGCCGCGCGGCGTCGTCGACTGGAGGATCGAGGTTCCAAAGGTCGCGCCCTGGTCGCCGGAGGAGCCGCGCCTGTACACGCTCCAGGTGACCTTGCGCTCACCCGACGGAGAGATCGCCGAAGAGGTGGAGCTGCGCGTCGGGTTCCGCAGCGTCGAGATCCGTGGGCTCGATCTCCTGCTCAACGGCCGGCGGGTCTTCATCCGCGGCGTCAACCGCCACGATTTCAACCAGCACACTGGGCGAGTCATGACCCGCGACGAGATGCGCGCGGATCTCATCCAGATGAAGCAATTCGGGTTCAACGCGGTGCGCACATCGCACTACCCGAACGACCCGGCGTTCCTCGAGCTGACCGACGAGCTGGGCATGTACGTCATCGCCGAGGCGGACATCGAATCGCACGCCTTCTGGGGCACCCTGTGCGACGACCTGCGCTACCTGGGGGCGTGGGTCGACCGCGTGTCGCGCATGGTGCTGCGTGACAAGAACCACGCCTCGGTCATCCTGTGGTCGTTGGGCAACGAGTCTGGCCACGGCGCGAATCACGAAGCGGCGGCGGCGTGGTTGCGCCGCTACGACCCATCGCGCCCGCTCCATTACGAAGGCGCCATCCGGTTCGATTGGACCAGCGAACAAAGGGTCAGCGACATCACCTGTCCGATGTATCCGCCGGTGCAATGGATCGTGGCCCACACCCGGTCGGGCAAGCAGCGCCATCCGCTGATCATGTGCGAGTACTCGCACGCGATGGGCAACAGCAACGGCACGCTGGCCGAGTACTGGGAGGCGATCGAATCCACACCCGGGCTGCAGGGTGGGTTCATCTGGGAGTGGTGGGATCACGGCCTCGTCCAGGACCTGCCCGATGGCCGAAAGCGCTGGGCCTACGGCGGCGACTTCGGCGACACGCCCAATGACGGCAACTTCTGCCTCGACGGCCTGGTCTGGCCGGATCGGCGCCCCAAGCCGGCGCTTTGGGAGCACAAGCAGCTGGCCGCGCCGGTCCGCGCCAGCGCCACCGCCAAGAGCCTGCGCGACGGTCGCGTCGAGCTGCGTAACTGGGGCGAGGTTCGCGACCTCGGCTGGCTGCGCGCCCGCTACGAGATCTCCGTCGACGGCGAGGTGACCGCGCAGGGCGATGTCAAGCTGCCTTCGCTGAAGCCCGGCAAGCGCGGCGAGGTCCGCGTTCCGACCGCCGCCTGGGCGAAGGCCCGCGGCCGTGATGCGTGGCTGACGCTGCGCTTTGTGACTGCTGCCGATGAGGCGTGGGCCCCGACGGGATTCGAGGTCAGCTGGGCCCAGTTTCCACTCGACGGCAAACCGGCCTCGAAAGAGGCGCCGCCGCCTGCCGCCGGGGCAGCACCGAACGTGGACGATGGCGGCCTGCTCGTGCACGATCTGCTCGCCGCACCGCCGACGCTGTCGCTGTGGCGTGCCCCGACCGACAACGATCGGATCGGTGGGATGGCCGGGATCTGGTCCGAAGCGGGCCTCGACCGCCTCGAACGACGCCTGGTGTCCATCGAGCGCAAGGGCGCGACGGTCGTCGTGAAGGGCGAGTACCGCACGGCGGCCGGCCTGGTGATCCGGCACCAGCAGAGCCTGCATGGCCTGGCCGGCGGCTGGGTCTCGATCGAGGAGCGGGCGGACATTCCGCGCGAGCTTCGCGACTTGGCCCGGGTCGGGACGGTCCTCGAGGTCAAGGCGGGCCCCGAGCAGCTCGAATGGTTCGGCAGCGGCCCGATCGAGACCTACCCGGACCGCCGTCGCGGCGGCGCGATCGGCCTGTGGCGCTCGACCGTTAGCGAGCAGTATGTGCCGTACGTGCGGCCGCAGGAGAACGGCGGCCATGCCGACGTGCGCTGGTTGCGCCTGCACGATGGCCGGAGTAGCGGCCGGCGGGGCCTGCGCATCGACCTGGGTCGTCCATCGCAGGTGTCGGCGACCCACTTCAGCGCCGCCGACCTGGCTTCGGCCTCGCACGACGTCGAACTCGTGCCACGACGGGAGACGATCATCCACCTCGACGCCGCCCATCGCGGCCTGGGTACGGCCAGCTGCGGCCCTGACACGCTCCCGCCATACATCGTGGGCCCGGGCACCTATCGTTGGTCCTGGTCGCTCCATCCGCTCGAGGTGGACTGAGCATGCCGATCGAGTGGGACGCCGAGGCGCGCCAGTACCACCTCTACAACGACCGCATCAGCTACGTGCTGGCGGTGCTCGACAACGGCGCCTTGGGCTGCCTCCATTTCGGTGCTCGGCTGGCCCCGGGCACCTCGTACCGCCACCTGGGCGGGGAATTCGCCGGGTTCGACAACCGGCTCGGCGACCCGGTCGCCCTCGAATGCCCCACCGCGGGCAGCGGCGATTACCGCGTACCGGCCATCGAGGTCAGGCATGCCGACGGCTCGACGGTCCTGGACCTGGCCTACGCGGAGCACCGCGTCTTCGCCGGCAAGAACCCGATCCTGGGCCTGCCCTCGACCTACGTCGAAGCGGACGACGAGGCGGACACGCTGACCGTGGTGCTCTTCGATGCCGTGAGCGGCCTCGAGGTGCGGTTGTCGTACACGATCTTCCGCGACGTGCCCGCGGTTGCACGCAGCCTGCGCGTCCGAAACGGCGGCGCGACGGGGGTTCGGCTGACGACGGCGATGAGCGCCTCGCTCGACCTGCCCGATGCGCGCTGGGAGATGCTCCAGCTGAGCGGCAAATGGGCCCGCGAGCGGCAGGTGGTGAGCCGCCCGCTGCGCGCCGGGCGCCAGTCCGTCTCGTCGTCGCGCGGGGCGTCGAGCCACCAGCACAACCCGTTCCTGGCGCTCAAGCGCGAATCGACGACCGAGGCGCAGGGCGAGGCGATCGGTTTCAGCCTCGTCTACTCGGGCAACTTCCTGGCCGAGGCGGAGGTGGACTCGCACGACACGACAAGAGTTCGGATCGGGATCAACCCGGAGGCCTTCTCCTGGCGGCTCGATCCGGGCGGCGAGTTCGCGACGCCGGAGGCGGTCATCGTCCATTCGGTCGACGGCCTCGGCGGCGTCAGCGACGCCTATCACCGGCTGTACCGCGAGCGCCTTGCCCGGGGGACATGGCGCGACAAGCTGCGACCAGTGCTGCTCAACAACTGGGAGGGGACGTACTTCGACTTCAACGCCGAAAAGCTCGTCGGCATGGCCTCCGCCGCCCACGACATGGGGATCGAGCTGTTCGTCCTCGACGACGGCTGGTTCGGCCAACGCAATGACGACACGAGCTCACTGGGCGACTGGTTCGTCGACCGCCGCAAGCTGCCCGACGGGGTGGACGGGCTGGCGCGACAGATCGAAGGCCTGGGCATGCAGTTCGGGCTCTGGATCGAGCCCGAGATGGTCAGCCAGCGCAGCACATTGTTCGCGGATCATCCCGACTGGGCCGTCGGCATCCCGGTCCGGCCGCGCACGGAGGGCCGCAGCCAGCTCGTCCTCGACATGGCGCGGCCGGAAGTCGTCGACTACCTGTTCGGCGTGCTATCCGACGTCCTGCGCAGCGGCCCCATCTCGTATGTGAAGTGGGACATGAACCGCAACATCACCGAGCCGTGGAGCGCGGCACTGCCGGCGGACCGCCAGGGCGAGTTCTTCCACCGCTACATCCTGGGCGTGTATGACCTGTACAGCCGCCTGACAACCGCCTTCCCGGACATCCTGTTCGAGTCGTGCGCCGGCGGTGGTGGCCGCTTCGATCCGGGACTCCTGGCCTACGCGCCGCAGGCGTGGACGAGCGACGACACCGATGCGGTCGAGCGGCTCGGCATCCAGTGGGGAACCTCGATCGCCTACCCGTTGAGCTCGATGGCGGCCCACGTTTCGGCCGTCCCGAACCACCAGGTCGGGCGCATCACGCCGCTCGCGACGCGGGCGGCCGTGGCGTTCTTCGGCGTGTTCGGTTACGAGCTGGACCCCACGTCCATGTCGGTGGAAGAGCGCCGCGAGGTCGCGGGCCAGGTGGCCTTCTACAAGCGCTGGCGCAAGGTCTTCCAGCAGGGCCGCTTCGTGCGGCTGCGGAGCCCATTCGAGGGCGACGGCAACGAAGTCGCCTGGATGGTCGTATCGGAGCACGGTCGGGCGGCGATCGTGGGCTGGTACCAGGTCCTCAACCGGCCGGTTCCGCCACAGGATCGGTTGCGACTCCGCGGTCTCGAGCCCGCCTCCTCCTACATCGTGACGACGTGGCCGTCGGCGGACGACGGCGTCGAGCGCGCGAACGTCGGCCCCCGCCGCGGCGACGAGCTCATGGCCGTGGGCCTGTCGCTGGCGGCCAGCAAGGACGAGGCAGTGGCACGCGGCGACTTCACCGCCCGGCTGTTCGTGCTCGAAGCGGTGTAACGGATTCGATGAACGCGGGTACCAGGGTCGCCAGCTGCGCGTAGGTCCGCCGGTACGCATCAACCCTGTCAGCGTCGGATCCCGTCACCTCGGCCGGATCCTCGAGATCCCAGTGCAGCGACCTGTACTGGCCCGGAAAGACCGGGCAGACCTGCCGGGCCTGGTCGCACACCGTGATGACATGATCGAATGACTCCCCGACGAACTGCCCCACGGACTTGCTCGTCGCCTTCGACCAGTCGATACCCTGCTCGCGCAGGATGCGGACCGTGTACGGGTTGACGCCCTTCGGGTCCGTGCCGGCCGACTCGACCTCGAACGCCGCGCCACCCACCCTCTCCAGCAGCGCCTCTGCGATCTGGCTTCGGGCGCTGTTGCCGGTGCAGACGAACAGGACGCGGATGGGCCGCTTCGCCATGGTCAGGCGTTCTTGACCACGATCCGCTCGATGATGTTGGCGACGTCCTCGCACTTGTCGATCGTCGTCTCGAGGAGCGTGTAGATCTCCTTCCACTTGATCAGCTCGATCGGGCTCTTCTCCTTCTCGAACAGGCTGGCGATGGCGCTGCGGACGATGCGGTCGCCCTCGTTCTCCAGGCGGTGGACCTCGATCCAGTACTTGTCGAGGTTCTTGAAGCCGCGCAGATGGCCCAGCGCCTCGTGCAGCTGCTCGCACTGGCGGACGACGATGGCCGCCTGCTCGACCGCCACGGGGGTTGGCGCATCGATGTGGTACAGGACAAAGGTATCGGCGACTTCCTCGATGTAGTCGAGGACGTCGTCGAGGGCGCTGATCAGTCCGTGGATCTCCTCGCGGTCGAAGGGCGTGACGAAGGTGCTCTCGAGGCGGCGGCCGATGTCGTGGCTGATCTCGTCGCCGCGGTGCTCGGCGTCGCGGATTTCCCCTGCCCGCCGCTCGACGGCGTCGTAGGTTCGGACGAATGCCTCGAGCAATCTGGCCGCGCCCAGGACGTTGGCCGCGTCCTCGACGAACAGGTCGAAGAAGCGCTCTTCACGGGGAATCAATCGCAGCCGCAAAGTCGGGACCTCCAGCTGTCGCGGCGCCTCCGCACGGCAGTGGCCTGGGCGTCGGACGGGCTCAAGCCTACCCCGGCCGGCAAGGCGTCCATGTCATGTGCGATCCTCCCGGAGTGGAGGATCTGCACGTCGGGACGCTCAACAATCGCAACCTGGCCGACCGATGGTTGGAGCGGCGACGCTCCTCCCGTACGACCCATTCGGGCTTTCGGCGCGGCTGGTCGTCGGCGCATGACGCACCTCGCATGATGCACATCGCATGACGCACGCCGCGCCGGCCCGCCCCCTGCGGCTCGCCCATCGAGGCGAGTGGCGCCGCGCCCCGGAGAACACCATCGCCGCGCTGCTTGCCGCGCTCGAGATTCCGGGCTGCGACGGGCTCGAGTTCGACGTGCGCGCGACGGCGGACGACGTCCCGGTCCTGCTGCACGACGAGACGCTCGAGCGCGTTCAACACCTCCGTCGTCGGCTCGACGCGATCTCGGCCCGCGAAGCGGCGGAACTCGGCCTGCCCACACTCGAGGCGGTTCTCGCCGCGCTGCCGGCGACGGCCTTCCTCGACGTCGAGTTCAAGGAAGATGTCGCGGCCGCGGCGGTGCCCGTCCTGGAGGCGGCTCGCGGCCCCAAGCTGCGGAACGCGGTCATCTCCTCATTCCACGCTGACCAGCTACTCGCAGTCGCTCGTCAGCGTCCGGGCTGGAAGCGCTGGCTGAACGCACTGAACCTCGAGCCAGCAACCATCGCGACGGCCCGCGAAGTGGGATGCAGCGGCATTTCCGTCCAGTGGCGGGGGATCAACCGGCGCGGCCTGGAGCGCGCGGAGCGCGCCCATCTGGAGGTCGCGGCGTGGACGGTCCGACGCCGAGCCACCTTCGATCGCCTCGCCGGCCTGGGCGTGGTGGCGGTATGCGTGGAGGGGGCCGCACTCGACGGCTGAGGTCCGCCATGGGCAGGACCGCCGACCCGAGCGCCTTGCGCGACCCCCGGTTGCGGGAACCGCGACGCCGCGTATCGTCCTCACCATGCAGGATCGGGCTGATCTGGTGGTCGTCGGCGCCGGCACGATCGGGGGCTGGGCCTCGTGGTTCGCCCGAACGGACGGAGCTGAGCGTGTGGTGGTCCTGGAGCAGGGCCTGGTCGGGATGGGTGCCAGCTCGCGCGCGGCGGGCGTCGTTCGCGCCCAGGGCGGGACCCCCGCGACCGTGGCGCTGGGCCGCTGGTCGATTGACTTCTATCGCCGACAGCGGGAGCTGATCGGCACCGATTCGGGCTACCGAGAGCTCGGCTACCTGCTGCTCGCCATCACCGCCGAAGACGAGCGGGTCGGCCGGGGGCGTGTGGCAATGCAACAGGCCCAGGGCCTGCCCGTGCGCTGGGTGTCGGCCGACGAAGCGGTCCGCCTCAATCCCACGCTCGCGGCCGACGGCCACCGCGGCGGCAGCTTCCTCGTCAGCGACGGACACATCGACCCGCCGCGCAACGTGCGGGCCTATTCGATGGCCATGGCGGCAGCGGGTGTCGAGCTCCGCGAACGGACGGCGTTCACCGGGCTCGTCACGCAGCCCATCGGCGGCGGCCAAAGCAAGGTAGTCGCCGTGCAGACGTCCGCCGGGTCCATCGTGACGGACCGCGTCCTCCTGAGCGGCGGCCCCACGCTGCGTGAGGTCGGCCGACTGGCGGGCCTGCGGGTCCCGGCCGGAGCCGCGCGACACACGGTCTGCCTCCTCGAGCCGCACCCCGCGTTCCAGGTCGAATCGCAGCCCATGGTGTTCGACGTGGGCGCTGGACTCTACTGGCGGCTGGAGGAGGATGGCCTGCTATTCGGCTGGAGCAATCCCGATGAACCGCCTGGCGTCGCCCGCCAGATCGACTGGCCGTTCTACGAGCGCATGCGCGAGCGGCTGGCTGCCTTCGTCCCCGTCACGCGCGGTCTGGGAATCCGCCGCATCTGGGCCGCCACCATCGACTTCACGCCGGACCACTTGCCGATTCTTGGCCCGGGCATCCTGCCGAACGGCAACGTGGTCGACGGTCTGACCATCGCATCGGCCGCTGGCCACGGGATGATGTGGGGACCCGCCGTCGCCCGCATCGCTGCCGACCTCGCACTGCGCGGACGGACGGACGTCCTCGACATCCACGACCTGGGCCTGGACCGATTCGACGCCGAAGGTCGCAGCCGCCTGGCGGCCGATCCCATCGCGCTGCCGTTTCCGATCACCGCCGGCGAGGAGGCCCCGGCAGGAGCAACATAGGTCGCCGCGGTGCCGCGGCGGGTCCGTTGTGGTTGACCGATGCTGGACGGCCAAAGGAGCATCACATGAGCGACCAGCGCAGGCAGCGCGCCGAAGAGCCGCCCCACGTGATCGAGGACCTGGCCGCCGGCCAGGGCGTGAGCGACGATCCGGAAGCCTTGCCCCCCGAAGACGTCATGCAGCTGGCGGGCATCCGGGACCCGGCCGGGCAGACCGCGGTCGTCAGCGGCGACGAGATCGACCGGCTCGGGTCGATGACCGACACGCGTATCTACGAAGGCGATCTCGAGGCCCGGCCGCCGGACAGCGACCAGCCCGACGAGCCCGAGGCGGCCAACCTCGAGATGCTGCTCGAGCAGGAGTTCCGCGACGGTGAGACCGACGACCCGGAGGAGGCCGCCGAGGAAGGCATGACCTACGTTCCGCCGGTCGATCCGCCGGTCGTCCCGGGTGCCGGCGGCCAGCCGAACGTCGCGGCCGGCTTCGGCACGAGCGCCGACGACGAGCCGTTCGACGCCGATCATCACGAGGCAGCGTTGTTCGGGCCGGACGAGCGAACCGAACGCGTCCTCGAGGCCTTGGCCAGCCACGCGGCGACGAGCGGCATGGTCGATCGACTGTCGGTGGAAACGATCGGCGGCCGGACAGTCATCTCCGGCACGGTCGACGACCTGGAGGACGAGGACGAGGTGCTGGCCGTCGCGTCGGAGGTGGACGGCGTCGAAGAGGTGGTCAGCCGAATCGAGGTCAACTCGCTGGAATAGCCGCCTGGGGTATGGCGCCGCGGCCCCTGCTAATCGTTATCGAATGGCGCCTTCACTTGCAGTCCGATTGCACCGCACCACCGCTCGACCGGCTGTCTCGCCCTTGTTATGGAGATCGGTCGGGGACTGCCGAAAACTGACCGCGCCAACGTCGAGACTCCAATCCTGTGAGCCGCGTCTATCTCGACCCCGGAGTCCTGCTCGCCCGACCCGACGCCGTCGAGGTGGCGGATCCGCCGCTGGCCTCCGACGCCGCCGAAGCCCTCAAGACGCTGGCCGATACGGGCCATGAGCTGGTGCTGCTGGGGAGCCAGCAGGTCCATCTGCCGGACGGCTTTCCGAACATCCGTGCCGCGGTGGGAATCGATCCGGATCCGGCGACGGCCTGGTACCTGACCAGCGATCCGGAGCTGTGCGGCCGGCGGCAGCCAGGCCTGCGGACCGTCCTCGTGGGCCCGGGGCCGGCGACCCACCGGACGGCCATCCAGCGCTGCGACATTCAGACGCGCGATCTCCACGCCGCGGTGATCGAGATTCTGTCGCGCGAGGCGATGACGCCGGTCGGCTGACCGGAGATCCCTCGACCTGGCCGCAGCCCGTCAGCTTCCGGCCTGGCCCTTGAGCCGGACCTGGAACAGGGGGGCCCGGTAGTCCAGGTAGCGCTGCCCATACGGCAGGTCCAGCGTTGGCCCAGCGATGAGATCGAACGTGCGGCGCAGCGGCTCGACGTCGCCGGGCCGCGCGAACAACGCGTAGACCGGCCGGCCTCGCCGGATCTCGTCCTCCAGCGGCGCGACTCGGTCGCACGTGACCCGGTCGGCCGGATCGTACGAGCGCAGCGTGACGTCCGGCCTCACGCCCTCCATGCAGTGCTTGTAGCTGAGCGTCGTCAGCGTGTCCCAGTAGGTGAGCAGTACTGCGTTCGGGGGGAGCAGGGAAAACACCTTCTCGGAGAACCGCTCCCCTACGACGTTCGTGCTCTGGTCGTTCAGGGGCCACTGTCCGATCAGGATCGAAAGCGGCAGGAGCAGCATGAGGATCGGCACCGCGCCCGCGCGCGGACTGACCCTGGCCGCCAGGGAGCGGACGAGCCACTCACCGCTCAGGGCGACGCCGACGGCCAGCACTAACCAGCCAACCAGCAGGTAGTGGTACAGGTCCGCAACGTAGTTGGCCAGGAAGTAGACGCCTGAGGCGGCGAGCAGCGCCATGAGCAAGGCGAGCCAGGGGTCGCGGCGGGCAAGGAGCGCCAGCCCCAGGACGCCTCCAACGAGGAACACCGCCGAGGACGCCGCGAGCACATGGGCCACGATCGCGGGCAGGCCATGCCACGCCGTGACGAGGCTCTCGATCGAGAAGAAATGCATGTTGCCCCGGAACTCGGCGCCGGTGACGAGGTTGACGAAGCCGTCGACGGTGGCGAGGGACCCGTAGATCTCTGGTGGTCCCGCCATCGCACGGAGCGGGATGAACAGGTAGGGAG
>JALZAF010000076.1 GCA_030948505.1 Chloroflexota bacterium
GGCATGACCGGCACGGGGCTGAAGAAGTGCGTCCCCACGAAGCGGGCCCAGCGCGGCGAGGACACAGCCGCAGCGAGCCGGTCGATGGAGATGGAGCTCGTGTTGGAGGCGAAGATCGCGCCCGCCGGGGCGCGCCGGTCGAGGTCGCGCCAGAGGGCGCTCTTGACGTCGACGTCCTCGAACACGGCCTCGACAACAAGGTCCGCGTCCGACACCCGGCCGAGATCGGACGTCGGCTCGACCCGCGCGAGGGTCGCGTCGCGATCCGCCGCCGACAGGCGGCCCTTGGCGACCGCCCGGTCGAGGTTGCCGGCGATGCGCGCGCGTCCCGCCTCCGCGCGGGCGAGTTCGGGCTCGTAGAGGACGACCCGCTTGCCGATGGCGGCGTGGACCTGGGCGATGCCGTGGCCCATCAACCCTGCGCCGGCGACGAAGACACGCTCGACCCTCACGTCCGTCCCTTCCCCAGGATCGACGCCAGCAGGCGGTCCGCGGCCGCATACGGGTCGAGCTGGTGGTCCGCCACGGCGGCCAGCATCTCGTTCGTCGTCGCCTCCCGCGGTCCCTCGCCCAACGAGCCGCGCAACCGATCGGCCAGGATCGCCCAGACCTGTGCTTCCGCACGGGCCAGGCGTGCGGCCGGAGTCGCGCTGTCGTGGCCGGCGGCACGATGGCGATCCAGCGCCGCCAGCAGCTCCGGCACGCCGGCCCCGGTCGCCGCCGTGGTGATGAGGACCTGCGGCTGTTTCGGACGAGGTCGTCCGGCCCTCGCTGCGCCGCCCGCCCTCGGCGTTGCCACGAGCATCGCCCGCAGCTGGGCCGCCGTTCGCTGGGCGCCCGGGCGATCGCCCTTGTTGACGACCACGATGTCCGCCACCTCGAGCAGGCCGGCCTTGATCGCCTGCACTTCGTCCCCCATCTCGGGCGCCTCGAGGACGACGGTCGTGTCCGCCGCGGCGGCGACCTCGACCTCGCTTTGTCCGGTCCCGACGGTCTCGATGAAGATCAGGTCGAAGCCGGCCGCGTCGAGCATCGCCGCTGCCGCTCCCGATGTCGAGGCCAGGCCACCCGCGTGTCCACGCGCCGCCATGGAGCGGATGAAGACGTCGGGGTCTCCCGCGTAGGCCTGCATCCGGACCCGATCGCCCAGCAGCGCGCCGCCGGTGATCGGGCTCGATGGATCGACCGCGATGACGGCCACCGAACGACCCGCCGCCCGGACCTGGGCGATGAGCGAGGCGACCAGGGTGGACTTGCCCGCCCCCGGCGGCCCGGTGATGCCAACCAGATGAGCCCGGCCCGCCTTCGGATAGAGCCGCCGCAGGGCGGCCTCCGCGATCGGCGTCCGGTTCTCGACCGCCGTCAGCAGCCGCGCCAGCGCCCCGCGGTCGCCAGCACCCGCGGCATCGGCTAGCTCACCCGCGCGCGCCTCCGCATCCCCTGCCCCGGGCCGGCCGCGCGCGGTCACCCCTGGTCGCGAGACCGGGCGTTCGCCCTGAGGTAGTCGGCGACCTCGGCGATGGTCGTACCCGGGCCGAAGACCGCCGCGACGCCCGCCTCCTTGAGCGCGGGCACGTCATCGTCGGGGATGATCCCGCCGGCCGTCACGAGCACGTCCCCCAGACCCTGCTCACGCAGCATCCGCACGATCCGGGGCAGCAGCGTCATGTGCGCGCCGGACAGGATCGACAACCCGACGACGTCGACGTCCTCCTGGAGCGCCGCGGTCGCGACCATCTCCGGGGTCTGGCGGAGACCCGTGTAGACGACCTCGAATCCCTCGTCGCGCAATCCGCGCGCCAGAACCTTTGCCCCGCGGTCGTGGCCGTCGAGGCCGGGCTTGGCGATCAGAACCTTGATTGGGCGGGCGGTCATGGGCCGATTGTAGGGCCGGGCCACGGCACCGAAAGTCGGATCAGGCCTTCCGATCGCCAAGGCGCTCGATGGTCTGGGCCGCGCGGCGCTGGCGCGTCTCCTCGCGCCTGGCTCCAGCCACGAACTCGGAGTGTTCGCGGCGGTGCGACGGCGGCATAGCCTCGAACGCCGCCCGGGCGCTGGGATTCGCGGCCAGGGCCTGCTCGAGCTCGGCCGGCACCGCGACAGACGCGGAGCGAGAGCGCGCGTCGCGGGCGAGCACGAACTCGACGCTGTCACCGGCGTTCTTGCCGAGCCCCGTCCGGACGCTCTTGTTGACGACCATCACGACCTGCCGCCCGACACCCTCGAAGGTGTAGGGCATGACCTGGTTGGAGAACGCGTGGCCGTCGATCGTGCCGGTCACCGACGTCCGGCCCGTGGCACGGAGCGCTGCCACCACCTCGGGCGGAATGACGACGTACGTGCCGACCTCGGCGGGCTCGAGCTTCGCGGAGAAACGGACGGTATCGCTCATGCGCTGGGGCTTCGCCGCTCGAGGTGGGCGAAGAACTCTGCACGGGTGCGGTCGCGCGAGCGGAACAGGCCCAGCACGGCGCTGGTGGTCATGATCGTGCCGGGCTTGCGCACCCCGCGCATGACCGCGCACAGGTGGGTCGCCTCGACGACAACCCCGACGCCCTGCGGCCCCAGCCGAACCTGCAGGAAGTCGGCGACCTGCTGCGTCAGCCGTTCCTGGACCTGCAGCCGTCGGGCATACATCTCGACCACCCGCGGGATCTTCGACAGACCAATCACCTTGCCATGCGGAATATAGGCGACCGCCGCCGTGCCGAAGAACGGCAGCAGGTGGTGCTCGCACAGCGAATAGAACGGGATGTCCTTGACGACCACCATCTCCGAATAGTCGACGTCGAAGATGGCGCCGTTGATGAGGCGGTCCGGGTCGACGTGATAACCGGCCGTCAGCTCGGTATACATGCGGTGGACGCGCTCCGGGGTGCCGAGCAGGCCCTGCCGATCGGGGTCCTCGCCGATCTCCGCCAGGATCTGGCGGACGGCGGCCTCGACGGGTCCGCCCACCTCATCGGCGTGGCGGGATCCGCCCTCGATCTGGCTCTGCGGCCCTGGATCCTCACCGATCTCGGTCTCGATCTCGGCCACGATCTGGCGCACGTGGTCTGGCAGATTGGTCGGGCTCTTCATCTGTCGCACGGTCTCCGGTACGCGCCGCGATCGTACGCTGGATCGCGGCTCAGGCCACGCCGCCGCCCGGGCTCGTGCCGGCCGTGGGTTGTGAATCGTGGTTCCGACCCTCGGCGCCGCGCAGCCAGGCGCGGGCGTTCTCGCCGAGCGCGGGTCGGTAGTAGCCGCCTTCCTGGAGGATGACGAGCCGGCGGCCCAGCGCGGCCACCCGGCGCCCCACCTCGTGATAGACCTCGGTCGTCAGCGCGAAGTCGCCGATCGGATCGCGGCCGTAGGTGTCGAAGCCGAGCGAGACGACCACCACCGACCCGTCGGTCCCGGCGATCTTTTCGAGGCCCCGCTCCAGCGCGATCAGGTAGGCGGCGTCGTCCGTACCCGCGGGCAGCGGGATGTTGAGGTTGGCACCGGCACCGTCGCCCTCGCCGGTCTCGTCGGCCCGGCCCAGGAAGAACGGGTACTGGCGCTCGGGATCGGCGTGCAGCGAGACGTACAACACGTCGCCCCGGCGCCAGAAGATCTGCTGCGTCCCGTTGCCGTGATGGAAGTCGACATCGAGGACCGCGACCTTCTCGCCGGTCGTCCGGGCGATGGCTTCGGCCGCGATCGCGGCGTTGTTCAGGAAGCAATAGCCGCCGTACATCGCCCGCGCGGCGTGATGACCGGGCGGCCGGCACAGGCCGTAGGCAGCTTGCTCGCCGCCGAGGACGAGGTCGGCGGTTGTGAGCGCGACGTCGACTGCGGCGATGGCCGCGCCGTACGTGCCGGGCAGCAGCGGGTTCGCCGTGTCGAGGTTCCACCACCCGGCGCGCCCCCCGATCGCCTTCGGCTCGCGGACCCGCTTCACGGCCTCGTCGCTCATGCCCTCGAACATGTGGATGTTGGGATAGGTGTCGGCGACGAGGAAGGCCCGCGGCAGCTCCTCCCGCCGTGCCTCCGCCCAGGCCGCTTCGAGATACCGCACCAGGCCTTCGTCATGAACCGCCAGGGTCGGGTCCATCCCGTGCTCGGTCGGCGACACGATCTCGAATCCGCCGTCGGCTTCGAGCGCGGACCGGATGCGCTCGGCACGCTCGGCGACCTCGTTGGCCGGGATGGGCACGCCCAGGTACGTCTCGACGCTGATGTCGTGGGCCAGGTGGGCGGCGGTGTAGACAGCCTTCATGGCGCGATCCTAGCCGCGCCCGTCGGGCTGCGGTCAGGTCGTGGTGCCGGTCGCGACGCCAAGGATCGCGGCCGTCACCTCCGCCGGCCTGTAGCGCGGCAGATTGTGGCCGTCCGAGGGAAAGCGAGCGACACGGATCGCCGGGCCTCCTGCCGCATGCACCGCCGCCCGGACGCCGTCCAGCTCGGCGCCCCCGCCGCCGGCCTCGTCTTCGGCCGCCAACAGCGCGACGATGGGCGCCTGGACCTGTGACAGGGTGTCGACCGGGCGGTATTCGAACATCGCGCCGACCGAGCCGGCGATCGCGTGCTGCCGCGACGATGGCACCACCCGCCCGGCGGGCAGCTCCACGACGGCGGCCCGCGCGGCACGTTCCTGGTCCGCATCCCAGGTCGACGGATCGAACCCTTTTCGGTCGGCCAGGAAGGCGGCCATCGACCGAAGCACCTCGGGCGGCTCTTCGACCCCGCGCAGGAACTCGTCCGGCGCGAGGCCGGTCGAGCGGTGGAGGTCCTCCCAGCCGCCGTCGACGAGCACGAGACCCGCGCAGCCCGGGCCAAGCCGGGCGGCCGTCCAGGCGGCGACGATGCCACCGAAGCCGTGGCCGGCGAGCACGATCGGGCCGGCGAGCAAACCGGCGCCGTCGGCCACGGCGATGGCATCCTCGGCCAGGGTCTCTTCGTCGTAGCCACTCGTCGGTGCATCGGAGAGGCCATGGC
>JALZAF010000088.1 GCA_030948505.1 Chloroflexota bacterium
GGCGAGACCGGCCCGGAGCGCGCCGCTCGTCGTCGCAAGCGACGCCAGCAAGGCAGCGTCGACCACGACCGCGACGGCCAGCGCGACCACGCCGGCGCTTCCGACCCGCGGGTCCTGCCGCGCAATATCCGCCCGCGCCGGATCGCCGACGGCGAGCGCATCGGCCGTATCGGCCAGGCCGTCGAGGTGCAGCCCACCGGACAGGATCGCCATCACCGCCACTGCCAGCGCGCCCGCCGCCAGGGGCGAAACGCCCGCCACGATGACGATCGCTATGCCCCCTGCCGCGCCGACGCCCGCGCCCACGAGCCCGAACGCGGCCGCGCCCGTCGCATCGCGACCGCCGCGCACGTGGATCCGCGTGAGGAGCGCAGTGGCAGCGCGGACCTGCTCGAACGCCCCCGCGACAGGACGGCTGATCGTGGCCAGGGCCGACGACGCCGTCACGCCCGGTCCCTCGCGGCGGGCGATGACCAGGGACCGATCGGCAGGATCGCCGGGTCGATCCCGAACACGTCGCCGATCCGCTCCGCCGACAAGACCTCCTGCGCTCTCCCATCCGCCTCGATCCGCCCCTTGGCGAGCAGGACGATGCGGGGGAAGTAGCGAACCGCGAGGTTGAGGTCGTGCAGCACGGCGACGACCGTGGTGCCATCGCGCTCGTTGAGGTCGACCAGGAGATCCATGACCTCGACCTGGTGGCGGATGTCCAGGTGGACGGTCGGCTCGTCGAGCAGGACGATCGGGGCGGCCTGGGCGATGGCTACGGCGACGAGGACGAGCTGCCGCTCGCCAAGCGAGAGGTCCCGCGCGTCGCGGCCCATCAGCCGGCCAAGGCCGACGCGGTCCATCGCCGCGGCCACGGCAGCTCGGTCGGCCGGGCCCGGTCCGCGCAGCGGGTCCTCGTGCGGCAGGCGCCCGAGCGACACGACCTCCTCCACCCGGGCCGAGAACGGCAGCACGGCGAGCTGGGGCACGACCGCCAGCCGCCGCGCGAGGTCGAGCCGGCTGAGGGCGCCGACGGGCGTGCCACCGATCCGGATCTCGCCCTCCGTTGGCACCAGCAGTCCGGCCAGGCCTCGCAGGATCGTCGACTTGCCCGCGCCGTTCGGTCCCACGAGGGCGACTCGCTCGCCGGCGGCCACCGTCAGGTTGGCCGATCGCAGGATCTCGCGGGAACCGTAGCCCAGCGTCGCCGAGCGGACGTCGATCGCCGGCGGTCGCTCCGCGGTCGACGAGCTCACAGCTCGTACCCGCCGCGGGCCTGGCGCAGGAGCAGCAGGAAGAACGGCGCACCGACGATCGCCGTCACGACGCCGACCGGGATGTCGCCCAGCAGCCGCGCCCCCAGGTCGGCCGCGATGAGGAGACCTGCGCCCGCGGCCGCCGACAACGGCAGCACGACCCGGGCGTTCGGGCCCACGGTCAGCCGCACGACGTGCGGCACGACGAGGCCGACGAAGCCGATCAGCCCGCTGATCGCGACGGCCGCAGCCGTGACCAGCGAACCGAGCGCCAGCAGCACGGCCCGCTCGCGGGGCACGTCGACGCCGAGATGGGCGGCCGCCTCCTCGCCCAACAGCAAGCCATTGAGCGCCCTGGCCCGCAGGAGGATCGCGACCGAACCGGCGGCGACCAATGGAGCGGCCACCGCGAGCCGGATCCACGATGCCCGCTCGAAGCCGCCCAGCAGGAAGGCGAAGATCTCGCGCAGGCTCGCGCCGGACAGGTACATCGCCATCGCCAACCCGGCCGCCAGCAGCGAGCCGATCGCATAGCCGGTCAACAGCAGGTTCGTGAGGCCGCTCCACGGCGAGAGGCGACTGAGGCGGTACACGACGGTCATCGCGCCCAGTGCCCCGACGAAGGCCAGCACGTGGAGCAGGCCGAACTGGGCGACGACGGCGCGGACGGGAATGACGAGCGCGATCGCCGCGCCCAGCCCTGCTCCGGACGCGGTGCCGAGAACGTAGGGATCGGCGAGCGGATTCCGCAACAGGCCCTGGAACGTCGCGCCCGCGACGGCCAGGCCTGCCCCGACCGTCGCCGCGGTGAGGACGCGCGGCACCCGCAGCTCCCAGACGATCGCCTCGGTGGCGTCGCTCCACCGCACCCCGAGATCGAGTCCGAGGGTCCGCCGGAAAACGATGCCGATGGTCTCGGCCGGGGCGACGGATACCGAACCGAGGCCGATCGCGAAGATCGCGAAGGCGACGACGATCCCGACCGCGGCCGCGAAGGCGGCTCGCGGATGGCGTCGGACGACGTCGCGCACCCGTTCGACCCGGGGACGCGCGGCCCGCAGCGGGAACTCGCCGGACAACGTCGTCATGGCGCCGCCGACGGCAGCGCGAGATCCGGATGCAGCGCCCGGGCGAGGGCACGCAGGCCATCGAGGATGCGTGGCCCGGGCCGGGTGATCACGATGTCGTCGACGGGCCGGATGGCCTTGGTGCGCACGGCGGTCATGACGTTCCAGCCCGGGCGAGCCGCCACCTGGCCGGCTGTGACGCCGTACGCGGCGTCACCCAGCAGGATGACCTGCGGGTCGGCCCGGATCAGCCGCTCCAGCGGGATGTCGAACTTGCTGGGCGAGCCCGTCGTGATGGGATCGCCACCGGCCAGGCGGATCATCTCGGCCAGGAACGAGTCGTCGGCCGGGCCATAGATGGCACCGGTCGCGTCGATCTCGTAGAACACGCGCGGCTTGTCGGCCGATCGTGTCGCTGAGCCAACCTGGTCGAAGCCGGCCCGCAGTGACGCGCCAAGGTCCCTGGCCGCGGCCGACTCGCCGACCGCGGCACCGGTCAGCTCGATGTCGGCAAACACGGTCGCCACCGTCGGCGCGTAGACCACGACCGTGGGTATTCCGAGCGAACGGATCTGGGCAATGGCCTCGGGCGGGGTGAAGGTGTTGCCGCCGGCGATGACGAGGTCGGCCCGCAATCCGACGATCTTCTCAACGTCCACCGAGCCGAACTTGGCCACGTTGGGGATGCTGCCCGCCTCCGGCGGGTAGTTGGCGGGGTCTTCCACCTTCGCAACGATGCGGTCGCGAGCCCCGAGCGCGAACAGGATCTCCGTCGTGGCCGGGGTCAGCGAGACGATGCGCGACGGCCTGGTGGGGATCGCGACGGTCGTGCCTTCGTCATCGGTCAGGCTGATCGGGAATGTCGGTGACGGCGTCGCGGTCGGGCTCGGGATCGGGGTCGCGGTCGACACGGGCAGGAGGGAGCCCGTGGCGTTCGGCGGGATGCTGACCCGCGCCGCGGAGCTGCATGCCGTCAGCAGCAGGCTGGCTGCAAGTGCCAGTGCCAGGGGCACAAAGAACCCCTCGCTTCGTCGCGAAGGAGGGGTACCTGTCGAACGCATCGCGTATGCCTACCCTTTCTCTCGAAGGTCGAGCACCTCCGCGGGGTCGGCGACCGGACTTACGCAGCTCGCGTCGAGCGGCGATCACCGTAGCGGGACTGTGCCGGAATCACACCGGCTTCGCGACCACGCGGCTTGTTCGTATTGTCCCCGGAGCGTAGCACAGCGACTCGCCGATCCCGTGATTCGCCCTTCCGGGTGAGTCGCGGATACGTGCCGGGTAAGCGGCGCCTGTCATCCTCCCCGCCTCGCCCTCCTCCCGCCCCGAGCTCAACCGCCGGAGGAGGTATTCGAAGGTGGAGCTGCGATGGCTTCGGCGCCTCGGCCCCCCGGTCGCCGCTCTCGGCGCGGTGGGCCTGCTCGTCTCGGGGTCGGGGGGCGCGACCGCCGGTATCCCGCAACCCGTCGCCTGCACCGGCAGTGCCGGAGACGCCACGACGGCGGCGCGGGTCCCGGATCCGGCCGCGCCCGCCCGGCTCGCCGGTGAGAGCTGGTTCAG
>JALZAF010000113.1 GCA_030948505.1 Chloroflexota bacterium
GTGCTAGAGTCCCGCCCGTGAGCGATCCGAGTGATGGCAAGGGCTGGGGGGCCCGCCGCCGGGCATGGCAATCCGAGCGGCTCGAGCCCTCGTTGAAGCGGGGCGGGGAGCGCCTGCCGCGTTTCTCGACCATCAGCGACGTGGAGATCGAGCGGCTCTACGGCCCGTGGTCCTGGGGGGCCGGGCCGGGCGGAGATCCCGCCGGCGCCGGCGGCCCGACGGCGCTCGACCATCATGGCGATCCGTTGCCAGCGGGCCGCTGGGACGAGTTCGACCCGGCGCGCGACGTGGGTATCCCGGGCGAGCCGCCGTTCACCCGCGGCGTCCACCCGACCGGCTATCGGACCCGCCTGTGGACCATGCGGATGTTCGCCGGCTTCGGCGCGGCGGAGGACACCAACGCCCGCTTCCGCCAGCTCCTCGGCGCGGGCCAGACGGGCCTCTCGATCGCCTACGACATGCCCACCCTGTACGGCTATGACACCGACGATCCGGAGGCGGAGGGTGAGTTCGGGACCTGTGGCGTGGCCGTCTCGAGCCTGGCCGACATGGAGGTCCTGCTGAGCGGCCTGCCGCTGGACAAGGTCTCGACGTCGATGACCATCAACTCGCCGGCGGCGCCGATCTGGGCGATGTACATCGTGGCTGCGGAGAAGGCCGGGGTGCCGCGGGCCGCCCTCGAGGGCACCCTCCAGAACGACATCCTCAAGGAATTCGTGGCCCAGAAGGAGTTCCTCTTCCCGCCGGTGCCGTCGATGCGGCTGGTGACGGACACGATCGAGTTCGGGACGCGCGAGCTGCCGAAGTGGAACACCGTCTCGATCAGCGGTTACCACATTCGCGAGGCCGGTTCGACTGCCGTGCAGGAGCTGGCGTTCACGATCGCCGACGGAATGGCCTACGTCGAGGCTGCCCTCGAGCGCGGGCTGCGGGTGGACGACTTTGCCCCGCGCCTGAGCTTCTTCTTCAACAGCCACAACGACTTCTTCGAGGAGATCGCCAAGTTCCGGGCGTCGCGGCGCATCTGGTACAAGCTCATGACCGAGCGCTATCGCGCCGAGAACGACCGCTCGAAGTGGATGCGTTTCCACACCCAGACGGCCGGCGTGTCCTTGACGCCGCAGCAGCCGCTCAACAACCTGACCCGGGTCGCGCTGCAGGCACTGGCGGCGGTGCTGGGGGGCACCCAGTCGCTGCACACCGACGCCTATGACGAGGCGCTCGCCGTCCCCACGGCGGAAGCCGCATTGCTGGCGCTGCGGCAGCAGCAGATCATCGCCGAGGAAACGGGTGTCGCGAATTCTGTCGACCCGCTCGGCGGCTCGTGGTTCGTCGAGGCGCAGACCAACGAGACGGAGCGGGCGGTGTGGCGCTACCTCGACGAGATCGACCGCCGCGGCGGGATGGTGGGGGCCATCGGCGAGGGCTATCCGCAGCGCGAGGTCGCC
Organism: Chloroflexota bacterium; assembly: GCA_030948505.1. GTDB lineage: Bacteria > Chloroflexota > Limnocylindria > Limnocylindrales > CSP1-4 > JACDAV01. Next base: position 1,449 of record JALZAF010000113.1, read on the forward strand.
GACTCGGCCTATCGCTTCCAGCGCGAGTTCGACGCCGGGCAACGGCGGATCGTGGGCGCCAACGTCAACGTCGACGAGTCCGAGGAAACCCGGGTCCCCGTCCTCCAGGTGCCGCCGGGTTCACTCGAGCGGCACCTTGCGCGCCTGATGCGCACGCGCCGCGAGCGTGACTCGGGAAGCGTCGAAGCCGCGCTGCGCGGTCTCCGCGAGGCCGCCGCCCGACCTGGCTCGAGCGACGCAAACCTGATGCCCCATTTCATCCGCGCAGCCGCCGCGTACGCCACCCTGGGTGAGATGTGCGGCGTGCTGAGAGAAGTCTTCGGGGAGTACCGCGAGCCCGTCGCCGTCTGACGGCGCCGACCGTCAGCGGCCGCCGGCGCTCGGGGTATCTGTACTCGGCGGCATCAGCGCGACGAGCACCGCCGACAGCGCCGCTCCCAGCACGGTTCCTGTCGCCAGGATCAGCCCCACCTGAGTTCCCGAGCCCGCCGCCAGCGCCGCGGCGTCGATGGTCAGCAACGCGGCGACCGCGGTGGCACCGCCGGCCAGCGCGAACCGCCGGTCGAGGGCCGGCAATCGTTCCAGCCGAGCAGCCGCTCGCTCAACCTCGTCCCAGCGAGACCAGCCCCAGGCGACGGCCAGCGCGAGCAGCACGAAGATCAGGGCAATGCCCAACGCGCCGACGACCACCGGACCGATGGACGGCAGGCTGTCGGCGAGCCGGTTTCCACCGACCAGCGACAGCAGCGTCCCGACCGCTCCCCACAACCCGCCGATGGGACCGGCCAGCAGCTCGCCCCCGGGGACGCGGCTCCAGATGGCGATCATGGTTTCGCCGGCCAGTCGCGGTGCACCTGCCGCGATTCCGCCACCGACGATGGCGATCGCCGCCGCCACGGCCGTCAGCCAGCGCCACGCGGCGAGGACGGCGACGCGCTGCCGGCGGCGCTCGATGCGGACCGTACGCAGCTCGCGGACCTTGTAGAAGCGCGAACCCTCGCCCCAGCCCCGCGGATCGTCGATGTGGCGCAGCAGCGCGACCAGGTAGCCCTCGTCGTTGTCCCAGTAGGCGCCGTGATCCCGGCGCAGGCTCATGAGGTTGGTGACCGGGCGGCTCTCGACCGCCAGCCGGCCGGTGCCGGCCTCGCGCGCCGTCTTGCCCGGCGTGCCCGTGTCGGCGACGTCCAGGGCGACGTCCGGCGGCGCCTTCAGCGGCCCTGCCGGCGCGGGGTCAAAGGAGGCCCATACGTCGACCCAGTGCAGGTCCGGCCGCGCCGCGCCGATGTTGCCCGCCAGGCGGTGGCCGCGCTCCAGGCCGTGCTTGTAGGCGCCTTCGAGGCGCCAACCCAGCTTGAGACCCTCGCCATGCGTGACCAGCTTGTCGACCTCGATCGCGCGATCCGCGCCGGTCAGGTAGGCCGGGTCGAGGAGCGTCTCGAAGGACACGATCGCGCCGCCCGAATGAGCCACCAGCACGATGCTGTCGCAACCCTGGGCGCGCAGTGCCGACACGCTCTCCGCCACCCGCGCCCGAACGTTGCCCGACTGGACGGGATCGTCGAGCAGCACCGGCAGATCGCCGAACCAGGAGGTCAGGAAGCTGTCCACGAGCCGTGCCTCGGCGAAGTCCCGGAGCGGCCCGATGGGGATCCGTCGCAGCGGCGACCAGATGGTCAGGACCAGCGTGCCGAGGGTGATGATCGGGACCACGACCAGCCACTGGGTCAGGAAGCTGCGCTGCAGTGCGTCGATCAGGCCGATCCAGGCCCAGCGCCCCCGCCCCAGCTCCGCCAGCCGTGCCTCGAGCAGCGGATCGCGGGCGGCGGACGCGGCCTGCGCAGTTGCGTTGGCGCGCTCGATCCAACGCGGCTCGCGGATCCGGTATCCGGCCTGGATGCCAGCCACGATCGTCCAGAGCCGGTCGCGCAGGTAGGCGGCAGCGGCGTCGAGTTTCGGTGCCCGGATGGCCTCCGCCCAGAGGGCCTCCGTCACGATCCAGCGTGCGGCCTCGCGGTCGCCGTGGGCGGGGATGTCGAGCTCCAGGTAGGGCAGCGAGCTGGCACTGAACGAGAACTGCGAGCGGACCACCGGGTCGACGCCGAAACCCTGTTCGAGCCGCCAGGCAGACAGCATCCGGACGATCGACGACGACCAGTCGAGGAAGGTCTCGGCCGGTGTCTGGGCGCCGATTCCATGAACGAAGACAACGCCCACCCGGCGTGCCGGTCGCGATTGCCGGCGAGCTGTGCCGCGCCCGGCTGGCCGTGGTGCCGCAGGGGCGGTTGCGGCGGTCGCGCTCGCCCCGGGCGCTGGACTGAGCTCGGTCGCCTGGAAGGCCTCGCTGGTCGGCTTCATCCCCGGGACGCTAGCACGCCGTGCCGGCCGCGGCGTCGTCGCGGCGACCCGTTACGATGCCGCCATGTACCTCGACGCCCTGTCCTTCCTGGAAGACGAACGCGATGCCTGGCGCCCGTACGAGAGCCTGCTGGAGGTGTCGGACGAGCGATTCGACGAGCCGGTCGAAGGCGCGCACGGCTGGTCGGCCCGGGACCTGGTTGCGCACATGGTCGGCTGGCAGGAAGTGGCGCTGGCGGTGGCGCGCGACCTGGCGGTCGGCGAGACCAGTCCCACGATCGCCCGGGTCGATGCAGAGTGGGAGGCCAAGGGCGACGCGATGAACGACGAGATGGTCGCCGCCTGGCGGCAACTACCCGCGGCGGACGTCCGCGACCGTCTCACCGCTGTCGCCGGCGAGCTGCGCGGCTATCTCACCGTCGTGCCTGAAAGCCGCTGGGTCAAACACCCGACCCATCTCGAGACGTTCGTGTCCGAGACGCTCGAGCACTACGACGACCACAAGGCCGACCTGGAGGTGATCCTGGCGGCAGCACGCCGTTGACCCTGGCCGAGGCGGTCGAAGACGCCGCGGGGCGGCTGCCCGGCGTGGAGCGTCGAGAGGTTCCGGGCATCGGCGGTATCGAATGGCTGGTCGGCGGCAGGCCGTTCGCGGCGGCGAGCGCGGGCAGCGTCGAGTTCCGCCTCGATCCGGTCGTTGCCAGGGCCGCGCTCGGAACGCCCGATACGAGCGTCTCCGGCCGGGGCGCGGAGTGGGTTGCCTTCAGCCCCGCCGAGCTCGATCGGTTTGCCGTCGACCGGGCCCTGGCCTGGCTTGGCGCCGCTCATCGCCGCGCAGCCGGCTGAGGGCGGGGCGGCCGGAATCAAAACGGCCCCGGTCGGTCCGGGGCCGTCAGGCTGTTGGCCGGCCTTCGTGATCAGGCGGGCGTCACGTCGCTGGGGGTTGGTGCGGCCCCGGTTGCGGGCGCGGGCTCGGCCGGGACGGTGTACTGGGCGAGGCTGAACTGCTGCTCGAGCTGCTCGAGCGGGCGGAATCCCACGACGCCCATCGGCTGCTGGCCCGGCCGGAAGAACGCAATCGTCGGGATGCTCATGATGTTGAACGTCTGGGAGAGCCGCGGGTTGGCGTCGACGTCGACCTTGACGACGTTCACCGCGCCGTCGTACTTCTCGGCCAGCTTCTCCATCTCCGGGGCGACCATCTTGCAGGGGCCGCACCAGGTCGCCCAGAAGTCGACCACGACGGGCCTGTCGCTCTTGATGACGAGCTCCTCGAAGTTGGCGTCCGTCGCGACCTTGATCTCGGCCATGAGTTTCCTTTCTCCCGCCGGGCGGGATCTCCTCGGTTCCGCCCTTACCGGGCGATCGTCTGGATGAGTCGGTAGGCCTCGAGGACCCGCGGGTCGGCGAGGCGGTAATACACGGTGCTGCCGTCACGACGGCTCGTCACGAGGCCGGCGCTGCGCAGGACCGCGAGGTGCTGGGACATGTTCGGAACCTGGCAGCTGACCCGGGTGGCGAGGTCGCGCACCGAGAGCTCCCCGACGGAGAGCGACTCGAGCACGCACAGGCGCTTCGGATCTGCGAGCGCACGTCCCACGGCCGCGTAGCGCTGCCGCTCGACGTCGCTGGATACCTGTTCTTCCAACATCGAGAGCGATTCTCTCATGACTTGCGCAAACACGCAAGTGCTCTGGGCGCCTGAGACCCTCTGCGATACTGCGCCGATGACCGATCGGAGCGTGCCGCTCGAGCGCATCGTCGCCGCCCGAGCCGCCCTGGAGGGACGCGTCAACCGCACGCCCATGCTGAGCTCCATGACAGCCGCGGCGGTGGTGGCGGCCACAAGCGGCCGGCGCGTGGCCGGCAACCGCGTCCACCTCAAGGCCGAGCATCTCCAGAAAACCGGCTCGTTCAAGGCGCGGGCAACGGTGACGAAGGTGGCCGCCCTCACCAGGGAGCAGCGGGCGGCGGGCATCGTCACGATGTCCGCCGGCAACGCGGGGGCGGCGTACGCGTGGGCGGCTCGCGAAGCCGGGATCCACGCCGTCGTGGCAATGCCCGAAGCCGCCGTCCGCTCCAAGGTGGACGCCTGCCTCGGCTATGGCGCCGAGGTCGTCCTGCACGGCGCCCACGTCGGCGAGGTCTTTCACAGGGCCCAGCAGCTCGTGCGCGAGCGGGGGCTGGTGTTCTGCCCTCCGTTTGACGACCCGGATGTCATCGCCGGCGATGGATCGGTTGGGCTGGAGATCCTCGACGACCTGCCCGACGTCGACGTCGTGGTGGTCGGCGTCGGTGGGGGAGGCCTGATCTCCGGCACGTCCGCCGCGCTCAAGGAGTCGCGGCCATCCGTGCGCGTCTACGGGGTCGAGCCCGAGCAGTCGAACGCCATGACGCTGGCCCTCGCCGCTGGCGCCCCGGTCACGATCGTGGCTCACAGCGTCGCCGACGGTCTTGGCGCGCCGTTCGCCGGCGAGTGGACGCTGCCCATGGTCCAGCACTATGTCGACGACATCGTGCTGCTCGACGACGCGACCATCCTCGGCGGGCTGCGCTTCGCGGCGGAGCGGATGAAGCAGGTCCTCGAGCCGGCCGGTGCGGCAGCGCTGGCGGCCGTCCTGTACGGCCGCATCCCGATCGCCGACGGCGAGCGGGTCTGCGTCGTCGCCTCGGGCGGGAACGTCGAGCCGGGCCGCCTCTCGGAGCTCATCGCGGCCGCTGCCCCGTTGGCCGTGCCCGTCGCCGCCAAAGCGGCGTCGTGACAGAGCCACCGCCCCCGGCGGCCCTCGCACCAGAGCCCCTGGAGCATCCGCCATCGCCGTTCGAAGGGCTGCCCACCGGGCCCGGCTCGGTGATCGTGGGGACGTTCGATCTCCTCACCCGCGCCAGCGTCGACATCCGGCGTGGCTCGTTCTACATCGGCCTGATCGTTTTGGGCACCGTCGCCCCGGTCGTGCTGCTGGCATGGGGCCTGCAGGTGGCGACCGCCGGACGGTCGGACCAGGACACCCTCGCCGTCGCCCAGGGACCCATCGGAGCCTGGCTGGGCGGTGCCAGCCTGCTGGCCCTCGCTGGCGCCCTCGTGGCGATCGTGGAGAGCCGCAGCCTTGCCGTCGCCCTGCTCGGCGCGCGGCTCGGGGGACGGCCGCTGCAGGTGCGGGATGCCGTGCAGCGCTCGCGGATGGTCTTCTGGCACGTCGTCGCCGCGACCCTCCTGATCAGCGGGCCGCTGACCGTGATCCAGTACGCGCTGGCGGCCTGGCTGGCGACCGTCTTCCACGGCGTTTCGGAGGTGACGACGTTCAGCGCGGCCATCGTCGCCGCGACCCTCGGCACACCGTTCGCCTACGTCGCGGCTGGCATCGTCCTGGGCGACGTCGGGGCGATCGAGGCCACGCGGCGGTCCCTTCGCCTCTTCGCCGTCCGCCGTCGATCGGCCCTGGTCGTCTCGTTGTTCGCGTTCGCCGCCCAGCTGCTGACCGGCATCGGGCTCGGCTCGGGCCTCGATCTCATGCTGCGGGTCTTCGAGGCGCTGGGCCTGGGCCCGGCGTCGGGCGACGTCGGCGTGGCGATCACCAGCGCCTTGATCGTGATCATCGTGTTCGCCTTCGGAACGCTGCTGTTCACGGTGAGCGCGATTGCCGCCGCGCCGCAGGTGCTGATGTTCCTCGCCCTGACGCACGCCACCCCCGGGCTGGCAAAGGTTCGCGCGCTCTGGACGGGACCGCAGGGACCCACTCAGGCGGGCTGGGGCACCGGGCCGCCGCCGATCAGGTGGCGCTTCCGGTGGCTGACCCGGCCGATGCTCCTGGCGATCGTGCTCGGGGCGCTCATGGCTGCGGGCGGTCTGGCGTCGCTCAACCGCTGAGCGTCAGTCGATCCCCAGCTCGTCCAGGCGGTCGTCGTCGATCCCCAGGTGGTGCGCCAGCTCGTGGATGACCGTCAGCCGAACCTCGTCGGCCAGGTCGTCCGGATCGGGGAAGTCCTCCTCGAGGGGGAGCCGGAAGAGCGTGATCTTGTTCGGCCCGACGGCCCAGTCCGCGCCCCATTCGGTGCGCGGAACGCCCTCGTACAGGCCATACAGGCCGTCGTCGGCGGTGAGGCCGTTGTCGCGCAGCTGGTCGGGGCTCGGCTCGTCGTCGATGACGATCGCGACCTCCGCACCCAGACTCTCGCGAAACGGTGATGGGATGCCGCCCAGCGCGCGCTCGACGAGCCGCTCGAAACGTTCGTGCCGCCCCGCCGAGGCCGCGAGGTTTCGGGCGCGGCTGGTGCCGCGGCGGCGCTTCGGCATGGCCGCCCTATCCTAGCCCGCGTGACCGTCTCACCCGGCGATCTGCGGCTCGACGGCGCTGCTGCGCCCGGGCCGGACGAGGACGCGGAGCCGGCCGGGTTCGTCGTCCTCGTCGAACCGAATGACCGGATTCACTTCCTCGACTGGGGTGGGCCAGCCGGCATCGGCGAGGCCGCCCGCGACGCCCCGGCGATCCTCCTGCTGCACGGG
>JALZAF010000135.1 GCA_030948505.1 Chloroflexota bacterium
GCGCCGGACCGCGGGCCGCTGGACGATCGCTTCTACGACCTGGTCGAGTCCCGTTTCCGGCGCCTCGTCCGCGAGAACCCGCTGCTGGCGACGTACCTCGGCATCCACACCGAGGACGATCGGCTGGGCGACGGCAGCCGCGACGTCGTCCTGTCGGAGCTCGAGGCGGACAAGCAGCACCTCGCGGCGGTCGAGCGGCTGGACGTGAAGGGGCTGTCGTCCGCGGCGCGGCTGGAGCGAGAGATCGAAATCCACAACCTTCGCCGTGCGATTTTCGACACCGACGTCGTTCGGACATGGGAACGTCGCTCTACGGCTCTGGATACCGCCGGCGATGCCCTGTTCCTCCTGTTTGCGCGCGATTTCGCGCCGCTCGGAGAACGCCTGGGGTCCATCGCCGGACGGCTCGAGGCGTTGCCGGGCTTCCTGGAGCGGCACCGCTCCCGCGCGACCGTGCCCCAGGTCCGGCTGTGGCAGAACCTGGAGATGCAATCCGCCGGCGAGCTGCCGACCTTCCTGTCAGAGATCGTAGCGGCCGCCGACGGGGTCGCGTCAAATGCCGAGCGCCGGCGCCTCGAGCGGTCGGTCGAAAGCGCCAAGAAGGCCATCGCCGAGTACGCGCAGTGGCTCGAGGCCTCCCTGGACCGCGGCACGGACAACTGGGCCCTGGGCCGCGAGCGATACGACCAGCTGGTGAGCCTGCGCGCCTTCGACGGTCTCGATGCCGACGCCATCCTCGCCATCGGCTGGCAGCAGCTGGCCGACAACAAGGCCGCCCGCATCGCCGCGGCCCGGGAGATCGATGCGTCAGTCGACGAGCCGACAGTCGTGGACCGCATCAAGTCCGACCATCCGGCGACCTTCGAGGAGGCGCTCGATTCCTATCGCGACGTGATGCTTCGCGCGCGCGAGCACCTCATCAAGCACGACATCGTGACCGTCCCGCAAGACGAGCGGATCGCCGTCATCCCCACTCCGGAGTACCTGCGCAACGTCGTGCCGTTCGCCGCCTACTTCGAGCCGCCGAAATTCGACCGCGACCCATCGGGCATCTACATCGTCACGCCCTCCGTCGACGACGGCGACCCGAACGCGATGCGCGAGCACAACTACAGCTCGATCAGCAACACCAGCATCCACGAGGCATACCCCGGCCATCACCTGCAGCTCTCGGTCGGGTCGCGCCATCCGAGCCTGACGCGCATCCTCACCGATGCCCCAGAATTCGTCGAGGGCTGGGGCATGTACTCGGAGCAGATGATGCGCGAGCAGGGCTTCGACGACGCTCCGAACTTCCGGCTCAACATGCATACGGACGCGATCTGGCGGGCCTGCCGGATCATCCTCGACATCCGGATGCACCGGGGCGAGGTGTCGGTCGACGAAGCGATCCGGTTCATGGTCGAGCAGACCAGCTTCGAGGAGCCGAACGCGCGAGCGGAAGTCCACCGCTACACCTACACGCCCACCTACCAGCTGTCGTATCTGCTGGGCAAGGTGCTGCTGCTCCAGCTGCGGGCCGACGAGCAGCGGCGGCTCGGGTCGCGGTTCAGCCTCAAGGGCTTCCACGACGCGCTGCTCCGCCACGGCTCACTGCCGATCAGCTTCCATCGCCGCCTGCTGGCTTCGTCCGGGGCCTGACGCGGCGGTGCTGATCATCCCGGCGATCGACGTCGAGAAGGGCAGATCGCGTGTCGTCTTCTGGCCCGGTGCCGGCACGGGGGTGGGTGCCCCCACGGACCGGCCGGAGCGGATCGCCGAGCGGTTTGTCGAACTGGGCGCGCGGCTCCTCCATGTCGTCGACTTTGATGGGGCGCGCGCCGGTGGGCCGGTGAACCTCGAGGCCATCGGGGCCATCGCCTCGCGGGTCGCCGTCCCGATCCAGGTCGCGGGCGGCCTCGAGGCAGCCGATCACGTGCGACTGGCGTTTGCGGCTGGCGCGACGCGGGTGCTGCTCGGCATGGCCGCAGCCGATCGCCCCGACTTCGTCCGCGAGTGCGTCGAGATCGCGGGCGATTGGCTGGCGGTCGGGCTCGACCCGCGGCCCGCACGGCTCGCCGCCTTTCCCTGGCGCCGGCCGGCCGTGCCAACACTCTCGGAGCTTGTTTCGGAGCTTGCGACGGCCGGGGTTCGGCGGGTCGTGCTGGCCCACGGCGGGAGCGAGCCGGACGCGGATCTGCTGTCTTCGCTGGTTCGGACGTACGATGTCGAGGTGCTCGTCGCCGGTGGCGTACCGGACCTGGCGGGCATCCGCCGCTTGCGGGACGCCGGCGTTACCGGCGTCATCCTCGGGGAGACCCTCCTCTCCGGGGCCATCGATTTTCCCACCGCCCGAGAGGCCGCCGCGTGAATCGTTTCGTCAGCTCTCTCCGCCCGCCAACCGCGATCCTCACCGCGCTCGTCGTCGTCGCGACGGTCGCAGGGTGTTCCGCCAGCGGGGGAACTCCGTCACCGTTGCCGCCTCCGAGCCCGACAGCGACGGCGACGACCGCCGCTTCCAACTGCCCGAAGAGCCAGCCGGATCCGCTGCCGGCGGGCAAGAACCGGATCGTCACGATCGAAACCTCGAAGGGTTCGATCCAGATCACGGTCAGCGGCAACCTCGCCCCGATCGCTGCCGGCAACTTCGTCGCTCTGGTGTCGTGCGGTTTCTACGACGGTGTGGTCTTCCACCGGCTGGTGCCGGGCTTCGTGATCCAGGGCGGCGACCCCAAGGGCAATGGGACCGGCGGACCCGGCTACACGATCGCCGACGAGGCGGTGACGGCGCGCTACCAGCGCGGCACGGTCGCCATGGCGCGGACCGCCGCCCCGCACTCCCAGGGCTCGCAGTTCTTCATCGTCCTGGACGACGGCGCCGGGACGGTCCTGGCGCAGGCCAACACCTACGCGATCTTCGGCAGCGTGACGTCGGGCATGGAGACTGTCGACGCCATTGCCGCAATGCCCAACAGCGGCGACCCGAATAACGCGGCCCTCCAGCCGGTCGCCATGACCAGGGTGACCGTCAGTCCGCCATGAGCACCAACTGTTACCCACGGAGGACCCGCCGATGACCCGCGCCACGGTCGCCACCGACAAGGGCGACATCGAGATCGAGCTCTACACCGACAGCGCACCCAAGGCGGCTGCCAACTTCGTCGACCTGGCCCGCAAGGGCTTCTACGACGATGTCGTGTTCCACCGCGTGATCCCCGGTTTCGTGATCCAGGGCGGGGACGGGCAGTACGGCAAGAAGACCAAGCTGGACGGCGGCAAGGTGGGAACCGGCGGTCCGGGCTACAAGTTCGCCGACGAGCCGGTCAAGGGCGACTACCAGCGCGGGGCCCTCGCCATGGCCAACGCCGGGCCGAACACCAACGGCAGCCAGTTCTTCATCTGCCACCAGGACCTGACCGGCAAGCTGCCCAAGAACTACACCCTGTTCGGCCAGGTGACCAAGGGACTCGACGTGGTGGACGCCATCGCGGCCGGCAAAACGGGGCCCGGGGATCGGCCGCTGCAGCCCGTGGCGGTGACCGGAGTGACCATCCACGACGACTGATCCGGGAGCCGCCCTCGGATCGGCCGCGGGGGCTTTTCAGAGGCCCCGGGGAGCCCGTTTTTTACTTACCTGACAGGAAGGTTAAGGAATTTACACATGCCCGTGCATCAAAAACCTTGGATTCGGGGCCCTCTTGGGCTAGAGTTGAGGGGCTGCAACGCGCAGCCAAAGCTGCCCCAGCGACAAGGTCATGGGTAGGTAGGGTCAGGGTAGTCGGTGCAGCCGACGTGATAGATGCCCTTGACGCGCGGCAGAAGCGTCCGTTTCGGCGGATACCTTCACCGGGACAGCAACGGAGCGGCTCCTTCGGGGGCCGCTCCGGTTTTTTGCCCCGAATTGACCTCCCGGCGGCGACAATGCGGGCGTGCCCACCGCCCCGGTCCTGACCCCCCGCGCCCTCAACAGGGCCCTCCTGGAGCGTCAGATGCTGCTGCGCCGCCAGCGGCTGCGTGTCGCCGACGTGGTCGAGTGGCTGGTCGGAATGCAGGCCCAGGTCCCCGTCGACCCCTATGTGGCCCTGTGGACTCGCCTCGAGGGGTTCGAGCCGGACGAGCTGAGCCGGCTGATCTCGGAGCGAGAGGCGGTCCGGCTGCCCCTCCTGCGCCACGCTCCACCTGGTGACGGCCCGCGACAGCCTGTCGATGCGTCCCCTCCTTCAGCCCGTGCTGGAGCGCGGCTTCCGCACCGGAAGCCCGTTCTGGCGGCAGCTGTCTGGCATCGACCTGGAGGCCCTGCTGGCGGCCGGCCGCGAGCTGATCGAGGAGCGTCCCCGCACCACAGCCGCACTCGCCAGGCTGCTCCACGAGCGCTGGTCAGACTTCGACCCCGCCTCGCTGTCCCAAGCCGTCCGCTACCTCGTGCCGCTGGTGCAGGTGCCACCGCGCGGCCTGTGGGGCGGAGGCGGCCAGCCTACGTGGGCCACGCTGGAGGCCTGGCTGGGGCGCCCACTGTCAGCCGACGGCAGCCTCGATGAGCTGGTCCTGCGCTACCTTGCGACGTTCGGGCCGGCCAGCGTCACGGACGTCCGCACCTGGAGCTGGCTGACGGAGGTACGTGAGGTCATCGAGCGCCTCCGACCGCGGCTGCGGGTCTTCCGCGACGAGCGCGGGCGGGAGCTGTTCGACCTGCCCGACGCCCCGCGGCCTGATCCGGCGACGCCCGCCCCGGTCCGCTTTCTGCCGCAGTACGACAACCTCCTGCTTTCCCATGACGACCGCTCGCGCGTCATCCGGGACGAGCACCGGCGCCGGCTCCTGGCCGACACGAACGCGACCTTCGGCTCAGTGCTCGTCGACGGGTTTGTGGCGGCGACCTGGAAGATCGCGCGCGAGGGAAATGCCAGGTCCATGCGGATCCAACCACTCGAGCCCCTGGCGAAGCGAGACGCCTCGGCTGTCGCCGATGAAGGCGCCCGCCTGCTCGCCTTCCTGATTCCCGGCGGCGGAGACGTCGAGCTGCGCGAGACGGAGGAGGAGGTTCAGCGTGCATGAACTGACCTTCGGAGGCGACACGATCGAGGTCGTCGTCCTGCCCGAGGTGGGAGCTCGGCTGCACCGACTGCGGGTGTTTGGAAACGACCTGTTGCGAACCCCGGCAGACCCCAGGGTGCACGTCAGCGATCCGTTCTTTTGGGGCGCCTACCCGATGGCGCCCTGGTGCGGGCGCGTCGAGGCCGCTCCGGTCGTCATCGGCGGCAAGCAGGTTGTGTTGCCCCCGAACTTTCCCGACGGCACGGCCATCCACGGCCAGGTGTACGCGTCGCCGTGGGAGGTCCGCGAGGACCGGTCGCTGACGGTTCGTGCCGGCGGAGATGCCTGGCCGTGGCCCTACGAAGTCACGATGCGGGTGGAGGCTCGCTACGCGAGCGTCGGCCTCGACTACGCGCTCACGAACCTTGCCGACGAGCCGATGCCGGCCGGGATCGGGGTCCATCCGTGGTTCCTGCGCCCGCTCAACGTCGCCATCCAGGCCCGCGGCGTGCTGACGCCGAACCAGGCGACACCGCCGAATGCGGCGCCCGTGAGCGGTCCCTTCGACCTGCGCCAGCTCGTCGAGATGCCCTCCGATCTCGACGCCACGTGGACCGACCTGTCCGACCCACCGGTCCAGCTCTACTGGCCGGAGCTGGGAATCCGTGCCACGCTGCGCGCCGAGGCGCCTGCCCTGTACATCGTCGCCGCGAGCCCTGGGCATCTCACCGCGGTCGCCCTGGAACCCCAGACGCACGCGCCCCAGGCGATCAGACGGCTGCTGAACGGCGAACCGGGTGCACTCGCCATGCTCGGTCCGGGCGAGGCGCTCCGCCTGCGTGTCGAGCTCGAGTTCGAACGCGCCGCCAAACGCGCGCCTACAGGTCCTTGAGGGCGACGATCCGCTTGCGCTCCGCGGACGCGTAGGCGGCGAGAATCACCTTGAGGACGGCGATGCCCTCGACCTCAGTGTTGAGCGGTCGTCGTCGTTCGCGCAGGCAGGCGATGAAATCGGCCACTCCGAGCGCGATCGTGTGCGGCTTGGGCGGCGGGTACTTGGCGACCACCGCCTTTCGGCCGCCACGCGGCTGGTGGTACAGGGTGCGGCCGTCGCTCCACAGGCTGCCGCCCTCGCCGACGACTGAGAACTTCTCCGTCGTCGCCGGCGGCTGGTAGGCCCAGCTGGTCATGATCGTGCCGATCGAGCCATCGGCGAATCCCACCAGCACCTGGGCGGAGTCCTCGCCCTCGAGGAACTGCAGCCGATGGCGGGCCAGCATCGCCGCGACCTCGACCGGCTCGCTGTTGACGAGGTGGAGCAGCAGATACGTGGGGTGGTAGCCGGTGTCGATCAGCTCGCCACCGCCGGCCGTGGCGCGTGATGCCCGCCAGCCGATGGTCTTCGGGTCCAGGTTGTTGTAGAAGCTGTCCGTGGTTCGCGCCTCGTAGACCTTGCCGACGGCGCCTTCGCGAATCATGGCGTGGGCGCGAGCGACCGCCGGCAGGAAGAGCTGGTTGTGGGCGCACATCAGGGTGATGCCGCTGCTCCTGACGGCCTCGCTGACGGCCTCGCCCTCCGCCACAGTGAGGCAGAGCGGCTTCTCGCACAGGACGTGCTTGCCGGCCGCCGCGGCGGCGACGATGGCGTCCTTGTGGAGGTGGTGGGGCAGGCAGATGTCGACCGCGTCGACGAGCCCGGACGCGATCATCCCCCGATAGTCGGCGAACACCTCCGCGCCGCCGGCGCGCTTCGCGGACCGCCGCGCGTTGCCGGGGTCGATGTCGGCGATCGCCGTGACGCGGGCCTGTGTCGGGATGAGCAGGTAGCCGTCGAGGTGGGCCTGGGCGATCGAGCCGCCGCCGATGATCCCCACCCGGATGCCCTTTTCAGCCACGACGTCCTCCTGCGTTGGCCCGGGCGTCGAGGCTCACGGCTCGGCCCGTTCGGGCGGATTGGTTGGCAGCGTCCATCAGCGTCGTGAGATCGGCCGCCAGGGCGATGTTCTCGGTGGCCGTGGTGCCTTTCTCGATGTGCTTCACCCACTGTTCGAAGGGACTCGGTGCGCGGTCGGGAAGCGGCAGCTCGGTCCACGCACCCTCGCCGCGGCGCGGTCCGGTTCGGATGAGCAGCCGCGGCTCCGGTGTGCCGTACATCAGGCTGCCCCTGGTGCCGTGGACCTCGATCGTGAACGGCGAATGCGGGTTCACGAACCCGGCCTCCGCCACGCCGAGCGCGCCACCGCGTCGCAGCAGCGCCACGGCGTTGTCCTCGACCGGCTTGCCTGTGACGTGGCCATACGAAGCCGTCACGCTCTCCGGGAGCCCGCCCATGAACAGCCGCGTCAGGTACATCGGGTGGCAACCGAGGTCGATCATGGCGCCGCCGCCGGTCTCTTCGGGGTCGAAGAAATGGGCCGGCAGCCACGGCCGGCCGAGCGCGCCATCATGCGAAAGGCGGACCCGAACGAGGGTGACGTCGCCGAGCCGGCCCTGGGCCAGGACCTTCCGAATGGCCAGCGTGTAGCCATCGGACAGGCGGGGCAGCGACACGGTGAGCTTGACCTTGTTGCGATCAACGGCAGCCAGGATCTGGCGAACCTGGGCCGGAGTGAGGGCAAGGACCTTCTCGGTGAAGATGTGCTTGCGGGCGCGTGCGGAGGCCAGGATCACGTCGCGATGGGCGTTGGTCGGCGTCGTGACGACAACAGCATCGATATCCGCCCTCGCCAGCAGCTCGTCCAGGTCGGCGTGGAAATCCGCCCCCAGGCCCTTCGCCCTCTCGCGTCCGCGCTTTTGGTCTTCGTCCCACGCGGCCACGATTCGGGTCTTCGGATGCGCCTGCGCCTCGCGGGCATAGTCCTTGGCGTGGACATGCCAGAAGCTGAGGATCGCAAGACGAATCACGACCGAAGGTTAGCCGACGGACCGACCGATTCGCGCCGCAGTTGCGGACTCGCCATGGCCCGCGCGTCCCCGGCGTTGCGCGGGCGGCTCAGCTCGCGCGTAGCCGAAGAGAGTCGGCGGTTCGCACGACCTGCGAATCTTCGACCGTCGCGCACGGCACGCTGAACCAGAACCGCGCTCCCCCACCACTCCGATTCGCGGCTCCGAAGGTGCCGCCGTGCGCACGCACCGCGCCTGCGACGGTCGCCAATCCGAGACCGGAACCGGGAGCCTCTGCCCAGGTGCCGCGACGGAACGGCTCGAAGAGCTCCTCGGGCACGTCATCACCGAGGCCGGGTCCCCGATCGAGCACCTCGACGATGAGCGCCCGTGGCCCTGGCGCTCCTGCGACCCGCATGCACACGCCAACGATCCGCCCGCTTCCGCCATGGACGATGGCGTTATTGACGAGATTGCCCAGTGCCTGCTCGATCCTCGCGCGGTCGATGCGAACCACGACATCCGGAACATCGAGCTCCAGGGCGACGCCGCGCCCGCGGGCGATGGGATCGAGGCTGCGAGCCACGCCTGACACGAGCTGGCTGAGGCTCACCGGCGCGGGCGCGATGGTGCCGGCGTCCTGGCCCGTCGTCGCCAGCTCGAGCAGGCTGGTTGCGAGACTGGCGAGGCGGATGGCATCGCCCTGGGCCTCGTGGAGGGCATCGCGATATTCGGTTGGACTGGCGTCGTCTCGGTCGGCGATGTCGAGCTCCCCGCGCAGCGCGGCAAGCGGCGTCCGGAGCTGGTGCGAAGCCATCGCGACGAACAGGCGCTGGCGTTCGACCGAATCCGCGATGCGGTCCAGCATCCCGTTGAGCGTTGTTGTCAGCCGACCCACCTCGTCCATCCGGGCCGGCGGGCGGAGCCGGCGGCCGAGGTCTCCGGGTCCCAGCGTGGCCGCGTCATCGATGAGGCGATCGACAGGGCGCAGAGCCCGCCCGGCGAGGAGCCAGCCACCGAACAACGACGCCGCCCCGACCGCGATCCCGACGCCCAGCAGGACGCGGGCGAGGGCGGCCTGCGTGTCGGCGATCGGCTGCAGGTCCGCGCCCGTCACGACCTTCGTCCCATCCGGGGCGAGGTGCAGCTGAAGCAGGTAGTGCCGGCCACCGACGTCCAGGGCGCCATCGACCGGTCGAATCCCCGCCGGCGCATTGCTGCTCGCATCGGTCAGCGTGCCATCGGCGGCGAACAAGACGGCGAACGTCCCGGGCGCCGCGCCGTTCGGCTCCTGCATGCCCGCCTGGCCGGAATTCTCGAGCGCGGTGAGCACCCCCGTTGCGCGGGTCTGGAGGGTGACCTCCAGCGAGCCTCGAAGCGCCGCGCCCATCTGCCACCAGACGACGACTCCAACGGCCAGCAGGGCGATGACGACACCCAGCCCGTAGCCGGCCGCAAGGCGTGAGCGAATGGTCATGTCGGTCGCGCGATCGCGCCCGCCGGACGCAGGGCGTAACCCACGCCGCGGACGGTCTCGATTCGCGGGCTGCCCGGCTTCGCGCCGAGCGCGCGTCGCAACGACCGAACGTAGACGTCGATGATCCGGGGGTCGCCGTCGAACGCCCAGTCCCAGACCTGATCGAGTATCTCGGCACGGCTGAGGACCTGGTCGGCCCGCCGGGCGAAGAACTCGAGCAACGAGAACTGGCGTCCCGTCAGTGCCATGTCGCGCCCGCCCATCCTCGCCCGGTGGGCGGCCGGATCGAGCTCGAGCTGATCGACCACGATCGTGGTGGGTCGATCCGTGGGACCGCGACGATCGAGAGCCCGCAGTCGCGCCTCCAGCTCCGCGAAGGCGAACGGCTTGACGAGGTAGTCGTCGGCGCCGACGTCCAGGCCGCGCACCCGATCGGCCACGGCGTCACGAGCCGTGAGCATCAACACAGGACTCCAGTCGCCCGACGCCCGCAGCTCACGGCACAGGGTGAATCCATCGCCGTCGGGGAGCATCACGTCGAGGATGAGGACGTCGTGCTTCGTCTCGGATCGCAGCCAGCGAGCCTCCTCGACGGTGCCCGCGACGTCGACCGTGTGGCCGGACCGATGGAGGCCCCGGACGACGACCGACCGAAGCCGCCGATCGTCCTCGACCATCAGGATCTTCACTCCGCGCAGGTTGCACCGGCCGCATGAATCCCACGTGAATCCCGCAGCCGCGCGGATTCACCTTGCACTCACGGGCTGCGGCGCAAGGTCGCCTCGGCCATCGGGCAGACGCCCCGATGACAACCCAGGAGACTGAGCCTTGAAGCTCGATCGATTCCGGGCGCCGGCGCTGGCTGCGACGGCCGTCCTCATGATCTCCGGCGTGGGGATGGCCCTCGCCTCCAGCCCCACAGCCCCCAGCGCGCCGTCCGCGCCCGCAGTGGAGCCGGTCGCTCCCGATACGGACCTGCTGCAGGAAGGTGACCAGACCACACCGGACGCCGCCACCGGCGCCGCGGCAGTCAACGCCGCCGTCGCACCGGCCGTGGCTCCGGTCGTTGCACCTGCTGCAGAGACGGCCTCGCCCGAGACCGGCACCGAGGCGACCACCCCCGAGACGGGGGCCGAAGCTCCCGAAACGGGCGTTTCGGACGGCCCTGGCGGCCACGAGGACCCGGCCGGCGCCAACGTCGACCACCAGTTCAATGGTGAGGAGTAGCTCCGAGCCCCCAGT
>JALZAF010000143.1 GCA_030948505.1 Chloroflexota bacterium
GTTCAGTACTGCCTCGATCGGCCGCAGGACCGGGAGCTAGCCGATCTGTTCGGCGCTCTCCTGTGGGCGATCGAGCGACGGGAAAAGGAGGTGTCCGAGATGCTCGCCGCTGCCCAGGCCACCAGTCATTCAAAAGGAGATCCGCCCTCGTGATCCAGCGCCTACTCGTCAACGTGCCGTACAACCCTGATCCGACAGGGCTCCCTGGCATGGGCTCGGCGTCTCACCTAATCAACGGGGTCGCCTTCCTAGCGATCCTGTTCATGGTCCTGGGACTCGTCGTGGGCATCGTGGGATGGGTGGTTGGGCAGGCCACCGGGAACGCCACGGCCATGGACTTCGGCCGGTCTAACGTCCCCAAGGTCGCCGTTGGCGCCTTCCTGCTGGGCGCCGCCGGCGTAGTCGTCAGCTTCTTCCTGGGAGCCGGGCAGGCGATCCACTAATGCGCCGGTTCCTGCTTGCGGTC
Source organism: Chloroflexota bacterium (assembly GCA_030948505.1). Taxonomy (GTDB): domain Bacteria; phylum Chloroflexota; class Limnocylindria; order Limnocylindrales; family CSP1-4; genus JACDAV01. Next base: position 467 of record JALZAF010000143.1, read on the forward strand.
GGATTGGCGGGGGTGGGGGTGGCGCTCGGCGCCGCCCCTGCGTCCGCCGTATCGATCCCTGGTCCGCTCCAGCCTCCGATCACGATTCCCGCGCCGCAGCCGTCGCCTGGGCCGAGCGCGGTACCGCCGCCGTCTGATTCCGGGTTCAGCGGGATCGAGGCGCACACCTACGCCGGGGTGAGCGCCATGGCCTCCCACCTGAGCAGTGAGATTGGCACCGGCGGCGTTGGCGGCGATTGGTTCACCGGCATCTACCAGGTGATGCTCGAAATTGGGATGTTCTTCCTCCTGCCTTTCTTCCTGCTCACGGTCGTGACGGGAGTCCTGCGAGGCAGCTGGGCGCTGCTGGCTCAGGCGCCGGGCTACACGGCCATTGCGGTGATCGCGGCCGTCACGCTCCCGCTGCTCGTGCAGCAGGCGATGCTGGTCGGCGACGGAGTGACGTCGGTGATCCTGAACCGGATCGCCGCGGGCAACGTGGCGGCGCTGCTGACCCATGTGGGGTTGGTGGCGACCGAAGCGACGGGTATCGGTGTCGCGGCGATCTTGTCGGGCGTCGGAGACATCGTTTTCCTGATTCTGGGCGGGGTGCTCCTACTCGGCATGCTGCTTCTAACCCTGGAGCTGCTCGCCACCTACGCCGGCATCTACCTGGCGATAGCGGCGGGTCCGCTGGCGCTGGCGGCGTGGGTCTGGCCCAACACGCGCCCTGTGCTTCACCGACTGCTACAGGTCCTCGTGGGCTTGATCCTGGTCAAGCCGATCGTAGTCATGGCCCTGAGCGTGGGGGCCGCCATGGTATCGGCCAGCCCGCTCTCGACCGGGACGCTCGGCGACCCGGGCGGGGACACGCTCCTCATGGGCGCCGTGGTGGTCGGGCTGGCCGCGTTCGCCCCGGCCACGCTGTTCAAGCTCATCCCCTGGGCCGAGCACACGGCCATGACGGAGCACCGGCGATGGGCTCAGGGAGCGGCAGGCGCGCCGTATCAGGAGGGCACGCGGCGGGTCCAGACCCTCATCGCCGAGCGCTTCCCGAGGAAGGCCGCTCAGCAGGCCACGACCGGCGCCCTGAGTAAAGGTGGCGGCCCGGCGGCGATCGCCGTCGAGGGCGCTCGTGTCGTCGTCAACAAGGTTGGCGGTGCCGCCACGGCGCCGATCAATGCCGGCGGACCGTCAGGAGGCCGCAGGCGCGGCGCTCCCATCGTCCGCCGGCAAGGGAGAGGCTGATGGAACCGCGATACCGCTTCGGTCCGCTCGAGCGCCGGGGCATTTGGTTTGGACGCGACCAGTCGGAGGTCGCGGTCCTGCTCTGCGGTGCAGCGCTCTTCCTGGCCGGCTACCTGCTGCACCTGGGCCTAGTGGCCCTGCTGTTCCCGGCTCTGGCGTTCGTGCTGGCCTTCCTGCCGATCCGTGGGCGCTCGCTGAGCAAGTGGACGCCGCTGCTCGGCAGTTACCTCGGCAGGCGCCTACGTGGTCGCCACCTGTGGCGCTCAAGGGCGCCCCACGCCGGCCACCTGTACGTCGAGAAGACCAGGCAGCTGGAGCCGCGCCAGCACCGGCCCGAGTGCCTACGCACCGTCGAGATGCTGATGGCGCACAGTGCCGATGATCCGACGCTGACCTGGGGCGTGGTCCACGACACGGCGGCGCGGACCTACGGCGTGACGCTCAAGGCGTGGGGGCACGACTTCGCACTGCTCGATCTCGCCGAGCAGGCACAGCGCATCGAGGCTTGGGCCTCGGTGATCGCCAGCTACGCCCGCAAGAGCGCCGTGGACGTGGTGCAGTGGACGGAGCGGATCGTCCCTGACGGGGGAGAAGGCGTCGGGCGCTACCTCCGTGAGCGCTTCCAGAGCCATCAGGGCCACGACGCCGCTCGGGCCAGCTACCTACAGCTGGTCGAGCAGGACGCCCCGGCCGCACAGCGCCATGAGGTCCTGCTGACGCTGACGATCTCAGAGCGCGGCTGGCTGAAGCAGATGCGCCGGGCGGGTGCCGGCGATATCGAGCGCGGCGCTTGCGCCATGCTCCTGTCGGAAGCCGATCATCTGCGGCGGCTCCTGGAAGGCGCCGAGATCACGACCGAACCGCTCTTGACGCCACGCCAGTACGCTCGCGAGCTCCGCGTGGCCTACGATCCCACGCTGCGCCGGCGTCGAGACGCCATCGAGCGCGAGGGCGGCGCGGTCGGGTCACACCCGGCGAACGCCTGGCCGCGGCGGCTCCAGGAGCACCTCGATTGCATCGAGGCGGACGGCTACTGGCACCGAAGCTACTGGGTCGCCGAGTGGCCCCGAATCGACGTGGGGCCGAACTTCCTATCGCCGCTGCTGCTGCAGACCCATGGCCTGCGCGCCGTGACGTTGGTCATGAAGCCGCAGCCGACAGCCCAGGCCGTCCAGGACTACCGCCGGGCGCTGATGAGCGTCGAGGCGGATCGCAGGGACCGGGAGCGCGCCGGGTTCACCGACACGGCGATCCACCGCGCCGAGCAGGCCCAGGTCGAGAAGCTCGGCGAAGAACTCGCCGATGGGCACGTGGTGGTGAGGTTCTCGGGCTACGTGACGGTATCGGCCGAGTCCGAGGAGGCGCTCAACGTCGAGAGTCAGGCTGTCGAGCAGCTCGCCTCTCAGTGCCACCTAGACCTTGAGCGCAAGGACTCGGAGCAGGCGCTCACGATGACGTACACGCTGCCGCTCGGGCGGGGCGTGGCATGAGCTTTAGCTTTCGGAGTCTGACCATTGAGCAGTGGCTCGCCAATCCGAGCGCCCCCTGTAGCGCCATCGATGGCGACCACTGCGAGTCGTGTCACGAAGACGAGGACATGGACCTCCACCCGCTGGTCGAGTTTGAGCAGCGGGACGGCTCCACGCGCTCCGTGTGCTGCCGAATTTTGCGCATCTTGCAGGACAGGGCAAGGAGGGCGCCATGAGGCTCAAGCCTCGTCACGGCACCCACAGGGCGACGACGCTCAACATCGGGGCCGCCTACCCGTTCCAGTCCGAGGGCGGCCTGGGCTCGCGCGGGATCTACGTCGGGCGCGAGCTGGGAGGCGGGTATGGAGCCTTCGTCTACGACTTCTGGGAGCTTCAGCGCCAAGGGCTGCTCGTCAGCCCGAACATGATCGTGGTCGGGCTCCTGCGGTACGGCAAGTCGGCCCTGGTGAAAAGCCTCAACTGGCGAGCGATGGCCTTCGGACATCAGGCCGACATGCTCGACCCAAAGGGGGAAAACGGCCCGCTCTGTGAAGCCGCTGGCGTCGAGCCGATCTTGCTGGAGCCGAACGGCCGTCTACGGCTCAATCCGCTGGACCGCCGGCTCGTGCGTGGCGATCAGCTAGGCACCGCTAGGCTCCTGCAGGAGCAGACGAAGATGCTCGCCGCCGTGGTCGAGGCGGCTCTACATCGCGACGCCGGCGGCCGGCTCCGCGCTGAGGAACAGGCCACGCTTGAGCAGGCCCTACGCCGCGCCGGTGAGGTCGGCACCGAGCACGGCCGCGAGCCCGAGATCGGCGACGTGGTCGCCGCTCTGTTCCGGCCCACGGAGCAGATGGCAACCAACCTCCACCTGGAGGGCGGCTCCATGGAGATGGCGCGGGGCTGCCGAGAGGTGGCGCTGGCGCTGCGCCGGCTGGTCGAGGGCGACATGGCCGGGATGTTTGACGGTCCCACGAGTCCGAGCATCGACCTTGGAGCGCAGCTGGTCAGCCTCGACCTCTCCGAGGTCTACAGCAGCCCGGCGCTGCCGGTGCTGATGGCCTGCGCCGGGACGTTCCTACAGCAGCGGCAGCTTGGATTCCCTGATCGTCGGCATTGGCTGACGATTGACGAGGGCTGGGCCCTGTTGCGCGATCTAGGGACCGCCCGGTGGCTCCAGAGCGCATTCAAGCTCGCCGGCAAGACGGATTCCCATGTGGTCCTCGTGGCCCACAGGTTCACCGACATGGAGGCCGCCGGAGACGCGGGCTCCGAACAGCGGGCGATCGCACGAGGGCTCATCGGTGACGCCGGTACCCACGTGGTCTACCGCCAGCAGACCGGCAACATGCCGTTGACCCGCGAGCTGCTCGGGCTCACCGACCAGGAGGCCCGTCTGGTGCCCACGCTGGAGCGCGGGATCGCGCTCTGGCACGTGGGCGAGCACCGCTTCGTGGTCGAGCATCGGCGCTCAGCCGTCGAGGAGGCGTTCACTGAGACTCGCCGGGCGGTGGCTGCGTGAAGCTCCTGGCCGGGGGGCTCGGGGCCGTCCTGGTCGTCCCTGGGGCTCTGTTCCTGCTGCTGCTGTCATCCGCCGGCGCCAGTAGAGGATGTGGTCTTCCCACCGGCGGGGCGCTACCGGGACTCGACGCCGCAGCGGCGACGAACGCCGGCACGATCGTGACGACGACGCGTGCCGGTCACCTGAGTGACCGGGCGGCCGTGATCGCCCTGGCCGTGGCGATCCAGGAGAGCGGCCTACACAACATCGACCATGGCACCTCGGACAGCCTGGGGCTGTTCCAGCAGCGGCCGTCCCAGGGTTGGGGCACTCCAGCCCAGGTCATGGACCCGGTCTATGCGACCACGGCCTTCCTGCGCCATCTGGTGGCCGTCCCGCTATGGGACCGGCTGCCGCTCGGCCTGGCAGCCCAGGCCGTCCAGCGCAGCGCTGACCTGACCGGCCAGAGCTACCAGCGCTGGGAGGCGAAGGCCAGCGCCATCCTGGCCGGCCTCGGCTCGTGTACATCGACGATGGCGTCGACCTTCGGCCAGGTCGTCGTGCCCGTCCTGCGCGGCCCGGTCGGCTCGCTCGTCACCGTGGCGAACGATCCGGTGTTCGGCAAAGCGGTGCCGAACAGCTTTCCGTGGGGTCAGTGCACCTGGTTCGTCGCGAGCAACCGTCAGGTGACCTGGACGGGTGACGCCTGGCAGTGGTGGGCGGCAGCACGTAGTGCAGGCCGCCCGGAGTCGACCACGCCGACCGTAGGCTCGATCGTCGTCTATCAGCGCGGCATGGGATGGTCGGGCTTCGGCCATGTGGCCCTGGTCCTCGCCGTGTGGGGCTCGACGTTCACCGTCGAGGAGGCGAACGTCGTCGGCGTCGGGGTCGTGGACCAGCGGATCGCCGCCGTGAGCGATCCGGCAATCAGCGGGTTCGTGGGGTAATGTGCCGTTATGGACGGTCTAATGCTCTTCGGAGTGGGAGTCGCGGCCTACGCGATCGCGATGATCGTGGGCGGCAGGTGGCTACAGGGGCGAATGGAGCGCCTGCGCCTGCGCGAGCGGATCGCCACGCGGCAGCGCCAGCTTGCCACCTGGCAGCGCGAGGGCTTGCCGCCGGCGGTCTGGATGACCTATCCCACGGCGGCAGAAGCCGCCCAGGACATGGCCGACATGCGAGCCGTGGGCTACGCCGTCTGGCCGCAGGGTACGGACCCGAACGGCCTGCCGGTCGTCAGCTACATGCTGGGCAACGTCGAGCCCGCCGCGGGGCTGCGCCTAGCCCGCTAGATCGGCTCCGAGCCGGTACGGACGCCGGTCCGATGGCGGACCGGCCTAACCCCCCTCCCCCGAATACGATTCGCCTGCCCGCGAAAAATGCACCATTACACCCACATCTAGGATGTTTTTCCAAGGGAAAGTGTAATGGTGCATTTTTCAGGACAGGGGTAGGGAGGGGGGTTAGGGAAAGGAAGGAATTTCAGTATTTGAAGAAGGAGAAAGAAGGAGTGAATTGGGGGATGAGTGGTCGGATAGACGGGTGTGGGAGTGAAGGGAAGGCAGGGAGAGAGAGGGCATCAAGGGGGGGCCGGGTCGGTGGTGGTGAGAGTCAGGTTTCGGAGTGTGGGTCGTGATGTCGGCGGACGAGGTCGAGCGCGGGACGCCTACAGCAGGACCGGCCAAGGGCCGGATAACGGATCGGGATCACGAGATAGTTCGGTACATCGGCAGGCACGGGCTCGTGAGCGCCGAGCAGGTGCAGAGGGATTGCATGGCGACTGCTGGGCCGCATGTGGTGAGGCGCCGGCTGCGGATGCTCGAAGGGTTCGGGCTGGTGCGACGAGAGCGAACGTGGTGGCTCGGTCCCAAGGTTGTGATGGCTACGGCCCGTGGGCTGCGAGTAGTTGGCCTCCCAGGGCGTCCGGCAAAAGTGCACCTACCGCTGGTGCCCCACAGGTTGGCCGTGGTCGACCTGGCGGCAGCGCTGACGGCGCGGTATTTGGATGCGGCGTGGCTGACAGAGAGGGAGATCGGGAGTACGTGGGCGCGGCGCGAGCGGCAGCTGCCCAGGCACCTCCCGGACGGTGTGCTCGTCGTCGGGGAGCGGCGGATCGCGGTCGAGCTCGAACTAACGGTGAAGCGGCCGCTCGAGCGGCTGTACAAGGTCCTGGGCGAGTATCAGCGCCGGCTCAGGCTTCGCGACGACATGCGGATTGATGGGGTCTGGTACCTGGTGGAGGACACGCCGGCGGGCGAGAAGTTGCGGCCGGTGCTCGAACGCGTGATCTCTGAGCGTGGCCTGTCGAAATGGGTGGAGGTTCAAACATGGAACAGGTAACGGCGCGGCCGGCCGTCCACTGGGACGACTTCCTATTCTCCCGGTCGGGCGCGTACGCGATCCTGCTGGCCGTAGCCGTGGTGCAGCCGGGCATCCTCCTGGGCGGCCTGGTGGCGCTGCTGGCGTGGCCGAGACTCGGGCAGCGGCTGCGGATGATCGTCGCTGGCGTGGCCGTCTTGGGCCTGGGGGCCGCAGTGGCGGCCGTGGTGGTCGGCCATCTGGTCGAGTGGGCCTGGCCGTGGCGGCTCGCTCTGCAACTGCCCGAGCTGGGCCTGGCACACGCCTACGCACTGCCATGGTCGAGGCGGCTGGGAATCAGCGGCGGGGTCGAGGTCCTCGCTGGCCCGGCCTGGGGGCTGGGGGTGCTGTGGCTGACTCCGCACGGTGACGATCGACGCGGCACCATCGAGGCTGAGGATCGTCGGGACCAGCTGATGAGGGCCGCGGTGCAAAAGCCGCTCGCGGATCTCCACCGTAAAGATTCGGTAAAGGTCCCGGCGCAGACGTTGCGGCTGGGAACCGATCGGCTGACCGGGAAGCCGTTCGACATCGCGCTACCCGGTGGACTGGAGCGGATGGGAACGGTGATCGGGAACACCGGGAGCGGCAAGACGACGACCATCCTCCGGGTGGCTGAGGCGGCCCTGAGAGCCGGCTGGGCCGTGCTCGTGGTCGATGGGAAGGGCGGCGGTCTGCGGGACCGGGCGCGGGCTCTCAGCGCCGCGGCGGCACTTCCGTACACCGAGCTCATCCCCGGCCAGGCTGACGGGCTGCATTACAACCCGGCCAGGGTCGGCTCGCCTGCGCAGATCGCCAATAAGTTGGCCGGCGCGTTCGAGTTCGCTCCGGTCGCCATGGTCTATCAGGAAATCGCACTCGCCACGATGCCGGTGGTGGTTCGTGCTTTGCAGGCGCAGAGCAGCATGGAAGTCACCGTGCGTAGCATCCGCGATCACCTCAGCATCGCCGGTCTACAGGACCTTGCGAACGGCGTAGCTCAGCGTGGACACGATGCCGCGCTCACGGCGGACCTGGACCGTCTGATTGCCGCCGTCGAGGACAAGAGGTCGCCAAGCTCGTCGGGCGTGGCCGGCATGGCGGCACGACTGTCGAGCTTGCTTGAGGGTGACTTCGGAGCGGTGTTCGAGGCCGGGCCGCAACTGGACCTTGAGGCTGTGACCGGGCGGCCTGGGCTGTCGTACGTCTCGCTCCAGACGCTAGCGAGCCAGGCTGACGCTGCGCTCATGGCGCGGGTGTTGATCGGCGACTTGAAGCAGGTGGCCCACCGACGGCTGTCGCAGCCTGAGCTACCTCACTGCTTGTTGATCTTGGACGAGTTCGCCGCGCTCGGCGATCCCCGGCAGCTAGAGGATCTGCTGTTGCAGGCGCGCGAGGCTCGGATGCCTGCGATGGTCGGCAGTCAGTATCTACCCGAGCCGATCGGACTGCGCAGGGCGCTACTCGGGGTGGGGCTGATCATCTGTCACCAGGTCGGCCACGAGGATGCACAGGCGATTGCCGACGCTTTCGGGACTCGGTCGGTGATCGAGTCAACGCGCTCGATCGACTATGGGAACGGGTCAGGGTCGCTAGGGTCCACGCACGCCGGGCAGCGGTACGAGCTGCATCCGCAGGCGCTCAAGGCGCTGCTGCCGGGCTGCTGTGCGGTGAAGGTGGAGCCGGGCGGGCGGCGCATGGCGCTCGTCCAGGTAGCGGGAGGATTTCGGTGAACTCTGACGAGCAGGCTCGCGTGGTCTTGTTGCGGATCGGCATGGAGGATCTGCTGACCAAGACCGCAGCCCTTGAGAAGCTGCTGCGCGAGTGGCTGCGGAAGCCGACGCCCAAGGACTGACTCCCCCATTTAGTGGGGGCCGCAGCTGCCGCCCTTCGCGGTGGATGTGTTGGAGGCGCGGACATGTGGTGGCGACCGCACATACTGACCACCACATGTTTGACACGGCAACGTAGGGCGGCTAGACTCTGCACATGGCGACCCACACGGGCACGATCGACGCCGAGCCGCCGCTGTTACTACGACCGACCGACGTTCAACGACTCCTGCAGGTGAATCGCCACGACACCTATCAGCTGATGCACGAGATCGGGCCGGTGCTATCGACCTCACGGCGGTTGAGGATTCGACGCTCCGACCTCGAAGCGTGGCTCGCTAACCAAGTTCGCACAAGAGAAAACCGCGACCGGGCTTCCCTCCCGACCGCGGTTGAGGAGGCAGCCGTTGGAGCCGGCGCCATCCATCGAGAATTGTAGCCTAAATCGCAACGTTGTAGGCGAGCGGAGTACAGGGCGCCGGCCTGCTCGGCACGACGTCGAAATCAACCACGCACAGTATCTCGGCGAACGCCACTACCGTCGGCTTGTCCACGCGCAGTTGCGCCGGCTGGCCGGCAGGGGCACGGTACCCAGCTTCGGGCTGATCGTCCACGAGCCCAATAAGAGTTGCTGCCGGCGGCAACCCTGGCCGTCGACGCTGCGACGGATTGTCCAAGCCCTCACTGATGACGGGTTGCGGACCGCGGCCCTCCTGATCGGGAGCGGCGATCGGCAGGAAGCGTCATGAGCGCGGTGGGGCCGGTCCTAATGCAAGACGCCGATTTTGTTCCGCCTACTGCGGGTGCCAAGGACACTGAGCTTGCGAATGCTCGGCGCCTCGTCGCTCAGCACGGCCGCGACCTCCGGTACTGCCACCCGTGGCGCTGTTGGCTGGTATGGGACGGGCGCCGCTGGCAGCGTGACGGAACCGGAGCTGTGCTCCGACGTGCCAAGGACACTGTGTTGACGATCTATGGCGAGGCGGGTGATGCGGTCGATCCAGGAGAACGTAAGGCGCTCTCGCGCTGGGCACAGAAATCCGAAGCGCGAAACCAGATTCAAAACATGGTGGTCCTCGCCGAGTCCGAGCCAACAGTCCCGGTGACCCCGGCCGAGCTCGACGCGGATCCCTGGCTGCTGAATTGCCGGAACGGGACGCTCGATTTGCGGACCGGTGCGCTCCGACCGCACGCACGCGCCGACCTCATCTCCCGGCTGGTCGATATCGACTTCGACCCGGAGGCTACGTGCCCGACCTGGGAATACGTCCTCGACCGCATCCTGCCCAGCGAGCGCCTCCGCTGTTTCCTTCAGCGGGCGGTGGGCTACTCACTGAGCGGCGACACCCGCGAGCAGGTGTTGTTCCTTCTCCATGGAACGGGCGCCAACGGCAAGACGGTGACTCTAGAAACGACTCAAAGAGTGGTGGGAGACTACGGCCGGAGGGCGCAATTCGAAGCCTTCCTCATGTCCGACCACGACCGGGTACGTAACGACCTGGCCGCCCTGGTGGGCGCTCGCTTCGTCTCTGCCGTCGAGGTCGACGCGGGCCGCCGACTTTCCGAGGTGGTCGTCAAGGAACTCACCGGCGGTGACACCGTCAGCTGTCGGTTCCTCTACGGGGAGTTTTTCGACTACACCCCGCAGTACAAGGTGTGGCTGGCCGCCAACCACAAGCCGACGATCCGAGGCTCCGATCACGCCATCTGGAGGCGCATCAGGCTCATCCCGTTCACGGTCACCATCCCGGACGCAGAGCAGGACCGCAACCTACCCGAGAAGCTGAGAGCCGAAGCCGCCGGCGTCCTCTCCTGGGCGGTTCGCGGTTGCCTCGACTGGCAGGCCCACGGCCTCGATGAGCCCGAAGAGGTACTCGCGGCGACGGCAGCCTATCGAGAGGAGATGGACGTTCTCGGCGGCTTCCTAACCGACTGCTGCCTGGTCGACCCGAGAGCCAAGGAGTCGGCGGCCAGCCTGTATCAGGCGTACGAGGGCTGGGCGAACGCCGCCGGTGAACGGGCGGTGTCCAAACGCACCTTTGGCCGATTGCTGGGCGAGCGCGGATTTACGGATACGAGGACCGAGCGGGCGCGCATGTGGACCGGCCTTGCCCTTCGGAATGACGGAACTGACGCATCATGACGCTATCTCCCACTTCTTTGCTCAACACGCCTACATGGGCGACTTTTCGGGACAACCGCGTCAGTCGCGTCAGTTCCGTCATGGACCCGTTTCCCCAGGGGGGCGCCAGCCCCCATGGCTGTTCCGTAACTCCCACACAAGGCAGGCCATCGAGGAGCCGGAGGGGCGCCCGCAGGGCGAACGGAGTGGTACCCGGAGGCGATCCCGCGTCCCGAGCCGGATCTGGCCGAACGATGCGCGACCACTTCCGGGGTGGCCGCGAGCTCTCACAGACTACTGATCGTGGGACGTCTCAACCCGAGACACCGGGTGAAGTGGTGACCCTGTCTCACAAACCCATCTCCCGCATACCGGGCATCAGGCGTAGAATGGGGTTCATGAGACACATTGGATACGCCCGCGTCTCGACTCGGGATCAACTGCTCGACCTGCAACTGGACGCGCTGCACAAGGCCGGCTGCGAGGACGCGATCTTCGTGGACAAGCTCAGCGGTGCAAAGGATGATCGGCCGCAGCTGGCCGCTTGCCTTGCCGAGTTGGAGCCGGGCGATACGCTCGTGGTCTGGCGCCTCGACCGTCTCGGCCGATCGCTGCCTCATCTGTTGACCACGATCGAGGACTTGGGTGAGCGTGGGATCGGCTTCGAGAGCCTCCATGACAAGATCGACACGACCAGCGCGACGGGCCGACTCGTGTTCCACGTGTTGGCTGCCATCAGCGAGTTCGAGCGCGACCTGACGCGGGAGCGCGTGCAGGCCGGGGTGGATGCTGCCCGAGCGCGGGGTAGGCGCTGGGGTCCGAAAACGGTCATGACGGCACGCCGTCTGAGCGCGCTCCGCGAACTGGAAGCCGGTGGCGTGCCGCGAGCGGAGATCGCTCGTCAGCTGGGCGTGGGCCGGGCGACCCTGTACCGGCATCTTGCCGAGGCCGCCCCGTTGTGAGTTCGTTCGTTCCGTGTCCTGAGCCCGCCATTTGCGAAATGGAGGGTCCACCCATGGACAGCCGACCCCCGCCCCCGCTGTACATCACCGAGCATGCCCACCTACGTTGGGCAGAGCGGGTGGAGCCTGGGCTGACGCCACCTGAGGCCCGGGCCAGTATCCGCCGGTTTCTGGAAGGTGCCTCGTTCAGCCGGAAGCCGCGCGGTTGGATGAAGTCAACGAAGACGTTCCCGGCGGGCGGGCGGTTCGCCTTCAACGTGAACGAGTGGCCGAAGGTGGCGCTCGTGGTCATCGAGGGGAGCGTTGCCTCAGTGGTGACGGCCGAGATGAACAGCGGTCCCTGGCCAATCGTGGAGCGCCACGGCATGCGTCGCACCGAGCAGCGGCTCCGGAAGCGCCTCAAGGCTGAGGAACGTCGCTGATGCGTAAGCCGGGCGTGGGGCAGGCGAGGCGCTACAGCTGGCCGCCGTTCGAGCCTGGTAACCAGGCGGCGGCGAAGCACGGGGCCGGAAGCGCGGCGATCGTGGCAGTCAATGTGCCGCCCGTAATCGCCGAGGTCCAGAGCGCGATCAGTACGAGCCTGCCCTTCGCCACGCAGGCCGACATTTTCCACGTGGAAGCGCTGGCCCGACTGTTGGTCCGCATCCGTCAGATCGACGGCTATCTGGACCGTCTCGGTGGGGGCTTGATCGACTCACGGGGCCGACCACGCGGGTGCGCCTCGCTCTATCTGGCCCTGCTGAGGGAGTTCCGCTCGATGGCTGGGGAACTGGGCGTGGGGCCGGCTGCGAGAGCCCGGCTGCTCGGTGATCTGAGCGTGCTCCAGCAGCGGGAGCACGCCGAACGGGCGTCTGATGAGCTACGGCAGCGCTACGGCCAGCGCGAGGGCGGGCCGGTGCAGGCGACGACGGTGGGCCGGGTCGAGGCGAACGGAGCGTGAGCCGCATCCTGGAGTTCGCCCGTGAGGAGCTCGGGCTGGACTTGTCGGCGGTCCAGTCGGAGATGCTGGCCAGCTTCGAGGCCAGTGGTGCCTCTCAGGCCGTGTGGCAGTGCGGGCGCCGGGGCGGAAAGAGCCTGCTCGCCGACGTGTTGGCGCTCTTTGACGCGGGCGTGCGCGACCAGCTGCGGGAGCATCTTCGGCCGGGGGAGCCTCGGGTGACGGCGGTCGTGGCTCAGCGCCTCGATGCTGCCCACGACCACATCGCGAGCATCGCCGCGATGGTGGAGAGGAGCCCGAGGCTGCGCCGGCTCCTGGTGGGAGCGCCGACGACGGACGAGATCGCCTTTACGAACGGGTCGAGGATCCGCGCCTATCCCTGCTCGGCTCGGGCGATCCGAGGCGGTGCCTGGTCGTGTGCGGTGCTGGACGAGCTCGCCCACTACGTGGACACCCAGGAGGGCAACGCGGCTGGCGATCGAGTGCTGGAGGCGGCGCATCCGTCGCTCGCGCAGTTCGGACATGCCGGGTGGCTGGTGGCGATCTCGACGCCGCGATGGCGGCAGGGGGCTTTCTGGCGCCTGGTCGAGCGCGGGTCGAGCGGGAAGTTCCCGCGAGTCCACTACCGGCACCGAAGCACGGCGGCGATGAACCCGAGGATCTCGGCCGAGTGGCTCGCGGAGCGTGAGGTCGAGGACCCGGAACTCTTCCGGCGGGAGTACCTCGCCGAGTTCGACAGCGCCGGCGCCTACCTGAGCGCTGACGACGTGCTGGCAGCGGTCGAGCGCGGCCGGCGGATCAGCCCGCCGGCGGCCGGGATCAATTACAAGATGAGCCTTGACCCGGCCGATTTCAGGGATGCGTTCACCGCGGCGATCGCGCACAGGGAGGCGAAAGAGGACGGCGGGCGGATTCTGGTCGATGGCATGTGGGCCTGGACTCGGGCCGGTCACGACCTGACGCTCGACGCCGTGCGCGATATCGCCCACGAGTACCGAGTGGGCGAGGTCACGACCGACCAGCACGCGGCGGCGGCGATCGTGGAGGGGCTGGCCAGGCGGGGAGTTCGCGCCCGCTACCAGCCCTGGACCTCGCAGAGCAAGGGTGACGCGTTCGCGAGCCTCAAGGTGGCGCTGAACACGCGACAGATCGTGCTCCCGGACGACGACGCGCTGGTGCGGGAGCTCTTGAACCTTGAGGCCCGCCCGACGCCGGGGGGGTTCGCGAGGATCGCGGCGGTAGGCGGGGGTCACGACGATCGAGCCGTGGCGCTCGCGGCGGTCGTGCATCAGCTGAGCGCCCGACGGCAAGTCCCACTGATCGCGCCCATGAGCGTCGGCTACCGGGAATCGCTGTGGAAATGAGAGGGGGGAGCTATGGCGACTGAGCAGGAGTTCAGGCAGCTGGACTTTCGGCTAAAGGAGATCGCGCGCCACCTTGACCGCATTGCGACGGTCCTAGAGGGCGTACAGGCCGGTGACGGCGCGCCCGGACAGACGATGGATAAGGCCGTGATTGAGGACGTCGCGAAGGAGGTCCTGAGCGCTTGGGCCGAGAGAAGACGGTGGCACAGCCACCACACCCCGGAGGAGGAACCGATGAGCAAGAAAGATGACGTCGAATGGCTGGCAACCTTCGCGAAGAGGGCCGAGGCCGAGCTCGGCATCGCCGAGGCCGAGGTTGTCGGCGCGGGGCTGGAGTCTGATCCGGCGCTGCTGGAGGCGTACAACACCCAAGCGCGTGTCGAGCTCGCCAAGGCGGCGGTCCTAGAGGTGATCACCGGACCTGCGAAAGGTGAGTCGGTCGGTGAGGCGGCGCTTCGAAAGGCATGGGCCGCGGCTGACGATCGGGCAGGCACCACGGCCCGGAAGGCGGACGCGCCAGCGGCCCCGGCGCTGACGGTGGCGGCGCGCAAGTGGTTGGAGCTGCAGTGCAGGAAATGGGCGCTGGGTCTGGGATACGACCAGTTGGACCCGGCCCAGCAGATGGAGAAGTTCCAGGCGTCACCGGCAGGTCAGCGCGCGCTCAAGCGAGCGCACGCCATGGCGCTGGGCTAGGCAGGAAGGGCGGTGCAGGACGAGCGGTGGCGGCTACCACGGCGGCTGGGGCTCGCCAGCCGTGGGGGGCATCCTAGTGCGTCACGAAACCTGTTAGGGTCCTTGGTGGCCATGGCGGAGTGCGCGCACTGCGGGAGGAACCTCCACAGGTCGCCTACGGGGCGCCCTCCGAGGTTCTGCTCGCCGGCCTGCCGCTCGGCGGCCCGGCGCCGGCGGGCGCAGCTGCTCGCCGAGGACCTGCCGACGCGGAAGCAGGAGGGACGGCGACCGCTGGCCCGGATGGCCTGGCCTCGTGCCTGAGGTCGGCATAGCGGAGGCGGCCGTCCGGCTCGGCGTCAGCGTGGACACGGTGCGCCGGCGGCTGGCAACCGGCCAGCTCACCGGCGAGCGTGACCCTGGGGTGACTGGGAAGTGGCGCGTCCAGGTCCCGGAAGCCCCCGCCCGTACCGCGAACGTCGACCAGGTCGTGGACCTGCGCGGCGAACGCGATCAACTACTCCGGATGCTCGAATCGGAGCGGCAGCGGCACGCTGAAGCTGAGCGGGAGCTTCGGGTTTTGCTAGGGCAATCCCAAGAGCTGGCCCAGCGGATGCTCCCGGCGCACGTTGAGGCGCCTTCGGAACCTGCGGGAGAAACCAAGCCTCAGCGCCGATCGTGGTTCCGGCGCATGGTGCAATAGCGGATCACCCTAGCGTGTGCTAGGCTGATGCTGCGTCCTTCCCTGCCGTAGCGGGGTGAGGGCGGCGCCGGCGCAAACCGGCCCGCCCCCGTGGGCGACACCTTGACAGGAGGCGGCGCCATGTTGAACGTTAGCAGTCAGGAGGACCAGGACCAGCCATTCGAGGACTGGTTCAGGTGCCGGCTGAGCGAGCACCTAGCGGAGGTGCGCAAGCAGGATCACGAGCTCGCGTACCAGCGCGCCTACAGCGACGCCCAGCGGGTCACGGACGCGCTCGACCTTCTGCAGGCCGCCATCGCCGACCTGGTCGACCACGCGGACGGCCTGCATGGGGCCGCAAGAAAACGGCTCGAAACGCCGCGAGTAGTGGTGCGATGAGCTCGGAGATGCA
>JALZAF010000150.1 GCA_030948505.1 Chloroflexota bacterium
ACCAGCGTGAGTGCGGCGGCGGCCGCCCCCCGGCGCCCTCGACTCGTGACCCCGCGGAACCGTGACTCGCCTCTCCGCGGCAGGTTGAACGTCTGCATCGTGCCTCCGTAGGCGCGGACAGGCGACCCTCAGGAAGGACCTGCCCCAGCGCCCTCCATCGCACCATAGAGGCGGCGTCAAGGTTGCGAGGCAGCCTGCTACCTTGCCAGCGTGAAGAAGCGCTCCGTTGCCAGGCACCCGCGACGGCCAGCGCCCGTCGTGCTGGCTCTCCTCCTCATCATTGCCGTCGGCTGCAGCCCGACGCCAACCGCCGTGCCGTCGGGGACACCGCCCGAGACGCCTTCACCGACCACCCCGTCCGCATCTCCGGGGCCGACCCCGACGGCTTCGACGAGCCCGGCCTTCATCGGGCCGAGCGGTTCGCCAACCATTGGCGAGCGTGCCTGCCC
Organism: Chloroflexota bacterium; assembly: GCA_030948505.1. Lineage (GTDB taxonomy): Bacteria > Chloroflexota > Limnocylindria > Limnocylindrales > CSP1-4 > JACDAV01. The sequence continues at coordinate 450 of JALZAF010000150.1, forward strand.
CTACCTGCCGGGCAGCCCCGTCGCGGTGATGCCCGACGCGGTCCTGCACCCGCCGGCGCCGGGCACTGAACCCCTCGCGAGCCCCCCGCCGGCGTCGACGGTCGCCGCTGGCACGACGAAGTTGCAGATCGTGGTGCTCAACGCCCTGGCGAAGGCGGTCACCAATAACTACGTCGATCCAAAGTTCAACGGTCGCGATTGGCCGGTCATCGTGGCCCGGTATCGGAAGCTCGTGGAAGGCGGCCTCAGCCAGGGTGATTTCTACCTGGCGATGCAGCTACTGGTGGCGGAGCTGGGGGACGACCACTCGCAATTCGAGAGCCCTGCCGACAGGCAGGCGTTCGAACAGGAGCTGGCCGGCCACAACGAGTACGCCGGCATCGGGGTCAGCGTCGACCCCATTCCCGAGGCGGGGCGGGCCGCCGTGATCCTGACCTTTCCGGGCAGCCCGGCCGAACGGGCTGGCCTCCAGCCCCACGATCTCCTGCTCGCGATTGACGGCTCACCGATCTTCGATTCGCGAGGCAACTCGATGCTGAGTCGGGTGCGGGGGCCGGCCGGTACGCAGGTCACGCTCACGCTTCAGCGCCCGGGCGAGGCCGTCCACGACGTGACGATCACACGGGCTCATGTCGACAGCGGCTATCCAGTCGAGTCCTGCGTCATCGCGGGCACGAGGGTCGGGTACATCTTCGTGCCGACGCTCCTGGACCAGACTGTGCCAGGCCAGGTCCGCTCTGCCCTCAAGGCGATGACGGCGAACGGTCCGCTCGCCGGGCTCATCATCGATAACCGCCTCGACGCCGGCGGGGCGAGCTCGGTCCTCCAGCCCCTGCTCGGATTCTTCCTCAAGGGCGACGTCGGCGCGTTTCAGAGCCGGACGGCCACCCGCCGTCTCGTCATCAAGGGCGAGGATATTGGCGGCTCGCAGAAGGTGCCACTGGTCGTCCTCGTCGGCCGCGGCACCGTAAGCTTCGGCGAGGTCATGAGCGGCGTGCTCCAGGCCAGCGGACGGGCGGTGGTCGTCGGCGAAACAAGCTTCGGCAACGTCGAAACGCTGTCCAACTTTGACTTCGTTGATGGCTCCCGTGCCTGGATCGCCAAGGAGACGTTCAATCCCGACAACGCCAAATATGGGCCATGGGAGGACACCGGCATCGAGCCCGACGTCACGGCGCCGACGCGCTGGGACCTCTTCACCGAGTCAAACGATCCCGCGCTGGCGGCGTCCTTGCAGGCGCTGGGCGTCCACTGACACCCAGGCGGCCTTTCAGCCGTAGTCGTCAGGGCGCAGGCTCGAACACCTTGATCGACTGGCGCTGGGTCTTCGGATCCTGGTCGACCACCCAGACCCGTCCCGACCCATCAATTGCCACCCGCTGCGGGTACCCGAGGCCGTCAAGGTTCCCGCCCGCTCCCCAGGTTCCCAGCACCTTGCCATCTGGCCCGACCGCCCTCAAACGCGTCCGTCCGTCCCAATCGCGGTCGTTCCCCGACGGCGGGCCGATCGCCTCGACCAGGTAGATCGTTCCCGAATCGTCGGCCGCCATCGCCAGCCGCACGGATTCCCAGTAGCTCCAGCGCGGTGAGCCACCCGGCCATTCGAGGGGCAGGACGGCGCGGCGCAAGTGGCTGAAATCGGGCATGAAGGTATCGAAGAACGGCCGGTCCCCCGGCACGCTCCCGACGCATGACGGGACCTGCAGCGACTGGATCGTGCCATTTGGCGAGACGGCCATGGCGACCGTCGTACCGTAGTAGGTCACGATGCGCTTGAAGTTGTAGTAGCCACACGCCAGCTTGCCCGGGTCGTTGAGCTGGCTGGTGCGGGTGACAGTGACGTAGAGCTTTGCGGCGATCTTGCCGTCGGGACCGAGCCTGACGAGCAGCTCCGGCAGTTCCCTGGTACCCGGATACGGAACGGTGTTGGCGTAAATGCGGCCCTGGCGGTCTACGGCAACCTGGCTGATCGAGACCGCGGCTTTCGTCTGTTTGAGGACCTTCCCGGTTCCCGAATCCAGGCGCAGCAGCGCGATGCCCGTGCCGGCTCCGACGAAGGTGATGACGTTGTCAGTCGTCGCGTCGATGTAGAAGGGCAAGCCTGATTTGAGATCCACGAGCTTGGTGAGCGGGGCGCGCGAGAGGATTGCTCCGCTGTCCGGATTGGCCCGGATGATCTCGTACTTGCCCACGGGAGGGCCGGCCGGGGCGGCGATGGCGATCACGTCGCCGTTGCCGGCGATGCCAAACCCCAGGTACACCAGGGCCTCGCTGATGACCGTGCGCCACGTACCCGACGTCGCCGAAACCGGCGCGGGCGACGACGGGGGCGGGGCAGTCGTGCCAGCCGTTGCGCCGGGGTCGGGCGCCGGGAGCGAAGCCGGGGCCGATGCGGCCGGCACTTCCGTCGACGTGGCCGATGTAGCGCTTGGCGAAGGCGCCGCCGATGGCCCGAACGAGGTTGGCGCAGGACTGCTCGACCCCTGGCTGGGCGCCCCGGCCGGAGTCGCCCCGCCGCACGCCGCGACCACCAGGGCGATCGTGGCGAACGCGCCGACGAACCTCGTCCCGGCCCCACGGACCACCATCCGGCGCGGTCGCATCGAGGGACTCTAGCAGTCAAGCTCGCGCTGCAAGGTGTACACCCTCATCCTTCGGACGACAGGGCCGCCGTCGTCAAGGCCCCGCCAGGGCACGCTCCACCGCCGTGAATTCGTCGGCCGTCACATGCAGCCGGGAGGTCTCAAGCAGGTACCGCTCGATGCCCCGTGTCGGGTCCGTCATGACGGACCGCATGCCACCGCCCGGCGACGCCACCACGCCCCGATAGGCGACCAGCGTGCTTCCGGGGACCAGGATCGTGAACCCGTGATAGCCCAGGCCCCCGATCGGGGGCACGCCCGTATTGCTCGGCAGGATCGCCAGGGCGCTCAGCAGGGCGGCGGCTTGCTCCGTCGTCAACGTCCACTCTGGATCGGGCCGGCCGGAATACAGACCGAGGACCACGTTCACTGACCCCGCCGGACCGACGCTCGCAGCTGAGCCTGGGCTCGGCACCGAAGTCGAGGGGGCGCTCGGACTCGGCGCGACACGGCTTCCGCAGGCGGTCATCAGGAGCAGACAGAAGAGGACCGCCACGTCGCGTGAGGTTCTCACAGTGCTGTCCTCTCGTCGGATCACCTTTTGCGAAGGATGCCCACTAACATTCGAACCGACAAGAAGGCTCTTGTCGAGCGTCAGACCATCGACGGCTGGACGCTCGCGGCCAGGATCACCTGACCGTGAAGCTAATGGAAGCTGCCTCCCCCGTCGGTACGTACGTCAACGTCGCCCGATAGTCACCCTTTACGAACCTTCCGCGCGAGCGGACCTTGAAATCGCCCCAGCTATTCTTCGATCCGTAGTCGATGGTCAGCGGCTGCATCAGCTGCACGCCGTTCGCGCTGATCGCGCAGGTGATCTTGCCGGTAAGGCCTGGCGACAATGCGAAGACCACGTAGATGGCCGGCGCGGTGGTCGGGTACGTTTGCGTGAAGGTCGTCGAGTCGGGAGCGGGCTTCGACGAATCGGCGGCGGTGGCCATCTTGAGCAGGGTAAACGCGGTCGCGCCACTTGGTGCGGGCGTAGGCGCCGCATCACTCGGTGCCGGAGTGGCCGCCGTGTCACTCGGAGTCGGGGCCGTGCCAGTGGGCGCCGGGGTCGGCGTGACGCGCAGCGTTGGTGATTCAGGCTGGCCGGCAGCAGCCGTCGATGAGGGTCGGACCGTTACCGTCGAGATCGCGTTACCGCACGAGGCAAAAATGATCGCGATTCCGCACAGGACGATCAGGGAGGCAACACGCGGGGCCTCCCTGCGCCGGCGGGCGTTAGCTGGTTTGGATATCACGGTTCTTCAGCGCCTCCCGCTTGCCTCGACCAAGGGCCAGGCGACTGCAACTCAGAGCGCCGACCTCTCCGCAACGGCTGCGGGAGGCCGGCGCCCGGGGAGATGAGCCGGCGGAGCTACTCCTCGCCGTTGAATTGGTGGTCGACGTTGCCAGCCGGATCTTCGTGGCCGCCAACCCCGTCCGCCTCGACACCGGTACCTTC
>JALZAF010000161.1 GCA_030948505.1 Chloroflexota bacterium
AGCTGGGACTCTTTCAGCTGGGACTCTTTCAGCGGGGACTCTTTCAGCGGGGGCTCTCTCAGCGGGGGCTCTTTCACGGCAGGCTCAGGGCGCCGGCGATCGTCGCCGCCACGAGGGCGATCGCGCCGAGGCCGGCGATCCAGCGGGCCGCCCGCTGGGTAGGCGAGTCCGGGATCGGCCGCAACGTGGTCCGCCGGACCGGGGCGGAGAACGCGCGCGCCTCCAGAGCCATCGTCCGTTCCTCGACGTCGGCCAGGGCGCCCAGGATCATCGGGCCGGCCAGCGGGAGGAGGCCGCGGATCCGTCGCACCACCGACCCCTCGGTGTCCAGGCCGCGAGCACGTTGGGACTCGACGATCTCGCCGGCCCGCTCCGCCATGCGCGGGATCGTGCGGATCGCCGAGCCGATGACGAACACGCCGCGCCGGCCGAGGCCGCGCCGTTCGAGGTCGGTGAGCAGGTCGTCGGTCGGCGTCGTGAGCGAGAAGACCGCGACCGACAGGGCGAATGCGACGACCCGCAGCGCCGCCTGGAGTGCCGCCGTCAGCCCGCTTCCCGTCGCGGCGAACGGCCCAATGCGGACGAGGACGTCCTGCGCCCCCGGGAAGAAGAAGATGTTGACCAGGAGGATCGAGGCGATCAGCGGGATGGTGGCCAGCACGAACGGTCGCATCGCGCGGCCCACGCCGGCGACGATCGCCGTGGCGGCGACGACGACCAGCACCGCCAGCGGACCGCTCCAGCCGCGGACTCCAAAGGCCACCAGGGCCAGCGAGAATGCGATGACGAGCTTGGTCGTCGGGTTGAGCCGTCGATACGGTCCCAGCGCGGGGCGCACGACGTAGTCGGGCAGGATGGCGGGATGGCTTCCCGCGGCCGGGCCTCCGTTCAGGGACGAGTGCCGATCAGGCCGGCTGCGGCTGGACCAGCCGATCGCCCAGCGGGAAGCGGGCGACGATGCGGGGCGAGAGGCTCGAGATGATCATGAAGACGATGAAGCTGGTGATCGTCTTGTCGATCGGGTCGCTGAACAGGCCCTGGCCGAGCGAGGCGTTGAAGACGTCCGCACCGCCCTGCCGGAGGGCGGCGACGATGAGGTCCGTGCCGGAGCCGGTCACGCCTTCGAACAGGTAAGCCGCGATCGGGGCGGACACGACGGCCGCGATGATCCCGGTCAGCGCGCCCGCGGCGGCGACCCATGCGCCGCCAGCGTCGTGGCGATAGATGATGAACGCGGCCACCGCCAGCGTGGCGATCACGCCGATGGCGCCGATGACGACATATACGCCAGGGCCGTAGCCGCCGGCGCTGGGATCGCCGCCGTAGACCGGGCTGCTGTAGATGCGCCAGGCCAGCAAGGCGACGATCGCCGCGCCCAGGATCGCCGCGCCATACAACATCGCGCCTGATGCCGGGCGAGGCCGGAACACGCCGAGGTAGCCCCAGATTCCGGCGAGGAAGCCGATGACGCCGGCGGTGACGGCGAACGGTCCGATCGTCCCGCCGCCGATGCCCGGCGCGTATTGCCAGATGAGGTTCGAGAGGATGCCCGTGAGCGCCCCGGCGATCGGGCCCGCCAGGACACCGACGAGGATCGTGCCGATCGAATCCAGGTAGATCGGGAGCTTGAGGACTGTCTGGACCGTGTAGCCCAGGACGATGTTGATCGCGATAGCGGCCGGCATCAGCGCGATGACGCGGGTGCTGAACATCCCGGACATCGAGTCTCCTCCTGCAGTCCACCTTCGCCGGCTCGTGATGGGCGGGCCTTCGACGCTTAGCGTGCCACGTTCACCCGGTTCGCCGCCAGCCCCCCGACGCGCTCCACGAAGCGCTCGAGGAACGTCGCCGCATCTGCTTCGACGGCGACGTCGAGGTTGGGTGGCTTCTTCCAGACGCGACGCCAATCCGTCACCGTCTCGCCTGTCGTGAGGGTGCCGCCCAGCTCCACGTCGACGGTCAGTGCCTCCGTCCTGACGAGGCCCGGGTCGAGGGCCGCGGCAACCGCCAGTGGATCGTGGATGAAGGCGCCGTAGAAGCCGTCGTATCGGCTGTGGAACTCCATGTAGAAGCGGAGTGCATCGGCGATGAAGCGCACGATGTCGTTCGACGCCACCGAGCGTGTCGCCCGCATGGGCTCCTCCCCCCGGGCCAGGGCGATCGAGTCGTCGGGCCGGCTGCCGGCTCGCCTGGCGAGCTCGACGACGTGTTGGGGCGTGATCTTGGCTCGCTCGGTCACGTCGAGCCCCAGGGCGACCGGTCGCGGAGTGCCGTGGGCAGCGACGGATTCGGCCCAGGCCCGGAAGACCACCCGGGCCGCGTCCGGGTCGACGTGGATGTTCCATTCGGTCGTGGGCGCGGTGTTGCCGGGGGATCGATAGGCTCCGCCCATGAGGACGTAGCGCTTGAGCAACCGGGGCAGGTCCGGCTCTCGAAGGACGGCCACGGCCAGGTTCGTCAGCGGTCCCAGGGTGACGAGGGTGAGCTCGCCCGGGCGGTGCCGCGCCTCCTCGATCAGCAGGTCGACCGCGTGGCGCTTGCTGAGGGGCGCCGTCGCCGGCGGCAATTCGGCGTAGCCCAGGCCCCGCGGGCCATGCGTCTCCGGCGTGGTCTCCAGCGGCCGCACGAGCGGTACCTCGCGACCCAGGGCGACCTCCACGTCGGCGCGGCCGGCCAGCTGCAGGACGGCCCTGGTGTTCTCGGCGACCTGGCGCGCCGCGACGTTGCCGGCCACGCAGGTAACCGCGACGAGCTCCACATCGGGCGAGGCGCAGGCGTACAGGAGGGCCATGGCGTCGTCGATGCCCGTATCGACGTCGAGTACCAGGGGTGTGGTCATGCGCCGATCGTAAGCCTCGCCGGGGCAGGAAGACGGGCCATACTCAGCCGATGGATCTCCTCGTCCTGTTCGTCGAAGCCCTGTTCGTGGTGCTGTTCGCAGCCACCCTGGTCCAGTACCTGCGGCGGCCGAACCCCGTGAGCCGGGACGTGGCCCTGACTTTCAGCGCCCTGGGGGTCCTGTTCGTGCTCAACCTGCTCGGCAAAGCCCTGGGCGGGTCGGCCAATGTGCCCCAGGTCCTGTCGATCGTGGGCGGGGTCCTGTTCCTTCTCCAGCCCATCTTCACCCTGCATCTCGTATCGCTGGTGCGGCGGGTGCCGGTCAGCGTGCTCACCGGAGCGACCATGCTGATCCTGGTCAGCGGCCTGCCGATCTTCCTGATCGCGCCTGTGCCCGCCGCGGCGATCGTGGCCGCCTTCCTGGTCTTCTTCGGCGTCGAGCTGCTCTCGGCAGCCTATCTCCTGCTCGAAGCGCGCCGCCGCCGCGGGCCGGGAGCGGCCCGGCTGGCCCTGGCCGCGATCTCCACTGCCCTGTTCGGCCTGGCCCTGTTGATTGCCATCAGCTCGGCCGCCTCGCCCGCCCTCTCGGGAGTGGCCCTCCCGCTGGGCAGTCTGCTGGCCCTGCTCGCCGCCGTGGGCTACCTCATCGCGTTCGTGCCGCCGCGGGCCGTCCGGCGCGTCTGGCAGGCCGGCACCACCGTCGAATACGGGCGATCGCTGCTGGGCAACGCGGGTGCATCCGTGGCGGCAATCTGGGGTGGCTTCGCAGACATCGCCGCGGCGATGAACGGGGGCGCGGTCGCGGTCGTCATCGCCGCCGACTCTTCGGGGGCGGAGGTCATCGCCACTGCTGGCTTCCCGCGCCCGGCGGCCGGGCTCGACGCCTCGCGCTCGGATCTCGATGCGCTGCTCGCCGCAGCGCACGACGGACCGGAACGATCGCCCGCCGCAGCCGGGCCGCTCGCGGAGCGCCTGGCGGAGCTGGCCAGTGCCCGCTTCGTGTCCGTGGTCCCGGTGATCCAGACCAGCTCGGCGCCTGCCGCCCTCCTGATCCTGTCCCGCTACCGCAGTCTGTTCCATGCCTCTGACCTGGACCTGCTCGCGACGCTGGGCTCGCAGACCGCGATCGTGGCCGAGCGACGAGCGATCCTGGCCGAGCAGGAAGCCCTGACCGTTCGGCTCGCCACGAGCGTCGAGGCGCTGCGCTCCGCGAGCCAGGCCAAGAGCGACTTCCTGGCCTCGATGAGCCATGAGCTGCGCACGCCCCTCAGCGCGATCCTTGGTTTCAGCGAGCTCATGCGCCAGGAGGCGCGCGACGGGGAGAGCGTGTCCGTGCCGGTCGACTGGGTCGAGCACATTCATCGCGGCGGCGAGCACTTGCTCACGCTCATCAACGACGTCCTCGACCTGGCCAAGGTCGAAGCCGGCAGGCTCGAGCTTCGGCCGGAACGATTTGACATCGGGGTGGCCATCGCCGAGTCGATCAACGGGCTTCGACCGCTGGCGGAGCGCAAGCGGTTGCAGCTGGTCGGGGCGTCCGGGCCGATCGCCGTGCTGGCCGATCGGGGCCGTTTCCGGCAGATGCTCTACAACCTCATCTCCAACGCCATCAAGTACACGCCAGAGGGCGGCGTCGTGCGGATCGAGGCGGAGGAGTCGGACGGGCATGTGCGCGTGGCGGTGATCGACACCGGCGTCGGCATCGCGCCCGCCGACCAGGGGGCCGTATTCGAGGAATTCCGCCAGGTGGGCGACCCGTCCGAGCGCCAGCCGGGCACGGGCCTGGGACTGGCCCTGACCAAGCGCCTGATCGAGGCTCACGGCGGCCGGATCGAGGTCGAGTCGACCCGCGGCTCGGGGAGTCGCTTCACGCTGGTGATCCCATCCGCCCCCCTCGGGACGGATCTGAAGGCAGCTGACTCGCCCGCGCGGACCGTCCCCGTTCCCACCGAGTCGCCCGAGGTTCTCGTGATCGAGGACGACCCCAGCGTCGTGCGCCTGCTGCGGGAGTACATGGAGCCGGCTGGCTACCGCGTCCGCGTCGCCCCGGACGGCGAGACGGGGATCGCCATGGCCACCGAGCGGCGGCCGGCCGCGGCGATCCTGGACGTGTTGCTGCCCGGCGTGGACGGCTGGGAGGCGCTGCGCCGGCTGAAAGCCCACGCCGAGTTGCGGGATGTGCCGGTGGTGATGGCGACGGTCGTGGATGAGCGCGAGGTCGGGTTCGCCCTTGGCGCCGTTGACTACCTGGTCAAGCCCATCCAGCGCCAGGCGCTGCTCGATTCACTGGCGCGCTATGCACCCCCGCCGGCGACCGGCCCCAGCAACGTGCGCGTGCTGGCAGTCGACGACGAACCGGCGGCGCTCGACTTCATCCGGGCAGCCCTCGAGCCCGCGGGGTTCACCGTCAGGACGGTTTCCGGCGGACGCGAGGCCCTGGCAGCCGCCCGATCCGATCTCATCGTCCTCGACCTCGTGATGCCCGACGTCGACGGCTTCGAGGTCATCTCGTCGCTCAAGGGCGACCCGCGGACGGCCGCCATTCCGGTCCTTGTCTGCACCGCTCACGACCTGACTCCGGCGGACAAGGAGCGGCTGAACGGCAAGATCCTGGGCATCGTCACCAAGGGCGTCGACGCGCGTGACGGGTTGCGCCAGTGGCTGGCTGCGGCGTCCGCCCCCGGCATGGGCGCGTGACGGCAATGCCCGACGACGGAGCGGCCGCCCAAACGGTGCTCGTCGTCGAGGACGAAGCGCCGAACCGGGCCCTCGTCCGCGCGGTCCTGTCGCGCTCGACAGAGCCGGGCGTTCGGGACGTCAGGCTGGTGGAGGCGCCCGACCTGGCGACGGCCCGCGCGATCCTGGGTTCGGAGCAGATTGCCGTCATCCTGCTCGACGTGCGCCTGCCGGACGGCAACGGGCTTGACCTGGCGCGGGAGCTGCGCGATCGCGATGGGCCTGAGCGACCGCGAGTCTTGATCCTCAGTGCCAGCGTGCTGCCCAACGAACAGGTGGCCGCCCTGGCATCCGGCGCGGACGGATTCCTGGCCAAGCCGTATCGCCCGGCCGATCTCGTGGCCAACGTGATCGGTCTCCTCCGCAAGGACAGCCGGGCCAGCTGACGGCCGTCCGGCGTTCGGCCGTGCGCCATACACTCCGCCGGTGAACCGTCCGACGGCTGCCCCTCGCCCGACCCAGCCGTCGCGTGCTGCCCCTCGTCCGATCCTGCCGCCGGCCACCATCGGCATCCTGGGCGGTGGCCAGCTGGGCCGGATGCTGGCCCTCGCCGCTCGCCAGCTGGGCTATCGGATCGCCGTCCTGGACCCGGACCCCGACTGCCCCGCCGCGGGCGTCGCGGATCGCGTCGTGGTCGGCCGCTACGACGACATCGTCGCCGGGCTGGAGCTGGCCTCAGGGTCGGACGTGGTCACCGTGGAGCTGGAGCACGTGGGCTGGGAGCTGCTGGCCAGGCTCGAGCGCGAGTGGCCCGTGCGCCCCGCCGTGGACACGGTCCGGGTCACCCAGAACCGGCTCGAGGAGCGGCGCTTCCTCGAGGCGAATGGTGCCGCAGTCACGCCGTGGCGCGAGGTTCAGAGTTCGTTCGACCTCGAGGCGGCAGTCGAGCAGCTGGGCCTGCCGTTGCGACTGAAGGCGGCAACGGGTGGCTACGACGGACGAAGCCAGGTCCGAATTCCGGGGCCGGCGGACGTCGAGTCGGCACTCGCGCGCCTGGGCCGTCCTGACGGCGAGCCCCTGGTCGCCGAGCTCGAGCTCGACTTCGAAGCGGAGCTGTCCGTCGTCTGCAGCAGATCCGTCGACGGTCGGGCCGTGACCTTCCCGGTCGCCCGCAACCGGCACGACGAGGGGATCCTCGTCGAATCCAGCACGCCGGCAGCCATTTCCTCTTCGGTCGCCGAGACGGCCACCGAGCTGGCCCGCCGCCTCGCCGAGGGCTTCGCTCTCGTCGGCACGTTGACGGTCGAGCTGTTCCTCATGCCCGACGGTTCGCTGATCGTCAACGAGCTGGCCCCGCGCGTCCACAACAGCGGCCACTGGACGATCGAGGGGACGGCCACCTCGCAGTTCGAGCAGCACATCCGCGCGATCTGCGAGCTGCCGCTGGGATCCGTCGAGCCGCGCGCAGGAGGCATGGCAACGGTGAATCTTTTGGGCACGGGCCCCTTGCGAGAGGCACGTCCCGCGGGGATCGACGACGCCCTGGCCATGCCGGACGTGCACGTTCATCTGTACGACAAGCGGCGCGTGTTCGAGCGGCGCAAGATGGGCCACGTGACCGCCGTGGGTTCGACTGTCGACGAGGCCCTGGGTCGGGCGCGTGCGGCGGCGGCGAAGATCCGGTGGGAGCCGTGACCGCGGATCTCGCCGCGGATCTCGCCGCGGAGCGGCCCGTCGTCGGGATCGTCGGCGGCAGCCGATCCGACTTCCCGGTCCTCGAGAAGGCGTGCGCGCTGCTGAACATGCTCGGCGTCCCGAACGAGATGCGGGTCATCTCCGCCCACCGCACGCCGGACCAGCTGTTTCGCTATGCGGAGGAGGCACCCGGTCGGGGCTTGCGGGTCATCATCGCCGGCGCCGGGGGCGCCGCGCACCTGCCCGGGATGCTGGCCGCCAAGACGGCGTTGCCCGTCATCGGCGTGCCGATTCCCACGCAGCACATGGGTGGTCTCGACTCACTGCTGAGCATCGTCCAGATGCCGCGCGGGATCCCCGTGGCGACGGTGGCCATCGGCAACGCGGAGAACGCGGCATTGCTCGCGGTCGCCATCCTGGCGCTGTCCGATTCCGGCCTCGCGAAGCGGTTGGCCGACTATCGCGCCCGACAGACGCAGGCTGTGCTGGACGATCCGTCAAACGCCGAGCCGGATCGACCCCCGGCCCCGGCGGCTAAACGAGCTCGACCGGGGTAAGCGCCAGCTCGAGGATTCCGGCGTCGCGGGCAACCCGAACGCCGACGCGGCGCCCGACGGCATCGCCGTCCAGCAGGCGCTGCAGGTCACCGACGCCTTCGACCGGCCGGCCGTCGAGCTCGAGAATCAGGTCCCCGGGGCGAACGCCAGCGGACGCAGCCGGGCTGCCCTCGACGAGCTGCACGACCTCGAGCGCCTGGCGTCGGCCCAGCTCGCCGGCCAGCCGAGGAGGCAGCGGCCGCGAGCCCCCGACCACGCCGAGGAATGCCCGTCGGACGCGTCCATCCTTCATCAGCGCCGCCAGGATCCGTCGCGCGCCGTCGTCGACGGGCACGGCCAGGCCCAGGCCGATCCCGGCGACGGCCGTGTTGATACCGACGACCCGGCCGCGCGAGTCGGCCAGCGCACCGCCGGAGTTGCCGGGATTGAGCGCCGCGTCTGTCTGGATGACGTTCTCGACCAGGCGGCTCTGCCGGCCGTCGCGCGTCGACAAGGAGCGCCCCAGCGCGCTCACGACGCCGGCCGTGACACTGCCGGCGAAGCCCAGCGGATTGCCGATCGCCACAACCAGCTGCCCCACCCGCAGCCGGGCCGCGTCGCCCAACGTCGCGGGACGTAGCTCGCCATCCGCCGCGCGGACGACCGCAAGATCGGACAGCGGATCTCGACCGACGACCCGGAAGTCGCGCTCCGTGCCGTCGACGAAGGCGGCCGTGCCGCCTTCTGTGCCGGCCACGACGTGGGCCGAGGTTACGAGATAGCCGTCCGGGGTGAAGGCGACGGCAGAGCCGCTCCCGCCCGCCGACCAGCCGCCCATCGATCGGGTCACCCGGAGGCTGGCGACCGATGGGATCAGCGCCTCGGCGACGGCGCTGACGGCCATCGAGTAGGCGTCCAGCAGGGCGCTGTCGTCCTCATCGATGGCCGGCGAATTGAGCCCGACCTGCGCGACCATCTCAGGCCTCGCCGGCCGCCGTGGTGCCGCCCACGCTGACCGTCCGCTCTTCGGTGCCGCGCACGATCTTGACCTGATACGGGGTCTTGGCGCTGGCCAGGGCCTCGAACAGCTGGTCGGCGTCCGTCACCGCCTTGCCGGCGGCCTCGACGATCAGGTCGCCCTCCTGGATTCCCGCCTTCGCGGCCGGGCTGCCGTCCTCGACGCCGCGGACCAGCAGGCCCTCACGCTCGGGCAGGCCAACCGACGCGCGGAGGCGCTGCGCGACGTGCGAGGGCGCGACTGCGACGCCGAGCCGTGGCCGGCTGACCGACTCGCCGTTGCCGAGTGCGTCGACCCGTTCGCGCAGGGCGCCGTCGGCGGGCAGGGCCAGGTAGAAGCCCTCGCCGAGGCGATTGGTGTTGATCCCGAGGAGCTTGCCCGAGGCGTCGACGATGGGTCCGCCGGACGATCCGGGCGCGAGTGGCGCGGTGTGCTCGACGCTGCCGGCGATGCGACGGCCGCCGGGGCCGCGGAAGGCGCGGGCCACGGCCGAAACCGTGCCGAGGGTCACGCGGGTGCCACCATCGGGCGCCGCTGCGGCACCGAAGACGACGGTTCCCGGCACGACCGCCGAGCCGTCGCCCCAGGCCAGGGCCTTGGCCCCCGCGGTGTCGACATTGATCACTGCCAGGTCGCCATCCAGGTCGATCCCGGCGACGCGGCCCTTGATGGTCTTGCCTCCGGCGAAGGCGATCGTCACCTCGTCGCCACGGACGTTGTGGGCGTTCGTGAGGACCTTGCCGTCGGCGACGACGACGCCGGACCCCCGGAGCTGAGATCCGATTCCGACGACGGACGGGCCGACGGCCGTGGCTACCTTGGTGATGGCGGACTGGAGATCGTCGATGGCGCTCATGTGGCTCCCGTTCTGGCTGTTGGTTGGCTGCCCGGTTTCGGCGGCTCGCTCGGCGGCTCGTGCCGCGGCTCGCTCGGCGGCTCGCGCCGCTGATAGAGTTGTGACTTGCAAGTTACTACTAACAACCGACTGAACGCAAGCCCCCGGCTCGCCTAGGATTCGGAGCCCATGAACGCTCGCGCCGCAACAACGCCACTCGAAGCAGCCCTGGACCGGGTCGGCGATCGCTGGAGCCTGCTCCTGGTCGAGGCGATGCTGGATGGGTCGCAGCGGTTCGGCGCCCTCAGGGAGACGCTGCCCGGCATCGCCCCGAACATCCTCACCGACCGGCTGCGGCGGCTCGAGCGGGAGGGGATCGTGCACGCGAGGCCGTACCAGGCGCGGCCGCCGCGCATGGAGTACGCGCTCACGGCCGACGGTCGCGACCTGGCCAGCGCGCTGCGGCTGCTGGCCGACTGGGGGTCGCGGCGCGGCGCGGCCGACCCTCTCCGCCACTCCCTGTGCGGGACGCCACTCGAAGCACGCTGGTACTGCCCGACCTGCGGCCTGCCCGTGTCGGACGCCGAGGCGCCCGCGTCGCGGGTGCTCTAGGCGCCGGGTGGGTGCTCCAGGCGACCAGCGTTCGAACCGTCATCTACCCATGGGGTGAATGGTCGGCAACGACCGACAGGCTCGTGCGGGCAGGCCACGCACGAGCATCACCGAACTTCCCGCCACCCGCCCACCGGGTGCATAGCTGACGGAACCATGGTGACGAAGACCCACCGGGCGCATATCTGACGGTTTGGCGGCGCGGCGTGCGGGGCGGGGTTGCTCGCGGTCAGGCCACGCCTGCCGTCCTGGCCGGGGCAACGGCGGCGGGAGCGAACCCGGCGTGCTCGCGCAGGTGGAGCGCCACGTCGATCGCGGTCTTGAGGACGACGAGCACGACCAGCGCGCCGATCGGGTTTCCAAGGGCGACGCTCACGAAGGCGCCGAGGATGATCGTCAGGTGGAGCACGAAGACTCGCGCGTAGGGCGCGAACATCTGGCCGATCGGCATGGCCGTCAGGTACTCGCGGTGCCCGATGTAGTTGAGCCCGAACGACGCCACGTGGCTGACCGCGAGGGCGAGTCCGGCCCACCGAATGGCGCTCCAGTCCGGGCCGAGCTGAGCGACGAACGGGTCGCCGCTGGTGAGGGCCGAGCCGACATTGGCGAACAACGGCAGGGCGAACAACACGAAGACCCCGTGCACCAGCCAGAACAGGCCGTAGTGGACGAGGAAAAATGGGATCAGCACGAGTTTCGCCGCGCCCCCGCCGCCCCAGCCCTGGGCCAGCGCGATCTTGCCGACGTTGAGCAGGCCGACGATCCCGTTCTCCAGCCAGTACAGGATCAGGATCGACCACAGGTTCCAGCCCCACAGCAGGACCCCGACCAGTGGCAGGGCGTTCACCGCGAGGAGGACCGCCAGCGCGATTGGCGAAGACCCCACGCGATACAGCCGAATGAGCCGTTCCATCCGCCAACTCTAGCCCGCCGCCGAGCCGCGCCGAGCTTCGTCGGCGCGG
>JALZAF010000198.1 GCA_030948505.1 Chloroflexota bacterium
CCTCGGGGAGCGTCCAGCCACCGAGCTCGAACGCGTGGTGGGAGCCCGAATCGCGGGCCTGCTGGCCCTCGAGCTCGCCCGCGACGACGCCGTTCGCCGGGCCAGGGACACGTCCCGCCGGGCAGAAGCGCTGCCCGCCGCGGGCCCGCCGTGGGTGGTGCTGGTCGCTCGCCAGCGGGTGCCGGGCGATCCCGAGAGCGGAGAGAGACGGGAGCGCACCCGGCGGGAGCTTCGGCTGGTCGCGCCAGCTGGTCGCATGGCCCTGCGCGGTGACGCCGACAGTCTCGAGCTGCGTGCCGTCCTGGCGGTCGATGCGGCCGATCCGGGCGCGGCCGCGCTGGCCGAGCGGATCGCCTCGTCGGTCGGCCGGACTGTCGCCATCTCGCGTCCCTTCTCGGCGCCCATCGACCGCCCCACCGCCGAGGCGGAGGCGAGGGCCACCCTGGAGGCCGCCGAGTCACTGTCCGAGCGACCGGCCGTCGCCCGCGCCGAGCGTCTGCCTGCCTACCGGCTGCTGGGCAATCTGCACAACGTCCCGGATGGGCCGCGGCTGGCACGAGCGCTGCTGGAGCCGCTGCTCGCCGGTCGCGCCGACGTACGACGCGAGCACCTGGCGACGCTGCGCGCCGTGCTCGATCACCAGGGACTGGCCGAAGCCGCCGCCGCGCTGGGCGTCCATCGCAACACCATCGCCTACCGGATCCGCCGGATCGAGGCCATCACCGGCTGGCACCTGGCCGATCCCGAGCTCCGGCTCCCCCTGGCCGTCGCCCTGCGACTTGTGCAACAAGACCAATACTGAGCGGCGATAGGCCTGCGTTCCGGCTCCTGCCTCTGCTATCGTCTCCGGTATTCGTTCCCGCGGTGGCTCAACGTGGTGCCTGACGCACAAAACGCGGCCACCGCGACCGTCACGAGGAGGCAGCATTGGCAGTAATCGCACGCAAGGCCCCTGGCGCCAGCGAGAAGGTCGACGGCAACGAGAAGATCGAGCACGCCAGGAAGAGCGGGATTCGCTTCGTCCAGCTCCAGTTCACCGACATCATCGGCCACGTCAAGGCGGTGACCATCCCCATCCACCAGCTCGAGGGATCCGTCCGCCACGGCACCTGGTTCGACGGCTCCTCGATTGAGGGCTTCACCCGGATCGCCGAGAGCGACCAGTACCTCATGCCGGACATGACCACGTTCGCCGAGATCCCGTGGCAGAAGGCGTCAGGCCCGCGCGGGACCGCTCGCGTCATCTGCGACGTCTTCACGCCCAGCGGCGAGCGCTTCGTCGGTGACCCCAGGTTCGTCCTCCGCCGCCAGGTCGACCGGGCCCAGAAGCTGGGCTATGTCGTGAACACGGGTCCGGAGCTCGAGTTCTTCCTCTTCCGCCGCGGCGTGGACGGCGGCATCGAGCCGCTGCCTCACGATCAGGCCGGCTACTTCGACTACTCCACGGACCTGGCCCAGGAGATCCGCCAGGACATGGTCGACGCCCTCGAGGCGTTCGGCATCCGGGTCGAAGCCGCGCACCACGAAGTGGCCGTCGGGCAGCACGAGATCGACTTCGAGTACTCCGACGCGCTGCGCACGGCCGACAACGCCATCACCTTCAAGTTCGCCCTCAAGGCCATCGCCCAGCAGCACGGCCTGTACGCGACCTTCATGCCGAAGCCGATCCACGGCATCAATGGCTCCGGCATGCACACCCACCAGAGCCTGTTCTCCATCGCCGACGAGGTCAACGCCTTCGCCGACGCGTCGAACCCGTACGGGCTGTCCGATGTCGCTCGCTCGTACATGGCGGGCATCCTCGCCCATGCGCGGGGCATGATCGCCGTCCTGGCGCCGCTGGTGAACTCCTACAAGCGCCTGGTCCCCGGCTACGAGGCCCCGACCTACCTGACCTGGGGGCGGACGAACCGCTCGGCGCTCATCCGCGTGCCGAAAGTCTCGCCCGGCAAGTCGATCGAGGGCACGCGGGTCGAGGTCCGCTGCCCCGATCCGTCATCCAACACGTACCTCGCCTTCGCAGCCATGATCGCCGCCGGCCTGGACGGCGTCGAGCGCGGCCTGCAACTGGGCGAGCCGGTCGAGGAGTCGCTGTTCGAGATGGACGCGGCGACGATCGCTGCCAAGGGCATCCGCGAGCTGCCGGGCACGCTCGGCGACGCGATCGCGGAGCTCGAGTCGGATCAGGTCATCTGCGATGCCCTGGGCGACCACGTGCTGTCCCATTTCATCGAGGCCAAGAAGGCCGAGTGGGACGAGTACCGGACGCAGGTTTCCGACTGGGAAGTTGAGCGGTACCTGGAGCAGTTCTAGTCCTCTCGCACTGAGGACGGGCGGGCCTTCGGGCCCGCCCGTTTCGATTCCGGGACGGCCCCCCCGGCCGATGGCGGTCCGGCATGATGGGCCCTCATGTCCACGATCGCGCGCGAGCGGACAGCCGCGCCCAGTGAGCCGCCGGTCGCGATCCACCCGGACCGCACGCTGTGGCTGCTGTCGATCGCCCACGCGGTAAACCACGCCCAGGCGGTTCTGCTGCCGCTCGTCTACCTGCGGATCATCCTCGAGTTCGGCGTCAGCGAGGGCACGGTTGCCATCCTCGCCTCGGCCGGCAGCGTGGCCTCCGGCGTGGTCCAGCTCAGCTACGCCAAGCTGACCCGGATGATCTCCCGCCGCAAGCTCCTGGCCGCTGGCGGGATCCTGTTCGGTGGCGGGTTCGCGGCCCAGGCGCTCGCCCCGAACTTCCCGACGTTCGCGGTCACCAACGTCGCCTCGCGGGTGGGCGGCTCGCCTCAGCATCCGGTCGGCAACGGCCTCCTGGCGGAGCAATTCCCGGAGCACCGCCGCGGTTTCGCGATCGCCGCTCACATTGCCGGCGGGAACATGGGTACCGTGGTCGTCGCCGTCGCCGGTACGTGGCTGATGGCCAACCTGGGCTGGCGCGGTTCGGTCGTCGTGTTCGGCCTCCCGGCCGTCATCGTCGCTCTCGCCATCCTGTTGTTCGTCCGCGAGACCGGCGAGGACCGGGCCGCGGCGGTGGCTCATGGCAGCGTCGGCGAGGCGTTCGGAACGATCCTGCGCGATCCGGACCATCGCTGGATCTACCTGGCCTCGATCCTGGGCGGTGGCGGCCGCGGGCTGGGCGTGGTCAATCTATTCGTGCTCCTGTACCTGACCGGCGTCCTGCACCTCGACGAGGGGACGACCGGGCTGATGTACGGAGTGCTCATCGTGTTCTCCGTGCCGGCGCCACTGGTGGCCGGCTGGCTGTCCGACCGGATCGGCCGCAAGCCCTTGATCGCGGCGGTTTACCTGGGCGGGGCGGTCGGCTTCGCGGTTTTCATCCTGGCTGGAGCCAGCCTGCCGGGGTTGTGGCTGGGGATCGTCCTCATGGGCCTGTTCTCGTTTGCCGAGAGCCCCCAGCTCCAGGCGCTCCTGGCCGACATCGCCGCGCCGACCATCCGGGATGCCTCGTTCGCCCTGTATTTCACCCTGGCGTTCGGCGTGGGGTCGCTGTTCACGGCAGCCTATGGGGTGATCATCGACTCGGCCACGGCCAGGGTGGGCCTGCCGATCGTGTTCTGGCTCATGGGCGCCACGTTCGTGGCCGCGGCCTTGGCCGTGTTGCCGGTCCGGGCAGGCGGCCGGCGGGATGAAGGCTCCCGGGCCACGATCGCCGGCGACTGACGACCCGGTCGGGGGTGGGGGGCGCCTCTGCTATGATCCGCGGGCCCTGTTGAAGGGCACCGTGTCGGGGCGTGGCGCAGCTTGGTAGCGCGTGTCGTTCGGGACGACAAGGCCGGAGGTTCAAATCCTCTCGCCCCGACCATTCCCACCTGTCGTTGCGTCGGCCTTACTTGGTCCCAGCTTCGGGAGCAGTGAGCCCGGCGTCTGGTCGCATCCGACTCTCCAGGTCCCCGATGAGCCGGATCAGCGTCGCTCGGTCGGCCGGCGCCAGCGTCTCGAACAGGTGTCCGATCGCGGCCTGATGCTCCTTGGATCGATACACCGCACCGTGGGCGGAGTCGGTTAACTCGATCACCGTCGCCCGGCGGTCGGTTGGGTGGGGCCGCCGTCGCACGAACCCATCGCGTTCGAGGCCATCCACGAGCGTCGTGACGTTGCGGGGCGTGACGTCGAGTGCGGACGCGAGATCCGCCATCCGCCGCGGACCGACGTCATGCAGCTCGCAGAGCAGCCGCATCCGCGAGTAGCTCAGGGCGTCGCCGACCAGCGCGCGTGTCCAGCGCCGGAAGGTGGAGGCGAAGTCGGCCATGGCGTCGGCCACCTCCGCCCCGTCGGGGATCGCGGCCTCGGTCGGTTCGGCATGCGACAGTGTAGACATTCAGTATCTCGTGTGTGATGATGTGCTGAGAGGCATCTTACGCGACACTCGCTCGAATGAACATGAGGAGAAGCATGGTGACCGAGACGATCGCGCCGCCATTCACGGCAGCCGCACCGCCAGAGCGGATCGATCGGGTGGCGGAGGCCCTGGGTCGCCACAACATCGAGGCCATCGTCGTCGGGACGGGCGCCGAGGCCCGGGTGCGCGTCCTCTCGATGCTCCCCGAAGGCGCCGAGGTCCACTGGGGCACCTCGCGGACGCTGGAGGAGATCGGGCTCACACCGGAGCTACTTGCGGAGGGTCGGTACGACGCCCTCCGCCCGCGGTACCTCCCGATGGATCGGGCGACCCAGGGACGCGAGATCCGCAAGCTGGTCGCCGCCCCCGACTTCATGCTCGGCAGCGTCCAGGCGATCACCGACGACGGTGCCTTGGTGGTCGTGTCCTACTCGGCCAGCCAGATCGGCCCGTATGCCAGCGGAGCCGGGCGCGTCATCCTCGTCGTCGGCAGCCAAAAGATCGTGGCCGATCTCGACGAGGGGATGCGCCGCGCCCGGGAGCATGTCCTGCCGTACGAGGACGCCTCCCTTCGGAAACGGATCGGCGTTCCGACCCGGCTCGCCAAGCTCCTCGTCATCTACGAGGACCCCAGCCCCGGCCGGGTGACCGTCGTCCTGGTGCGTGAGCCGGTCGGCGTCTGAACGATGGATCTCGTCCTTTCCCGGTCCTGACGCCGCTCGCGGCGATCGCCCTGGTGGTCCTCATGGCTCTTGCCGCGGCGTTCCATCTCCGGCGTCCCGGCGAGACGTCGAACGTCGTCGTCAACCTCGTCCTTGGGCTCATCGCGCTGTTCGTCGCCTACGGCCGCCTCGTCCTGGTACCGATCGCCGGGTGATCGCGGCTCAGGTCGCTCGTTCGGACTCTTGCGCGACGCCGAGCAGCCGAGCCGCGATCTGTTCGGAGAGATCACAATCGCCGGCGTGCCCCGACCATTTCGACCTCATCAGGTCGAACGCATCGGCCAGTCCATGGTCGCGCGCCTCCTGCGTTGGCTCCAGCTGCACTCGGCTCATCCCGAGCACGTGGATGGGCGGGTTCGTGGGCCGGTGACCGGGCCCTCCCACCAGGGAGGATGGACGCCAGGGACAGGGAGGCTCGTCAGGTTGGTGCCCTGGGTGGTCGCCCTGATGCCGCTGCTGGTCCTCTGGCAGACGATCGTCGGACTGATTGCGGGCGTGGTCTGGATCGCTGTGATTGCCTCGTTTCGGCTCGCGGGTCGAGGACGCAATCGCGCGGCGCGCTTGAGCCACGATGGGATCCTCCTCATTTGTTGCGTGGCGGGCTTCATCTTCGGCGGGCTGTACTTCGCGCCGGCGGCCGTGGCGTTCTGGCTGCTTGACTCAAGGAGCCCAAGCGCGACGGAGGCTCATGCCCTTATGGACCGTGGTTCTCGCCGCCCGACCTCCGTCTACCTTGGGCTGACGGCGTGCGTGGTGGGGATCGCCGGCACCGCGGCGTTTCTGTTCCTGCCGACATACACGTCCGCCTCGTCGTCGACGACTTCGGGCACCAGCGTGGTTTCCCCCAGGACCGTCCTTCAAATCGGCTTGGAACCCCAGGCGATCGCCGTTTTGACGCTCATCTGTGGGCTGTTCGGTGTCGTCGCGGTGTGTTCCGTGGTTCCGAGCAGAAGGCAACGTTTGAAGCCCATGTTGCTCGGGTCCGCTGTGCTGGGTTTGCTTGTGGCGACCATCTTGGGCGGCTTCTCGATCGGGATCTTCATCGCCCCGGGCGTGCTCCTTGCATTCGTGACCTTCACCGTTGCGCTGGTCGAAAGCGATAATGCGAAGCTATCCTCAGCTCCACTTGGGATCCCGGATAACGGTCGACCGACTCTCGACTCGGCACATCAAGGGTTAGCGCGCGGCCAGAGAACGCCCTGCTGACCACCATCGCCGGCTCCCCGGAGTGTTCAGTCGAGCCTCGGCGACTCGAGTCGACTCAGTCGCAATCGAGGATCCTCGTTCGGACTCCTATCGCCCCGACCATACCCACCTCTGTGGGCAGCCAGGACGGCATCGCCCCAGGCCTCGCGCCAGCCGCGTGCCTCGGCCTCCGGCGTTGGGGTGCGCCGTCTTCGCGTCGATCGTGGTCGACACCTCGCGGGCCTCGACCTCCTCGATGTCCACGGCGATGAGGGCCCGGCTGGCCAGCGCTTCGGCGAGTCGGGCCGCGCGGGACCGGACATCGACCAGAGTTCGTTGAGCGTAGGACCATTTAGGCGCGAGTCCTTTGCCCCGAGCGGTCCCACCGGTCGTTGCGTCGTCAACCGTCTTCGCGCATTGCCACGAGCCCGAGCAGCCAGGCGTTCCGGTTCGCTCCGAGAAATGCGCCGAGGCAGTTCGGTTCGTTCGAAAAACCTATGCTCGCGACCGTGACTTCCCAACGGCTGTCGATGCCACAACGGTCCTCGACGGTTGCGGCTGGTGCCCTCGTGGCGGTCGCAACCGCCGCCCTAAGCGCCCTCGCGATCGTCGTGATCCACTGGGGCGACTGGCTGCACGCCTGGCTCCTCAACCACTGGTTGACGCTGGGCTTGTTCACGGTCCCGGGGCTGATCGGATGGTCGATCGCCGTCACGCGTCCGTCGTGGGTGCCGGCGCGCCTCTCGGCGGCCGCCGCCATCCTGGCTGCGGCCTCCCTGCTCGCCTCGCTCGCCGGCGCGCGAACCGGCCTGTCGACGCCGGCGACGTGGGACCTCGTCACGAAGGGCGGGACGGCGCTCGCATTCTGCGCAGCGGCGCGCTGGCCGTTGGGACGTCGCATCCTCGTCGCCTCAGCAGCCGTGCTGCTCGCGGCAGTGATGGGGAGCTACCTTGTCCTGGTCGGACGCCAATGGCTCAGCTGGGTTGGGTCGGGCATGCCGTGGCTGAAGGTGCCGCTTCGCCCGGCGGCCACTGGCGGGCTCGCCAGGATCCCGCCAGTCATGGCCGACGACGTCCTGCTGCTCGCCCCGCTCGTCTCCGTCGCCGCGTTCCACGTTCGCCGGTACGGTCGGGCGCTCGCGGTGCTCGTGGTGCTGGCGGCCACCGGCTGCGTCGTCATCAGCGGCACGCGATCGCTCTGGCTGATGGGCGGCGGCGCCCTCGGGCTCCTGGGGATTTGGTGGTTACGGTCTCGCGGTGGGGCGAAGATTGCGGGCGCAGTCGCGGCGGTAGTCGTGCTCGGGCTCCTGCTGGCCGTCGCCGTTGGCCTGCCGGAGCGAGTCGCCCGCGACCTCGACGAGGGGCGCACGTCGGCGTTCGGCACGGCCTTCGCTATGGTGGCGCATTCGCCGATCCTCGGGACAGGGCCGGCAACGTACCCTGCAGAGCGCCTGTCGGACGTTATCCCAATCTTCGAGCACTACGCATTTCCGAATGCGCACAACATCGTCCTGACCACCGTGGGCGAGACTGGGCTCGTCGGGTTGGCGGCGCTTCTCGGCGCGACCCTCCTAGTCGGTGGACAGCTGCTGCGGACGTGGCGCGCATCCTCCACGTCTCGGCTATTCGTCGTGGCGGCGATCGCCGGGGCGGCAATCGTGATCGGGCACGCGATGGTCGACGTTGTCATCGAAAGCCCTGGCGTCCTCCTGCTCCTCTTCATTGCTGGAGCGCTTGGGCTAATCCCCTCGCCAGAGGAGGGGGTGGAGCGGGCGCGACCGCTGGTCGGTCGTCTCGACAACCCTCTGGTCTCGCGGGTCGCCGGCATCATCGCGTTTGCAGTGCTGATCGCGGTCGCTCCGCGGATGCTCGCGGTCCAGCAATCGATCGTCGCTCGGGTCGCTGCCCAGACTGCCGCGAGGACCGATCCGATTGGCGCTCTCGCCCGCGCTCAACACGCTGTCGACCTGCAACCGGATTCCGCGTCGGCGGTCGATCAGGTGATGGTGCTGGCCGACGCGACCGGCGACAGCCAGGCCGCGATCGCCGCCGCGCGTCGGTTGGTCGAGCTCGAAGGCCTCGCACAGCATCGGATCGAGCTCGCGATTCTCCTCGATCGGATAGGCCAACACGATGCAGCCCTGTCGGCGGTAAGAATGGCCCTCGCTCGGGATGCCGTCGATCCCTTCGTGCAGCTGAACGGCGCGGTTCTCCTGGCTGCGGCGGGCGACGACGATGGCGCCACGGCGGCGCTCGCACGGCTCGTCGTCGCGCAGCCGTTCATCGGCCTCCAAGCTACGGCGCTCCCGCCGGCGGTCGGCAGGCTGCTACCGGCCGCGACGTCGACGGCGGTCGCGATGCTGCAAGCTGCGGGTCGATGGAGCGACGCGCTTGCCGCCGCCCTCGCGGGCGACCCAAGCCTTGCCGACGCCGTCCTCGAAACCGCGCCGGCGGAGCAACGCCCATGGCAGACCCAGCTGCGGAACGCGTGGCTGGGTAACGATGCCGCGCTATCCGCGCTCGAGGCGTCGCTGCGCGCCGAGCCGGCTGACGCGACCATGATCAAGTGGGCATGGCTCCTCGAGGCACGTCGGTGCGCTCCCCCGGCGGTAAATCGGTGGCCGCGCGTGCTGCGGATCCTCGACGGCGAACTCGTAGGCGTCCCAGTGCAGCTCGCCACCGGCCTCGGCCGTACGTCGATGCGCCCGCCGTATTACCCAGAGGTGCTGTATCCTGTCGGGGTCCCCACGAACCCCTACGTCGGCGGGACGTGGACCTACGGAATGGGGGAGCCAGCGTGCGTCGTCAGATGACGGCGCGGATGGCGGCGACAACGCGGTCCACCTGCGCGTCGGACATCCCGGGCCAGATCGGCAGGCTGATTGCGCCCGCGTAGGCCCGTTCCGCGACGGGGAAGTCCCCGGGGCCGTAACCCATCGAGCGGTAGAGCGGATGCAGATGAAGCGGGATGAAGTGGACGCTTACACCGATCCCGGCCGAGAGCAGCGACTCGATTGCGCCAGCCCGCCGTGATGCCAGCGGTCTGAGGGGCGGCGGCAGCCGCGAGACTCCGGGCAGGGCTTCGTCGATTTCGCCCGGCGCGGCGTCAATAAGGCGGATCACGAACAGATGCCAGGCATGCTCGCCGGAGACCCCGGGCTCCGGCAGCAGGATCCGTCCCGCCGCGGCGACGTCGCCGAGCGCGTCGAAGTAGCGGGTCGCGATCGCCGTTCGCGCCGCCTTGAGCGCGTGCGCTCGCTCGAGCTGCACGAGGCCGAGTGCCGAGGCGAGGTCCGTCGGATTGTCCTTGTAGCCCGCCGCCTCGATCTCGTAATACCAGCTGCCGGACGAGCTGTAGCGGTTCCACGCATCTCGACTGATCCCATGGAGCCGCATCGTCCGAGCGCGGTCAGCCAGGGTAGCGTCGTCGGTGACGAGCATCCCGCCTTCGCCCGTCGTCATCGTCTTCGTCGCATAGAAGCTGTACGCGCCCGCTCGGCCGATCGTCCCGGCGTAGCGGCCGCCGAGCGAACCGATCGGAGTCGGGAACGCATGCGCGGCGTCCTCTACGACCGGCGGGGCCGCACGGTATTGCCTCGCCGCGGCAGCTTCGAGGGCTTGGAAGATCCCCGGAAGGTCAGCGGGGAGGCCCGCCACATGGACGACCTCGACCGCGGCGGTACGGGACGTGATGGCGGCCTCGACGGCAGCTGGGTCGGCGTTGAGCGTCCGTTCCTCCACGTCCACCAGGACGGGTCGGGCTCGAAGGTACAGCACAGTCTCTGCCGACGCCGCGAACGTGTAGGTCGGCACCACGACCTCGGCCGCGTCCGCAACGCCGATACCCTCGAAGGCGAGGTGCAGCGCCGCCGTCGCACTGTTGACGGCGACCGCGTGCGACGTCCCGACGAAAGCAGCGAACCGCTGCTCGAACGTGCGCGTCCGCTCACCGGTCGTGAGCCAGCCGCTGTCGAGGACTTCTACGACGGCCGCCCGCTCGCGCCGTCCGATGCTCGGCCGATGGAAGGGGATGAAGTCGTCAATCCTGTGTCCGGTCACCGATGCTCCAGCTTGGAGAGCGTTTCGAACAAGAGCTTCCGAGCGTCGTCATGCCGTCCTGCCGCACCTACCGCAACCAGCTCGTCCAACTGCTCAAGTACGCCCGCCGGATCCGCGGCGGCGCGTACGGTTCCGCCCGCAGGACGGACCCGGATGACCTTCGGATGCCTTGTTGGCTGCGTGGTCTCAGTGTCGTAGAACAGGGCCTCGTGCAGCTTCTCACCTGGCCGCAGGCCGATGAACTGGATCGGCACGCTGTCCGGGTCGCGACCGGCGAGGCGCGCCACGTCGCGCGCAAGATCGACGATCCGGATCGGCTTGCCCATGTCCAGCACGAACAGGTCGCCGGACTCGCCCATGAGGGCAGCCTCCAGGAGGAGTCGCGCCGCCTCGGGGATCGTCATGAAGAAGCGGGTGATCTCGGGGTCGGTGATGGTCAGCGGCACGCCCTCGGCGAGTTGCCGCTGGAACAGGGG
>JALZAF010000208.1 GCA_030948505.1 Chloroflexota bacterium
TTCGACGTCTCGGGCGACGGCCACGTCGTCACCGACAACTGCCTCACAAACGTGACCAACGTGTTTGAATATCGCTCCTCGGGCGGCGAGAACATCACCTTCGCCCGAAACGGGCCCTGCTGAGCGAGGCCGGGCCTACCGGCCAGCGCTGAGGCGCCCCGGTGGGACCGCGGGACAATCGAGATGAACCCGTCTAATGGTGGCCTGAGGGGGCAGCACTGCCGTGCCTCAGGACCCGACCGTGGTCGGAATGCCGGAGATCGTGCGACGCGACTTCACCCAGGAGGCCCTGACCTCGACCCGGCAACTGGTCAAGCTACTCCAGTGATGTCGGGGCCCGAATCGCCAAGGTCCGGCCGCTGCGTCCTCGTGTGCCACCGCATCGTGACTGGGCCGGTGGAGCGGGACCACGACCTGGCCTCGACGGACTTCCTGATACTGCTCGATCGGCTCCTGGCGGGCGGTTCGATATTCGCTCGAGACCTGGAGGCCGAGCCCCGCGACGGGGCCGTCGTGCTCACCTTCGACGACGCCACGGCCGGGCATCGAGCGCTGGCGGAGGCGCTAGCCAAGCGGGGCGTGCCTGCCATCTTCTTCGTGCCTGCCGGCCTCGTGGGAACGCCCGAATATCTCGACGCCGCCGCTCTCCGAGAGTTGGTCGCGGGAGGCAACGTTATCGGGTCGCACGGCTGGAGCCACCAGCGCCTCGATCTCTTGCCAGAGGCCGGCCTCGCGCGGGAGGTCGACTCGTCTCGGGCCAAGCTTGAGGACCTGACGGGGAGGCCGGTCACACTCTTCGCGCCCGTCGGCGGGATCGAGGTTCCATTGCTCCAGGAGCGGCTCCAGGCAGCCGGCTACGTCGCCTCGCGGTCGGCACGCTGGGGCATCCATCGACGCCTCAGTGACTGTTGGCGCATCCCGGCGATCACGGTCACCCGCATCACCGCGGATCGCGGCTGGATTGACGTAGCCGCGACCGAGCTGCGACTGCCGGTGCCGATGATCGCCCTCCGCGCGGTGGCCGACGTCCTGGGCCCCGACGCTCGCACCGTGCTGCGGGGCCGACTCCACCGGTGGTTTGGTGGAGCCGCGTGAGGGACGAGGCAATCTCCAATGGGGCCCAGCCCACGCACTGCGCCGAGGTATTGGGTCCTGCCAAGGTTCGGAACGTGATACCGACAACGGACCCGGTTGAGTCTTTGAAGGTGCCGCCGCCCTGGACGCCCTCGGTGTTCGCGGCACTGCTGATCGAGGCGGGTCGCATAGGATGTTAAGCCCCGTTCCCAGAGGTTTCGTCATTGGCACCACGCCCATCCCTGAGTCGGATCGGCGCCCTCGCTGTATCGAGTGTGCTGGTGGGCATCGCCTGCGCGATCGCCGTGATCCTGACCGTCCAAGGCCGGGGGCTCGGTCCGGGGCAGCAAGCGGGGTCCTCTCGCCCGTCATCGCAGACCGCAGTGCCGTCCGCATCCGCTTCCAGGTTTCTGCCGTGCGATGCCTCGCTCAGGAGCGCCGACGCAACGAGCTTGCGTGCCGCCAGCGCCGCGCTTGGAGCCGGCGTGTTGTGTCTCGCCCCCGGTCGGTACGAGGGCCGATTCGAGCTCGTGGTGGCGGGTCAGACCTGGCGGCTGGTTGCGGATTCGGTCCTCGCGGGCTCGATCCAAATAAGGGGCCGGGGTGCGGCCATCGAGGGCGGGGCTATCGAACTCGCCCCGGGTGGGCCTTGGGCAGCGGGGGTCACGGTCGACGCTGACAATGTCAGGCTGGAGGACATCCACTTCAAGGGCGGCGGACTAGTGATAAGCGTGGTCGGTCGCGACCGGGTCCGCATACTCGGCAACGATTTTGCGGGACAGTCCGGCGCAGCGATCTTTCTGTGGGGCGAGGGCGGAGGATCAGACGACGCTCTGATCGAGGGCAATCACATTGTCCAGACACTGACGTCCAAGGTCTCACCAATCGGATCGCGCGGTAACGAGGCCACCACCCACGGGGGCGTCCAGAACTCTCGTGCCATCATCCGCAACAACACGATCGACCAGGGTGGCGGGGACCTCGGATGGTTCGGCATCGAGCTCAAGCAGAGTGCCGGAGCACTAATCGAAGGCAACACGGTCCGCGGCGGGCAGGTCATGGTTAGCCTGCCGGAATCGGACCGCGCCACCGTCCGGGGCAATACGCTCGACCTGAGCGGGTCGGGCTATTGGGGAGTCGAGGTTCCCAACGCAAACGACGTCCTTATCGAGGGCAACACCATCATCGGCAGTGGCCCCAACTCACGGGACGCCGCGGTCGCCCTGAACAGCGGATCGTTGCGAACAACCGTCCGCGGCAACAACGTCCGCGACGTCCGAACGCTGTTTGCAGTCTCAGGCGACGGCCACATCGTGACGGACAACTGCCTCACAAACGTCGCGCACGAATTCGAGTACCGGAACGACGGCGGCCCCAACATCACGTTCGCTCGCAACGGGGCCTGCTAGTCCGGGTAGCCGTAGGACCTGCTAGCGGGCCTTGGACCTTGGCCTCGCGATCCCTGGTTGGTCACTCTCGATCGCAAGTTTCAGCTCGGTCCGCGGCGCGAGTTGCGGCGTGCGGCCGTCACGGACCGCCAGCGACGCCTCGACAAAGCCATCGAACAGCGGGTGCGGCCGCTCGGGGCGCGACTTGAACTCGGGGTGGAACTGCGAGGCCACGAACCAAGGGTGGTCCTTGAGCTCGACGATCTCGACCAGCCGGCCGTCCGGCGACTGGCCGGACAGCACCATCCCGGCGCCCTCGAGGACCCCCCGGTACTGGTTGTTGACCTCGAAGCGATGGCGGTGGCGCTCGTAGATGACTTCCTGGCCATACACGGCGGCCGCCTTCGAACCGGGCGTCAGGCGGGCCGGGTAGAGGCCCAGGCGCATCGTTCCGCCCTTATCCTCCAGCTCGCGCTGGTCGGGCATGAAGTCGATGACCGGGTTGCGGGTGAACATGTCGAACTCGGTCGAGTTGGCGTCGCCGGTGCCGACGATCTCGCGGGCCAGCTCGATGACGGCGCACTGGAGGCCCAGGCACAGGCCCAGATACGGCACGCCGTGATCGCGGGCGTAGTGGGCGGCCAGGACCTTGCCCTCGATGCCGCGATGGCCGAACCCGCCCGGCACGAGGACCCCGGCGACGCCATCGAGGCGCTCGTGCAGGTTCTCCTTCGACAAGGCCTCCGAATCCACCCATCGAATTCGGGCGTCGACCTCGTGCGCCCAGGCGGCGTGCTTGAGGGCTTCGGTGACCGAAAGATATGCGTCGGGCAGCTCGATGTACTTGCCGACGAGGGCGATCTCCAGGGTCGGCTTCGGGCGCTTGATGCGCTCGACCATCGCCTGCCATGTCGCCAGGTCAGGTTCGGCTTCGGGGTCGCCCAGGCCCAGCTCGCGAACGACCAGCCGGCCCAGTCCGGCGGCCTCGAACTGGAGCGGGACCTCGTAGATCGTGTCGGCGGTCTCGGCCGGGATGACCGCCTCCGTCGGAACGTCCGTGAACAGCGCGATCTTGTCGCGGATCTCTTCCGACACCGGGTGGTCGGAGCGGAGGACGATGACGTCGGGCTGGATGCCGATCGCCCGCAGCTCGCGCACGGAGTGCTGGGTGGGCTTGGTCTTGAGCTCGCCGGTGGCCGCGAGGGCCGGCAGCAGGGTGACATGGACGTACAGGACGTTGGCCCGGCCCACGTCCTTGCGCATCTGGCGGATGGCCTCGAGGAAAGGCAGGCTCTCGATGTCGCCGACCGTCCCGCCAACCTCGACGATCACGACGTCCGGATCCCCCTGGCGGGCCACCCGCGAGATCCGCTCCTTGATCTCGTTGGTGATGTGGGGGATGACCTGGACGGTGCCGCCCAGGTAGTCGCCGCGGCGCTCCTTGGCGATGACCGCCTGGTAGATCCGGCCGGTGGTGACGTTGCTGAGCTGGGTCAGGTTCTCGTCGATGAACCGCTCGTAGTGGCCCAGGTCGAGGTCCGTCTCCGCCCCGTCATCGGTGACGAAGACCTCGCCGTGCTGGTAGGGCGACATGGTCCCGGGGTCGACGTTGATGTAGGGATCGAGCTTGAGGATCGAGACTCGAAGGCCGCGGGCCTTGAGGATCCGCCCGATGCTGGCGGCGGTGATGCCTTTGCCCAGCGAGGAGGTGACGCCTCCGGTCACAAAGACATACTTCGCCATGGTCGGGACCTCCGGGGGTTTTTCGAATGCTACCGGAAAGTCCCGGTTGGGGCAACCGAAGGGAGCCTCGTAGCCCTGGCAGACTCGGACTAGGCGAGGTCACGCATTCGGAAACAGGGAGATCACGTCGCCCATGTCGGCAAGCTTGCAAACGAGGAAAAGGGCGAGCCCCTTGAGCGAGGTGTCCAGCGGCCGGTGGGCCACGAACCGAAAGCCGGCGGGCGCCAAGAGCGCGCGATCGAGATCGGACCGACCACGGCCTGCCGCTCTTCCGATCCGCCACCCTAGCCGGCTGGCAACCTCGAGTGGCCAGGAAACGGCCCGGGCAACGATCCTCGGGAATCCGGGGAGCAGCCCCATTTCTGTGATGGCCCGGATGCCCGGCCAGTCTGCCGCCGGGGCGACGACGTCGGGCTCGAGCCCGCCGTCGGTGAGGGCCTGGATTGTCCCGAGGTGGGTGTGGTGGAAGTAGCTGTTCAGGTGGAATGCCTCGAGAAAGGCCACGCTCCCGATGATGACGCCGCCCGGCCTGAGGACGCGCGCAACCTCACGAAGCGCCACGGCCGGCGCCCTCAGGTGCTCGAGGATGGAGATCGCGGCGATGGCATCAATGGAGCCGTCGCGAAACGGCAGATGATGGGCGTCAGCAAGGATATCGGCCGTCGAGCCGGTGGCGTCGAGGCCGACGTATTCGAAGCCCGTCGATCGAAGAAGCTTGCTGTACGCGCCTTCGCCGCAGCCGAGATCGAGCAGCAGACCACCGGCAGCTGGAAGGTCCGGCAGGTGTGTGAACAGCTCCGGAGTCATCCGACAGCCATCCCGTTCGCCCGAAGTCCAGCAAATGGCGTTTGGATTGTGCCGCGATCCCGGCCGTGGTTCGAGGAACCCGACTGAGCTGGTGCGCAGCGGCCTGGACGGCCCTCCTACCTCGGTCTCGATCTGCACCCGGATGGGCTCGGTCGGCCGCAGATCGATCTGATCGTTGTGTCCGATTGGATAGGCTCGACCGCAACTCGCGCACGCGGCCGCGGCGCCTTGCTGACGAAGGGCCCCACGACAGAACGGACACGCGAGGGCTGCCCGCCAGCGGGGAACCAGGTGACCTGGAAACGCCAGCGCGGAATCCGACGGCGCGCCCGGCGCCTGGGTCACCTTTCGCGGCCGGCAGGCACGGAGCCAAACCTGCCGAGCTGCTCGGCCCACAGTCTGTCGACCAGTCGTCCCGGCGGGAGGTCGACGTCATTGAACGCGATCGCGCCATCGATCGGAATGTCTCGACGGAGCTGAGCGCCATCGGACAAGCCCATTGGCAGGAGATCCTCCGCCCGTGCCGTGGCGGCATTCTCGATGGATCCGTAGGCGGTAAAGCCGCCGATGCCGTCCAGAACCTCACCTGCGCGAAGGTCGCGCTTCGCCAGCGTCACCACCTCGCAGACAGGTGCGCCCATGGGCGTGATCGTCGGATCGCCGAAGAGGACAGCCCGGGCGACCGAGCCCGGCGTCTCGAATGGGCTGAAATGGTAGGGCCTGTAGAAGGTGTACACCGGACCTTCACCCATCTTATAGATCCGCATGTATCGCTGGCGAAGAGGATGTTCATCGTACCCCAGGACGAAGACTCCGAAGCTGGGCTCGGCGCCGATGATGTAGTCCACGATCGGGCGTTCCAGGAGCTCCTCGACCGGGAACAAACCGGGCGCTTCCTCCACGCGTGTCGCCCGTGGCCCAAGCATCCCACGCGCCGCTACGCCAAACCCGGTGGCGTTGGCAACGACGGCCATCTCGGCCGAGATCTTCGTTCCGTCGGCAAAGGAGGTGACCATGAACGGTCGCTGGAAGGTGGCCTCTGCGAAGCCTCGTTGCGTGTCTGGCGTCCGTCGGTGATCGAGCAGGCTCTTGATATTGCCGGCCAGGATCGGCCGGAACCCGAGCATGCGGACTTCATCGAGTAGGTCGGCGATGACACCCGGCTGGTCGCCGGCCATGTCCGTCAGGACGACCCCCGCCCGATCTGCCTTGACCTTGAGGATCGGCCCGAGTGTGGAATCGAGCTCGGCGTTGATCAGAACGACGTGCTTGCCGTGCTGGATTGCCGAGACCGCCACGCCGGCTCCGAACTCGACCGTGCCGGTGGCTTCGACGATGGCCTCGATCGGCGCGGCCGAGGTGACGATCTCGGGATCGTCGCATACGGCGGCGCGCCCCGCGGCGATGGCCGCTTCGAGCTGGCCGACATTCGAGATCCGAACGACATCATCGATGCCTGCCTCGCGGTAGGCGCGCTCCGCCTCGTCGATCGTCCGGTTCGCGACAGCCACAAGCCGCATGCCGGGTGTCCGGGCGATGGTCTGCAGGGCAAAGCCGCGCCCGGCAAAGCCGGCACCCACGAGCCCTACGCGGATCGGATCACCAGCCTGCTGTCGCTCCTCGAGACGACGGCTCAGGATGCTCATCGCCGAGCTGGCCGTGCGGCGACATCTGGCAGTGGGGCGGGCTCCATGTCCGGCCATGCCGCGTCCTTGGGCGAGACGATGACGCCCTCGTTGATCGGCCAGTCGATTTGTAGCGACGGATCGTTCCAGCGGACGCCCTTCTCGGCGCCGGCAACGTACGGATGGGAGACCTGATAGCTCACCTCGCTGTCGTCCTCGAGGGCCTGATAGCCATGAGCACAGCCGGCCGGAACAAAGACCATGCTGCGCTCGCCAGGTGTGAGCCGCTGGCCGGCCCAACACCCGTACGTCTCGGACCCTGGGCGGACATCCGCAACGACGTCAAACACGGAGCCTTTTGTGCAGCGCAGAAGTTTCGTTTCGCTGTATGGCTCGACCTGCCAGTGGAGTCCCCGGACGGTGCCACGCCGCCGGTTGTACGAGACGTTGGTCTGGACGCATCGAATGTCGATGCCCTGGGCGGCGAACTCCGCTTCGTCCCAGATCCGCGCGAACAAGCCTCGCTCGTCGGCTATGGGCTCGAGGTCGACCAGGAAGGCGCCGGCGACCCCAAGGGGATGGAAGATCACGCCAGGTCCTTGACCGCGTCGAGCCAATAGAAGTGATCGTCGATCTGGCAGGTCTCCAGCAAATGCTTGATCTGCTTGATCCGGGTATGGCCGCGAAACTCGAACTCGTTCGTCGTCATCGAGATCGCCCGGAAGACGTCGAGGAGCTGCTGTGCGCCGCGCGCCACGTCGTAGCGACACTCGAAGCCGGGCAGTCGCTCGTGGATCTTGTCGAAATTCGCCCGGTAGTTACGGTTGTCGCCGCTACTGTCGCCGAACACCAGCTCACAGCCGGGGAAGACCTCGGCGATGATCTCCGCGACCTGCCGGACCTGGTAGTTCTGAACGTTGCTGCCGACGTTGAATGTCTCGGCGTGAATGACATCCCGCGGTGCCTGCAGGACGCAATCGATTGCATTGCTCATGTCGAGGATGTGCACAAACGGCCGCCAAGGCCGCCCGTCGCTCGCCATCCTGATCACGTGCTCCGTCCAGGCGTGGCCGGCCAAGTCGTTGACGACGAGGTCGAAGCGCATGCGGGGCGAGGCACCGAAGGCGGTTGCGTTGCGGAGGAAGGTCGGTGAGAAAGTGTCGTCGGCCAGCGGGCGGACGTCGCGCTCGACCAGCAGCTTGCACTCGGCGTAGGCCGTCAGTGGCCGCACCTCGGACTCCTCTGTACTGTCCTTGTCTCCAGCCGCGCCATACACGCTGCACGAGGACATGTAGATGAACCTTTGGACGCCGGCCTTCTTGGCAAGGGTTGCGAGGCGGACACTGCCAAGGTGGTTGATCTCGAAGGTGATCTCCGGGTTCAGTTGACCCACAGGATCGTTCGATAGCTCAGCCAAATGCACCACGGCATCGAAGCCCCGAAGGTCCTCCTCCTCGATAGCCCGGATGTCCTTGTTGAGCCAGGCGGGGGCCGCCCTCACGCCGTTGTAGAGCCAGCCGACTCGATGGAAGCCGGTGTCGATCCCGACGACCTCGTGCCCGTGGGCCATCAGATATGGGCCCAACACCGTTCCGATGTAGCCCTCGCTGCCGGTAAGCAGTACTCGCACGCTAACTCCACACCTTCCACGGTGGACAGCCCGAATCCCAGAGCTCCTGTAAAAGGACCTTGTCCCTCATCGTGTCCATGCACTGCCAAAAGGAGTCGTGCCGATAGGCCATCAACTGGCCGTCCGCGGCGAGTCGCTCAAGGGGCTCCTTCTGGAAATACATGTCGTCGCCGTCGACGTACTGGAGGACCTCGGGCTCGAGCACGAAGAAACCCCCATTTATCCAGCCCTCACCGGCTTGTGGCTTCTCGGAGAAGACGGCAACCCGATCGCCCGACAGCTCGACGTGCCCGAAACGGGCGGGAGGGCGAACCGCAGTTAGGGTCGCGAGCTTTCCGTGAGAGCGGTGGAAATCGACGAGGCGACCGATGTCGATGTCCGCAACGCCGTCTCCGAAGGTCATCATGAAGGTCTGGTCGATAAGGGGGGCCACTCGCTTCATCCGCCCACCTGTCGCCGTGCCCAGTCCCGTGTCGACCAGTCGCACTGTCCAGTCTTCGCGGTCTCGAGCCTCCATCTCGACGGTCCCGGCCCCGAGCTGGATGGTCAAGTCGCCGGCAAAACGCGCGTACTCGGCCATGTAGCGCTTGATGTGCTCGCCCTTGTAGCCCAAGGCCACGATGAAGTCGTTGAAGCCATGATGGGCATAGATCTTCATGATGTGCCAGAGGATCGGCTGCGGACCGATCTCAACCATCGGTTTGGGCTTGTCGACGGTCTCCTCCGAGAGGCGGCTGCCCACGCCACCGGCCAGGATCAACGTCCGCACGGCAGCTCCACTCCCCCTGTCAGCGCCGCCGCTCGCCATGTCAATTGCAAGCCGCGGGCTCACCGCTCACCCTACCGAAATTGAGAGCGCTCCCGCCCCTCCTGGGTGCGCCGACCAATGCTCGCCGCCCGTCGTGATCATGTCAAACGCCTCCCCCGATGACCCGGTGACGGCGGGCACCGGGCCGACCGCTGGCACATCGGGAGTCCCTTTGGGCAAGGAGCGCGCGTGGCTCGGCCCAGCGCTCCGGCTTCAGCGGCTGGCTAGCGCGACGAGGGGACGGCCGCTTGCCTCGCCCGTCCAGGAACTGTCGGATCGCGACGGGAAAGCCCAGGACGAAGGCACCCAGGGCGGCCGCGCCAATGACCAGTCCGGACGCGTGATCGTCCAGCACATACCACCATCCCGCATAGAGGAAGGCGGGCACGGAGAGGAGGGCGGAGAAGCGCGGCAGAGAGACGGACTGCGAGGTTGCGAACGAGATGGACAGCACGACTGAAACGGCGAAGAGGATCACCCCCGCGGCATAGCTGGCCCGGGGCTCCGCCGCGGCGGCGTACAGAAAACCGCCAAGGCCGCCTCCCCCGGATGCCGCACGCAGGAGAACCGCCGCGACGACCATCCAGCTGTAGGCCGACAGCCTGCGGCGCCCAACTCTCATCTGGATCCCTAGATCGCTGGCCTTCGGTTCGCGGCCGCGGTCCCAACCTGCGGCGGAGGCTGACTATACGCCCGACGATGCCCTGCGGGACCTAGTGCCGAAAGCCACCTCCAGACCCATGCGTGCGACGGCGAGCGCGGGTCGAAGGCGCCCATGTGCGATACGCCGCCAGAAGGCAGCCGGCAAGGAAGACCGCGGCGTCGATCGCGAGGATCGTGACGATCGCGATAGTCAAGTCCACATGGTCTCCGTGCGGAAGGTAGGGGGTGCGCTAGCGGCGGAGTGCCAGCTTCGTCTGCAGACAGTGGCGACGGCAATTGGACGATTGGCGTATCGCGCATCCCCCGATCGGGGGCCTCGAACCGAGGATTCCGCGGCAGGCGCAAGGCAAGCCGCCGGGCGCGCCAATCCGCGCAGAGTCCGCGGATCAGGATTACCGGTGAGGCTCGCTCGATGAACAGGCTCTCGGGCTAGGGCCGAACGGCGTTACGCTGGGTGGGTCGCCGCCACGCCTGCCGGGGCGACCGAGCCCCGAAATCGCTCGTACCAGTCGATCGTGGCTCGCAGGCCATCTTCAAATGACGTCCCCGCGACGAATCCGAACTCGCGTTGCGCGCGGCTCGTGTCGAGCGCCCGGCGCGGCTGGCCGTCCGGCTTGGACGCATCCCAGCGGACCTCGCCTGAGAACCCTGTGAGCCGGACGATCAATTCGACAAGGTCCTTGATGGTGATCTCGCGACCAACGCCAAGGTTCACCGGCTCGGCGCCGTCATACAGATCGGCCGCGAGGACGATTCCATCGGCTGCATCATCGACATACAGGAACTCCCGGGACGCGGACCCAGTTCCCCAGACCTCGATGGCGCGATCGCCGCGCTCGCGGGCGTCGACGCACTTCTTGATGAGGGCCGGAATGACGTGCGAGCTCCGGGGATCGAAGTTGTCCCCCGGTCCGTAGAGATTGACCGGGACCAGGTAGATCGCGTTCATCCCGTATTGGGCCCGATACGCCTGACTCTGGACGAGCAGCATCTTCTTGGCCAAGCCGTACGGTGCGTTGGTTTCCTCCGGGTAGCCGTTCCACAGGTCGTCCTCGGCGAACGGAACCGGTGTGAACTTGGGGTACGCGCAAACGGTGCCGATCGTCACGAGCTTCTCGACCCGTGCCTGGCGGGCCGCTTCGATCAGCTCGATGCCCATCACCGCATTCTCGTAGAAGAAGCGGCCGGGATTCTCGCGATTGGCCCCGATGCCCCCGACCACGGCGGCGAGATGGATGATCACATCCGGCCGCCCGTCGGCGAGGGCCCGTTCGATGTCCGCCCGTCGACGCAGGTCGTAGTCACGGCTGCGCGGAACGAAGACGTCGGCCACACCGGTCGACGCGAGCCGCGCAACGACGGCCCGACCCAGGAAGCCGCCGCCACCGGTCACCATGATCCGCCGTCCCTCGAGTGCGCCGCCCATCAGATGGTGCCTGCGGCGATCGGCGTGGCGATCAGGGCGGAGGGATCGAGGCCACGCTCGGCGAGGTCGGCCTCGAGCATGCTTCGGACGATCTCCGCAAAAGTCGTCCTGGACGCCCAGCCCAGCATCTGGCGAGCCTTGGACGCATCGCCGCACAGCTCATCTACCTCGGTTGGCCGGAAGTAGCGCGCATCGATCTCGACGTACTGCTGCCAATCCAGCCCGACGAGGGAGAACGCGAGATCCACGAATTCCCGCACCGAATGCATCTCGCCTGTCGCGATCACGAAGTCATCAGGCTGATCGTGCTGAAGCATCTGCCACATGGCCTCGACGTACTCCGGCGCGTATCCCCAGTCCCGTCGGGCATCGAGGTTGCCGAGGTAGAGCTTAGTCTCCGCCCCGGCAAGGATTGAGGCAACGCCGCGCGTGACCTTGCGCGTGACGAAGGTCTCGCCGCGTCGCGGCGACTCATGGTTGAACAGGATCCCGTTGCTGGCAAACAGGCCGTACGCCTCCCGATACTGGACGGTCATCCAGTGGGCGAAGACCTTCGCCACCGCGTACGGGCTGCGCGGATAGAACGGTGTCTTCTCGGACTGCGGCCGCTCGGCGACCTTGCCGAACATCTCGCTGGATCCCGCCTGGTAGAAGCGGATTGGCCAGTCCGCGTGGCGGATCGCCTCCAGGAGGCGGAGCGTTCCCATGCCCGTCGTGTCGGCGGTGAACTCGGGCATGTCGAAGCTGACCTTGACGTGGCTCTGCGCGCCGAGGTTGTAGACCTCGCTCGGCTTGACACGATTGAGGGTCGTGACGAGCGACGAGGAGTCGGACAGGTCCGAGTAGTGGAGGAACAGCCTCACGTCCTCCTCGTGTGGATCGCGATAGAGGTGTTCGATCCGGCCGGTGGAGAAGCTGCTCGAGCGGCGGACCAGGCCGTGCACCTCGTAGCCCTTCGCGAGCAGCAGCTCGGCCAGATAGGAGCCGTCCTGGCCGGTGATCCCGCTGATCAGCGCGCGCTTCACGGCTTCCACTCCGCCGGTCCGGCCGCCGTCGGACTCCGGTCTGCCCGGGCCTCCGCGGAGGTCCCGGCCGAAGGTCGCGGATCGGGCGTCGCCGTTGACCTCGAGGACTTGTCGGACCTGGACGTTTTCGACCGCTCGTCCGGGCGGTAGAGACCGTAATAGGGGTTGCTCTGGGCGTCGCGCGGCGCGACGTTGTTGAGGACAACCCCTACCACGCGAGCATTGACGTGGGCCAGTGCCTCTCGCACCTTTCGAACAATGCGCTCCGAGCTTCGGTCCGGGCTGACAACAAGTAATGTCGAGTCGGTGCGCGCCGCCACCAGGGCCGCGTCTGTGACGACGCCGACAGGAGCCGTGTCGAGGATCACCAGATCCGCTTCGGCCAGGATGCGCTGCAGGATGACCGCCATCCGCTGTGAACCGAGCAGCTCAGCCGGATTGGCAGGGACAGGGCCGGAGGTCAGGATCCGCAGGTTAGGCTCCTCCGTGTCCATGGCGACGTCCGCGAGGCTGACCGCGTCGGACAAGACCATGTCCGTCAGGCCGGTCTCGTTCGGCAGCGAGAACAGCGTGTGTATGCCGGGACGCCGGAGGTCGGCGTCAACAAGGATTGTCCGCCGACCGGCCTGGCCGAACGCCACGGCGAGGTTGGCGCTGACGACGGACTTGCCTTCTCCAGGCAGTGAGCTCGTGACGGTGATCGTCCGGAGGGGCCTGTCGACACTCGCAAATTCCAGATTCGTCCGAATGGTCCGGAACGCCTCTGCCACGACCGAACGCGGATTGAGCAGGGTCGCCAGACGATAGATCTCTTTTCGTCCGCGCTCGGAAGGCATTCGCAGAATGGTTCCGATCGTGGGCAGCCCGGTCACCCTCTCCACGTCTTCCGGCGTCTTGACCCTGTCGTCGAACTTCTCCCAGACGAACGCGAAGCCCGTAGCCACGAGCAGGCCAAGGAGGACGCTGATCGCGGTGTTGAACAGCGGCCGCGGCGACGAGGGATCGAGGGGGGTAGCCGGATGTTCGATCTCGACGATCTGGTTGGCGGGCAGACTTGTAAACGACCGGAATGTGCCGTAGGTCTGGCGCAGATCCGCGAGATCGGCCCACAACGTCCGGAGCTGGGTCTCCTCGGCCGGAGTGGGGCGGCTCTGCGCCTCAATCAGGTTGATCTTGGCGACGGTCACATCGATCTGGTTGCCGATGGTCCTGAGCTGCCGCTCCAGGAAGTCGTTGGCCGTCGCCGTACCCCCGGAGACCTTGCCCGACGTGGCGATCAGCTCATCCACCATGGCCTGGGCGATTTTGGCCGTGTTTCCGGCGTCCAGGTCGGTCACGATGATCTCGATGAAGGGGAGGTTGGGGTCACCCTTCACGGAGACCTTGTCCTGGAACTGCTTCACCGACAGGTCTTTGACGCCAAGGCGGGTCATGACGCCCTGAATGAAGTCGGTCGTGGTCGCGATTTTGGCGTAGGTGTCGGACAGCTTCTGGGAAGTGTCGACGGTCTGGGCCGCGGTATCCGTCGGGATGACGCGCACCTTGGCATGCGCCTCGTAGAGCTTGGGCAGAACTCCGCTCACCAGGTAGCCGGCAACACCGGCGAGGACAGCGGCGGCGGCAATTACAACAAACCACGAGCGGACGACCGCCAGCTGACCTCGAAGATCCACGGGCACCCCTCCGTCTTGGGCCCTCGGCCGCTTGGCGAGCGGCACCCGGGTCGGACGCGCATTATAGGCACCTGGGCTCCTGGTCCCGACTTGGGAGCCTGCAGGACGAGGGAGCCTGAGGGCTCCGCCCGACTCGACCATGTACCCGAGCTGAAACGTTGCGGCTCGGGTTTTGGACGATTGTCTCGCTGGCACTCGGGTGCTAAGCTCCCCGTCTCCTCGCGTCGCCATGTCCCCGCGGCGGTGAGGTGGGGGAGTTTGTGTCGATCGAGCAGTTTGCCATCCTGGCCGTCGCTGCCATGCTCGGAATAGGCAGCGTCGCGGTCGCGGCCTCCGCCCGACGATCGCCTATCGGCGGGTCGTTGGCGGACCTTGTGTCGCGCCTGGTCGCGCCCGTTGAGGGCGCGCTCAGGACCGTCCTGGGCCGCCATGGGCGGCTCGATGACCTGACCGCAGGCCGGCGCGTGGTCCCCCTCGACTATCGCGGCACCGGCTCGCCCGCGGCGCCAGAGTGGCACGAGCTGTCACAGCCCATTACGAGCGAGCCAGTGACTGCCTCGGGCATCTCGCCGACGCTCAGGGCGGAGCTCGGGTCCCTCAAGGGGTTCCCGTTCGAGCCGCACGATTCCGCCCGAGCGATGTGGCGGAACGCCGCTATCGGCGCCCTTTTGATGGTCGCGGTCCTCAGCGCTGGTCGCCTCCTTGGGGGCGGCCCGCGCACAGTTCTGGGCCTGGCGGACGGGGGGTTGATCAAGGCAGCCCCCGAGGCCCTGCACAACCTCGCCCCAAATGGCGGCTTTCTATTCCCACCGCTAGTGGAGTCCACGCCTTCGTCTCCACCCGGGGGCACGCCCCCAGGGGGCAGCGATCCGGGTCGCGGTGCGCCGGGGGTAGCAACCCCAGGCTGGATCTCGCAGCAACCGGGCAACACGATGTACCCCGGGGCCACCCCGACGCCAACGCCGACGCCGACGCCGACGCCGAC
>JALZAF010000213.1 GCA_030948505.1 Chloroflexota bacterium
TGGCGATGCCGTCGGAAACACGGTACGTAAACGCGTCCGAACCGCTGTAGCCGGCCACCGACGCGTATGCAAAGCTTCCGTCGGCGGCGAGACTCACGGTCCCGTGCGCCGGCCCCGTCACGAGCGACGCCTGGATCGGATCGCCGTCCGGATCAGCGTCGTTGGCCATCACCCCCGGCGCGCTCACCGTTCGGGTTCCGGCGACGGTCGTCGTATAGGCGTCATTTCGCGCGACGGGCGAGGCGTTGGTGATCGTGATCGTGACGGTCGTCGACGTCGAGTTGAGGGGCAGGATGCCGCCGTTGCGAGCGTGGTAATGGAGGACGTCGGTCCCGACGTAGCCGGCGTTCGGGGTGTACGTGTACCCGCCGTCTGGCCTCAGCGTCACCGAGCCGTGGCTCGGAGGGCCATCCAGCACGGCAGTCGCGCCTCCGAGCAGCCCGACGTCGTTGCCGAGGACGCCCGGCGGCGGGACGACCGCGGTCCGGTCGTGGACCATCGTCAGCGTGTCGGCCACCGCCACGAGGGTGAGACCCAGCACCGGCTGCGTCGACGGCCCGAGAAGCGATCCGGCGATACCGGCAACGACAAGGGTCAGCACGAGGGCGCGGGCAATGCTCCTCACGCGACCCTCCGGACGGCAGTCCAGAGCAGCGAGCGCCCGCCTTCGGCTTCGGGAAGCGGCGGGTTCGGGGCCGACTCGATGCCCATCACGAAGGCGCGCACCAATCGCTCGTCGAGCTCGCTGCCGGCGGCATCCTCGATCCGCGCGAGCGCCTCCCGGACGCCCAGCGCCTTGCGGTAGGGGCGCGTCGTCGTCATCGCCGAGAACGCGTCCCCGACGGCGAGGATCCGGGCGATGAGCGGGATCTCCTCGGCCTCGAGCCGGTCGAGATAGCCGTTGCCATCCCAGCGCTCGTGGTGGTGCCGGATCCCCGCCCGAACGACGTCGATGTCCGGTACGTCGCGGACGATCATGTCGCCGAGGGCGACGTGCTGCTTCACGATCTCGTACTCGGCCGCGGTCAGCTTGCCCGGCTTGCGCAGGATGGGGTCCGGGATGCCAATCTTGCCGACGTCGTGGAGGAGACCGGCGAGGCGGATCGAGGCGATGAGGTCCGGATCGATGCCCAGCCGCTCGGCCAGGAAGACCGCGTAGCGGGCGACGTCCTCCGAATGGCGCTTGGTGTATCGATCCTTCACGTCGATGGCGATGACCAGGCCCTGCAGCACGTCGAAGCCGGCCGCCGCGGCGCTTTCCTCGATCGGCTCGCCGGCCATGCGGATCGCGTCGCCGCCGCTTGCCTTGGCGTCCTCGAGCGTCTGCACCGCTGTCGCCAGCAGGACCGTCACCGCCGACCCGTGCTGGGGGTAGGTGCAAATGCCGGCGCTGATCGTGACCGGCATGCGCTCGGTCGTCTCGAACTTGAGGCTCAGGTCGGCGATGGCGGTTCGCAATCGCTCGATCCCTGGTTCCAGGTGAACCACGTAGTCGAACGGGGCAACGACGAGGAACTCGTCCGGGCCGTAGCGGCCGACGACGATTCCTTCCCGGAAGGTCGCGTCAAGGAGGCCGGCCACGGACACGAGGACGTCGTCACCGGCCCGATGGCCGTGGTTGTCGTTGAGCAGCCGGAAGTTGTCGACGTCGATGAGCGCGACGCCAAGGGAGGTCCCCGCGACGCGCGACCGCTCGATCTCGCCGGCCAGGTGCGCGACCAGCGCGCCGTGGTTCAACGTCCCGGTCAGCGGGTCGCGCCGGGTCGACTCGACCAGCGCCCTGGTCTGGAGGGTAAGGCGAACCTGGGCGGTCCGGAAGATGAGGAAGAGCAGGCCCGCGGCGATCAGGCCGGCCGACATCGTGACGAGCACGACCGCCCGCCGGACATCCGCCAGGCGATCGAGGATCGGGATGGCGTCGCGCCAGATGCCCACGACGGCCAGGACCTTGCCCCCCGCCAGGAGTGGCAGGTACTCGCGCAGGACGCTGGTCGATCCCAGGGCACCCGGACCCGCCTCTGTGCCCTGGCCGTCGGCGACGATCGCCACCTGGGGCGTACCGTCGCTTGCCAGGGCGAAGGTCGAGGTGACCGGCGTCGCGTTGCCGCGCAGAGTTGGGTCGTCGGAGGCAACGATCGTGCCGTCCGGCAGCCGGACCTCGATCCGCAGGATCTCGCCCGGCCGGCGCAGCGTGGCCAGCTGGGACTGGAGCGCGGTCAGATCGGCCGGCGGAGTGCCCCCCGCGGACGGGTCGAGGAAATGAGGATGGGCGTTGACGAAGGCACGGGTGGTGGCCAGGTCGCTGCTGACGACGTCGTTGAGGACGGCGGCCGAAAAGTGGGCCGAAACGAGAATCGCCTGGGCCGTCGCGGTGATCCCGACGAGGGCCACGAAGACGCCGTAAACAAGGATGAGCAGGACCGGCGCTCGGATCCTCGGCTGCGAGCCGAACACGGGGAGTTGACCTCACCTTTCGGGGAAGGGCTGGCTCCCGAAACGTAGGGTCCGGATGGGTGGAAGCCCATGGGAGCAAAGTACCGCCGGCGCAACCGAAACACTGGCGCCGCGGCGCACCGGGTTGCCGCCGCGCCAGGTTTCGAGCGTTTTCGGGACGGAGAACCGCTGCTCCTGGCGGTCGTTATCCGGCGGGGGTCATTGCGTGGCCTGGCTGCGCTGCCGCTTGAATATGAGGGTGAGGCCGAGCGTGGCCAGGAATGCAAGTCCGCCCAAGACCGAGGCACTGGTGCCTGTCGGCTGCGCGGTCAGTTCCGTCGTGGCTGTAGCCGGAAGCGTCGGCCTGGGGGTACCTGTCACGCCACTGACAGCTCCGGATGGCGTGGCAGTCGGCCTTGCCGTGGGCGTTGCCGTCGGGGTTGCTGTCGGGGTTGCTACCGGGCTCGTAGTTGGGGATGTCGTCGGGGCTGTGGTCGGGACTGTCGTCGGCGTTGTGGCCGGCGTTGTGACCGGCGTTGTGGCCGGGCTGGTGCTCGGTGTGGTGGCGGGCGTTGTCGCCGGGGTTGTGGCCGGGGTCGGGGTGGCGCCGCCTGCCGCGTTGTTCGTGATGGTCGCGGAGCAAATGACCAAGGCTCCACCGCCGTTGGCCGAGGCATTGCACTGGTCGATGGTGACGCCGAGAGCCGATGACTTCGTTCCGCTCGCTTCGCAGGTCGAACCCGGGACCACGCCCCCGCCGTTGCCCGAGCCATTGCACTGCGTGATCGTCGCGCTGGTTGTGGACTGCACCGGGTCACAGCTGATCCCGGCGCCCGAGCCGACGCACTGGTTCACCGTGGCGGCCGTCGAGGTGAAGCCGACGCCGACGAAGTTGTTCGTAACGTCGACGCTGCAGCGGAGCGTGGCGCCGCCGCCGTTGGCGGAGCCATTGCACTGTTCGACCTTCGTGACCGGCTGGGACAGACTGTTCGTCGCTGTCGAGCAGCCGGCCTCCGGGCCGGCGGCGACGTGACACTCCTTGATCGTGACCTGCGCGCTGCCACCGCTGGCCGTGATCGTGTTGACGACGGTGACGTGGCAGCTCAGGCCAAGGCCGCCGGCGTTGTCGACGCCATTGCTGCACGTCGTCGTCGCGGCAACAGTCGCCGCGGACACGGGCGACGTGGCGAGCGTTCCCGCCGCCAGGAGCGCGAAAACGAAAAGTCCAGACAAGAGGAAGGTGAGCGGGCGACGAAAGCGTGCGTTGCTGACGGCTGTCCGTTCGACTTGAGCGTTAGCCATGGCTTCTGCTTGTCCCCTGAGGGGCATCCGGGGAAGCGGGGCA
This sequence comes from Chloroflexota bacterium, assembly GCA_030948505.1. Lineage (GTDB taxonomy): Bacteria > Chloroflexota > Limnocylindria > Limnocylindrales > CSP1-4 > JACDAV01. Next base: position 3,779 of record JALZAF010000213.1, read on the forward strand.
CAAAGACCACCGCCGGGCGACGCTCCGGCCACTGCCGTACGGAGAGTGAAGCATCAGTGTTGTTTCAATCGTTCACTGTGAAGTGTCAAGACGGTGCCAGCATCATTCGATCCGTCTTTCACGCAGACGCGGGATGCGCGACGTCTCAGGCGTTGAAGCCGTGCCCGAGAATCGCCGTTGGGACTTGCGTCAGCGATCTGGACGTGACGTAGCGGCGGCAACGAACTCGATGAATTGTTCGATGTACCGGTTGGCGGAGAGGGTGGGATTCGAACCCACGGAGCCTTGCGACTCAACGGTTTTCAAGACCGCCGCATTCGACCGCTCTGCCACCTCTCCGGGCGGGATTGTACGGCCCGCCCGGTCAGCTCCCGATCGTGTCGGCTCCCATGGCCGGGCGCAGCACGTCCGGGACCCGAATGGAGCCGTCCGGCTCCTGGTAGGTCTCGAGGATGGCTGCGACGGTGCGGGCCAGGGCAAGGCCTGACCCGTTGAGGGTGTGGACGAGCTCTGGCTTGGCGCCCGGTTCGGGGCGGAACCGAATCGCCATCCGGCGCGCCTGGTAGTCGCGGAAGTTCGAGCACGAGCTGACCTCCAGCCAGCGCTCCACGCCCGGAGACCAGACCTCGAGGTCGTATTTCTTGGCCTGGACGAAGCCCATGTCGCGGGTCGCCATCAGCATCACCCGGTAGGCAAGGC
>JALZAF010000097.1 GCA_030948505.1 Chloroflexota bacterium
CGTGGAGGAGGCCAAGCAGGAGCTGTCGGAGATCGTCGAGTTCCTCAAGTACCCGGAGAAGTTCGTCGCACTGGGCGCGCGGATCCCCAAGGGCGTGCTCCTCGTCGGTCCTCCGGGCACCGGCAAGACGCTGCTCTCCAAGGCCGTCGCCGGAGAGGCCGGCGTTCCCTTCTTCTCGATCTCCGGCTCGGAGTTCGTCGAGATGTTCGTCGGCGTCGGCGCCAGCCGCGTCCGCGACCTGTTCGACCAGGCCAAGCGCAATTCGCCCTGCATCGTCTTCGTCGACGAGATCGACGCCGTCGGTCGCCAGCGCGGCGCCGGCCTGGGTGGCTCGCACGACGAGCGGGAGCAGACCCTCAACCAGATCCTGGTCGAGATGGACGGCTTCGACACCAACACCAACGTCATCGTCGTGGCCGCCACCAACCGGCCGGACGTGCTCGATCCGGCCCTGTTGCGGCCGGGCCGTTTCGACCGCCAGGTCATCCTCGACCGGCCGGACATGCGGGGTCGCGTCGCGATCCTCAAGGTCCACACCAAGGGCAAGCCGCTCGACAAGAGTGTCAACGTCGAGGACGTCGCCCGACTGTCGCCGGGCTTCTCCGGCGCGGATCTGGCCAACCTCGTCAACGAGGCGGCGATCCTGTCGGCGCGGCGCAACAAGAAGGTGATCGGGATGACCGAGTTCACCGAAGCACTGGAGCGCATCGTCGCCGGCCCGGAGCGCAAGTCGCGGGTCATCTCCGACGAAGAGAAGCTGATCATCGCCTACCACGAGGGTGGTCACGCGATCGTGCAGCGGATCCTGCCGAAGTGCGACCCGGTGGCCAAGGTCACGATCATCAGCCGCGGCATGGCCCTCGGCTACACGATGGCCCTGCCCACGGAAGACCGTTACCTCCAGTCGAAGACCGAATTCGAGGACAAGATCGCCGGGCTGCTCGGCGGCACGGCCTCGGAGCGGATGATCTTCGGCGACACGACAACCGGCGCCTCGAACGACATCGAGAAGGCGACCGACCTGGCTCGCCGCATGGTCACCGAGTTCGGGATGAGCGACAAGCTGGGTCCGCTGTCGTTCGGCAAGCGCGACGAGCTGATCTTCCTGGGCCGCGAGATCGGTGAGCAGCGGAACTACTCGGACGAGGTCGCCAAGACCATCGACGAGGAAGTCCGCGCCATCATCGACCGCGCCTACGAGCGAGCGATGGAGGTCCTCGAGACCAACCGCGACCGCCTCGAGGCCCTCGCCGCCAAGCTCATCGCGGAAGAGACCGTCGACCACGACGAGTTCGAGAAGCTGTTCAACGACCTTCCGCCCAAGGAGAACCTGCACGGTCCGGCCCGACGACCGGCCATCGTCGGCCCCGGCCAGCCGGTCCCCGGCACGGCCCCCCAGCCGAACCCGCAACCGGCGTGACCGCCTGACGGCGGGCCACCGCCCACATCGCCGCCGATACGAGCGGGCCAAAACGGCCCGCTCGTTTTCATGTCCAGACGGTGCCGCCCGCCCGCGCTACGATCCGCCGACCCACCTGGAGGAGCCATGGCCAGCGCGACCGCCGATCTCGAGAGTTACCTCGATTCGAACAAGGACCGCCGGCTGGCGTCGTATGAGGCGTTCCTCCGCATCCCGAGCATCTCCGCCCTGCCGGCGCACGCCGCCGATTGTCGGGCGGCGGCGGAGTTCATCGCCGCCGAGATGCGGGCGATGGGCGTCGAGCACGTCGAGGTCAGCGCGACCGGCGGTCACCCCGTGGTGTATGGCGATTGGCTGCACGCCGATGGCGCGCCGACCGCGCTGGTCTACGGCCACTACGACGTCCAGCCTGTCGACCCGGTCGAGCTGTGGGACTCCGCGCCATTCGAGCCGTTCGTTCGCGACGGCCGGATGATCGGCCGGGGCGCGGCCGACGACAAGGGTCAGATCCACATGCACCTGCGCGCCACCGAGGCGCTGCTCGCGACGCGCGGCAAACTGCCCATGAACCTGCGCTTCGTCTTCGAGGGCGAGGAGGAGTCGACCTCGGAACACCTCGATGGCTGGCTGGAGGCGAATCGCTCTCGGCTGGGGGCGGACGTCGTGATCATCAGCGACACCGGCTTCTTCGAGGGCAACGTTCCGGCCATCACCCTCAGCCTGCGAGGGATCATGTACGCCCAGATCGACGTGACCGGGACTCCCGTCGACCTGCATTCGGGCGGCTTCGGGGGCGCCGTCGAGAACCCCGCCAATGCCCTGGCCCGGATCATCAGCGAGCTGAAGGCCCCTGACGGTCGGGTTCGCATCCCGGGCTTCTACGACGACGTCGTCGAGCTGACCGCCGCACAGCGGAAGGCCCTCGCCGCCCTGCCCTTCGACGAGTCCGCCTACCGCAAGACCCATGGCCTGGGGGAGCTGGTGGGCGAGCCCGGCTACACGACGCTCGAACGCCGCGGCGCCCGCCCCACCCTCGACGTCAACGGCATCTGGGGCGGCTTCCAGGGCGACGGTGCCAAGACGATCATCCCGGCGCACGCCCACGCCAAAGTCAGCTGCCGGTTGGTCGTGAACCAGGATCCGCAGCGCATCTTCGAGAGCTTGCGAGACTTCGTGACGAAGGTGACGCCGCCGGGCGTTCGGAGCTCGGTCCAGTCCCTGGGAACGGGCAAGCCGAGCGTGACGCCGCAGGACCACCCGGCCACGAAGGCCGCCGCACGAGCCATTGAGGCCGCGTTCGGCCGGGCCCCGATCTATATCCGCGAAGGCGGCTCGATCCCGATCTGTGCCAGCTTCGAGTCGACCCTCGGCCTGCCGGTCGTGCTGGCCGGCTTCACCAATCCCGACGACAACGCCCACGCACCCAACGAGTCGATGGTCCTCGACAACTACGAAAAGGGCATCCGCGCCATCGCCCGCCTGTGGGACGAGATCGCGGCGGCGGACCTCAAGACCAAGGGCTAGCCGGCCGTTCGGCCACGCTCGGCGCGGCGGTACCTTTGGGTCACGGCGGAGGGCCACTCGGGCGGTCGTAGGGGCCAAAACCCGGTGCTACGGTGCGTCCACGCATCGTTTACCGGGAGGACGTCTGCTCGTGACCACTGAGGTCCCCGACATTGCCGCCGCCACCCCCCAGGGCAGCTGGCGACTCGATACCGCCCACGGCAGCATGGCGCCCCGGTCAGCCCTGGACGTGCTGGTCGACCTGAACGACAAGGTCTCGACCGGCGAAGTCGGGGAATACCAGGCAGTCCCGCTGGGCTTCACGCCGATGGACAAGACGATCGGGACCGGCCTGCGCCCGGGCGAGCTGATGCTCATCGGCGGCGCGCAGGGCACGGGCAAGACCACGATGGCCCTGCAGATGGCCCGCAACGTCGCCTCGGGCGGCCAGGCCAACGTGCTCTACCTCTGCTTCGAGCACGACGAGCAGTACCTGCTCAACCGGCTGATCGCCATGGAATCGGCCCTTGCCCACCTGCCCCACAAGACCGGGGCGATCAAGATCCAGGACGTGCGCAAGGAGATCCTCGGGTCGTGGATGGCCGACGGCGCAGTCAGCCCGAACCTGGCCAACAACCCCCGCCTGCGGCCGTCACTCGACCGGCTCGCCCGGTATGGCCAGAACCTGTTCCTGCTGCGCGGCTCCCAGACGGCCAGCACCATCGACAACATCCGCCTGCTCGTCCAGCAGCACCGCGAGCTGTCCGGCGATCGGCGCCTGCTGGTCGTCGTCGACTACCTGCAGAAGGTGCCCCAGATCCCCGAGCCGGAAAACGAGACGGAGAAGGTCACCTACGTCGTCAACGGCCTCAAGGACATCGCGCTGACCGAGGGCGTTCCGATGATCGCCATCGTGGCGGCCGACAAGGAGGGCCTCAAGGCCTCTCGCCTGCGCAACTACCACCTGCGCGGCTCGTCGGCCATCAACTACGAGGCCGACATCATCGTCATCCTCAACGAGAAATACCACATCGTGGCCAAGGTCAACATCGAGTTCAACCCGTACCAGGCGCAGCGCTTCCGCGACTGGGTGGTCGTGTCGGTCGAGAAGAACCGCGGCGGGCAGGACAACGTGGACCTCGAGTTCGAGAAGCACTTCGAGTTCTCCTGCTTCGACCCCAACGGCCGGACCGTCCAGGAAAAATTGATCGAGGAACGGCTGTACAACGACTGAGCCCTCCGACGGCCGAGGCGGAGCCCCGCCGACGCCATCGGCCGGAGGACTTGAGGAACCGCTGTACAACGCCTGAGCCCTCCGACGGCCGAGGCGATGCGCCGTGAGCCATCGGCCGGAGGACTCGACCGGCCCCAAGGCATCCGTCAGGTCCGTCCACACAGTTGTCCCCACTCCGTCCACATCGCCCGTGGATTGGTGGACGACTGTCGGGCCCGCGGACCCAAGTTCGTGGATAAGCCCGTTGTGCCCTCGGGGGCGTCGCCCGTATGGTTCGTCTTGCCCGAAGGGGCCGTTGGAACGGTCAGGCGAAGCGGGGAGTGATCCTCGCAGCGCCGCAGGCCGGCACAGCGGGAGCCGCAAGGCGCTCGCGTCGCCGCCTCCGACCAGGACGCGACCAGGCCGCGATCACATCAAGGCCCGTCGCCCCCGCGTCGAGATCGTCCACCAGCAGTTCCTTCGGGCGTTTTTGCGTCTCCGGCGCCGGGCCTAGACTGGCCTGCGCAGCCTTGGAGGAGACATGGGCGCGAAGCGCGACGCATTTCCGGGGGTCGTCGAGGTCGTCGTCGAGATCCCGCGTGGGAGCCGCAACAAATACGAGTACGACGAGACTGCCGGGATCTATCGCCTCGATCGCGTGCTGTCGTCGGCCGTCTACAGCAACTTCGAGTACGGCTTCGTTTCCGGGACGCGGGCCGACGACGGCGACCATACCGACGCGCTGCTGCTGATCGACGAGCCCACCTTCACTGGCTGCCACGTCTGGGGCCGTCCCATCGGCGGGCTCGAGATGCGGGACGAGAAAGGTTTCGACTTCAAGACCCTGTGCGTGGCCGTTGGCGACCCGCACCAGGAGCACGTCCAGCGACTCGACCAGGTCCGGCCGCATCGCCTGGTCGAGATCGAGCACTTCTTCCAGACCTACAAGTTGCTGGAGGACAAGACGGTCGAGGTGCTCGGCTGGCGCGATCGCGACCGCGCTCTCGACGTCCTGCGCGCCGACCACGCGACGTGGCGCAAGGAATCGGCCGGCCGGTTGGGATGAGGTGGCGGCCGTTCGACCCCGCGACGGAGCTACCCGCCGACACCCACCCGCGACTGTTCGTTGCGGTGCCATTGGCGGAGGGAGCCAGGGGCGCGGTCGAGACCCTCGTCGGCGAGGTTCGCGCCGCGGTCGAGGCAGGTGCCCGCGAACCCCGCTCGGAGGTCCGCTGGGTGCGGCTCGATGGCCTGCACCTGACGATCCGGTTCCTGGGCCCCACGGAGGTCGCCCGCATCCCCGACCTCGCCGCCGTCGTCGATGAGGCGGCGGCCGCCAGCCGGCCGTTCCGGGTGAGCCTGTCGGGAGCGGGAGCATTCCCCTCGCCGGCCAGGCCGCGGACCCTGTGGCTCGGCGTCGGTGACGGGCAGTCCGAGTTGGCTGCCCTGTCCGACCGCCTCAACCGCGGCCTCCAGACCGCCGGCTGGGCGCGCGATGACCGGCCGTTCACGGCCCACCTGACGCTGGGCCGTTCGGACGGCAGGCGGGAGGGGCCGCTGGCTGCTCGCGAGCTGGCCGCCCGCGCGGCCGGTTTGGACGCGTCGTTCGATGCCGACCGGCTGGTGCTTTTCGAGAGCCTGACCGGGGGTGGGCCCGCCCGGTACGTGATCCGGCACGAGGCACGCCTCGGGGGTTGACGGGCGAGCTTGCTCGTCCGGCGAGCCGGCCAGCGGAGCTTTCGACGACCCGTTGTACCATCCAGCCCTGCTCGCGCCTCCGATCTCCACCGCTGGTGCCCCGGCCGGATGAGGAGCCCGCCACCAGTTGACGACCGTTCAGCGTGCCCGTCTGATCGTCGCCCTCGGGATCGTGAACCTGGTCCTTGCCACGTTCGCTCTCGCCGTAGGCGCATTCGGTGTGCCCGGCGCGCCGTCGGGCTCGGCCGGCCGTCCCAGCCCGGACACCGCTGCCCTGCCTTCGGCGTCGCCGCCTGTTGCGCCGACCGCGACACTCACTCCGGCAAAGACAAGCCAACCGACGGCCGAACCGACCCTCCAGCCCACCACGGCTCCAGGGAGCCCGTCGCCGACCGCTCAGGCCACACCGGGCGCGGGTGTCACGCCGACCCCTGCCACCAGCCCCAGTCCACCAGCCGCCCGGTCACCCTCGCCCGCACCCAGCCGAACCTCGCCGGTCCCGGCCCAGCCGACGAGCCTTCCGACCATGGCCCCGCCGCGAACTCCCGCGCCGACCGCGGTCCCGACGCCGCGTCCCACTCCCGAACCGACAGCAACCCCGCGGCCGACCCTCCGCCCCACGTCCCAGCCGACGCCTCGGCTCAGACCGGAGCCCAGCCCGACGCATCACAGGAAGCCGCACGCGCGGCCGCCCTGCCCGGGTAGTGAGGATCAGGAGCGGCCGTGTGCGGGCAAGGGTCGCGGGCATGGCAAAGCGGGTCACGAGCACGGGGCTCAGGGGAAGGAGCAGGAGCCGAAGCCCGGCGAGGAGGGCAATGCCGACGGCCTCGTCGTCTTCCTGCCACTGGCGGCGGGCGGGGCGTTCTGGACAGGCGGCCGGCGCTGGCAGGCCCGATGGCGAGCCCGCCAGCGCTGATCGCCACGACCGCGGGTGACGGGACCCACGGGCTGCGGATTCGGGGGGACGGCCCGCATCCGCCTGATATTCGGAGGTTAGGAGGGGCCGCTCCAAGGGGAGCGGGCCCGCTCCACGATCGCCTGCCCCGGCGATCGTCGGGTCGCCCATTCGATTGGCGAACCCTGCCCGGATATTGCCGCCACGGGCGACCCGGTGGCATCCAGCGCCGAACGTAATCCGGCTCGCCGTTCGGGTTACGTCGTCTACGGCACCTGCATGAGGTCCGCCCGGCCGCCGATCAGTACAGGGCGTCCTCGAACTTGGGCGGGTCGACCAGGCGGTGACGCAGGGCGAACGCCACGGCCTCCAGCTTCGAGTGGACCCGCAGCTTGCCCATGATGTTCTGGACATGGGTCCGCAGCGTATTCGGGGCGATGAACAGGCGCTCGCAGATCTCCGGCGTGGAGAGGCCGTCGGTCAGGGCCTTGAGGACCTCGAGTTCGCGCGGCGTCAGCGGCTCGATCTGGGTGCGATCGGCCGTCCGATCGCGGGATGCGGCGACGCGCTGGGCGATGCCGATGATGACGGCCCGCGGCAGGAGGGTCTCACCGGCATGAGCCGCCCGGACCGCGCTTACGACGTCCTCAACGGCCTTGTCCTTGGTCAGGTAGCCGTCCGCTCCGGCGTGGATCGATTCGAGGATGGTCTCGTCGTCGGCCAGGGCCGTCAGCATCACGATGCGCGAGACCGGCCAGCGGGCCTTGATCGCGCGGGCCGCGTCGGCGCCGGTGCCGTCCGGCAGCCGGTAGTCCATGAGGACGACGTCGACTCGCTCGCGGGCCATCGTCTTGGCGTCGGCCACGCTGCCGGCCACCCCGACGACCTGGATATCAGGCTCGCGGGCGAGGATCTGGGACAGGGCGCCGGTGAGCAGCTGGTGATCGTCGACGAGCAGCACGCGGATCGGTTTCGGCTCGGCGCTCACTCCCTGAGCCCTTTCCTCTGGCCGCGGACGATAGGCCCGGCGGATGGCTTGAGTCGTCGGTTCGTGCCCGCCGCCGATGGTAGCACCGGCTCGGGAACGCTTCGCCCGGGAATGCGTCATCGCCAGCCCCGATAATCCGCGGATGCGATTGGCGATCCTGGGCTTTGGGCTGATCGGCGGCTCGGTGGCGCGCGCCCTGCGCGAACGCGAGCCCGGTCGCTGGACGATCGCCGCCTGGTCGCCCGCGGGGCGCGGTCCCCGCCAGGCAGCGACCGAGGGACTCATCGACCTCGCCGCCGCGGACGCCGGCGCGGCGATCGGCGGCGCCGATCTCGTGCTGCTGGCGGCGCCGCCGCTGGCCTGCCTGGAGCTGCTCGACGAGCTGGCCGGTCTAGTTGGCGCAACGCTCGGCCG
>JALZAF010000221.1 GCA_030948505.1 Chloroflexota bacterium
CCTCCAGCAGGAGCGCCGCATCCTCGGCCTCGCGCCGGCTCCGCTCGACGTCCAGGCCGCGCAGCCGTTCGACTTCGGCGGCCGCTCGCCCTCCGTGATCGAGGACCGCCCCCTCGTCGTCGCCGAACCGACGCTCGAGCGAGTAGATGAGCGACAGGCGTTCCTCCAGGCGGGCCAGCTCGGCCGGGTCATGGTCAACGTCCTCCGCCAGCGCTCGTGCTTCGGAGGCGACGTCGTCGAGCTCTGCCTCGAGCCCAGCCAGGCGCCCGGCGACCGACTCGAAGCGCCCGTCGAGTCGCTCCAGGGTGCGTGCCTCTCGCAGTGCGACCGCCACCACGTCCCGTGCGCCAGCGCCCTCGGCAGTGAGGGCGTCGACGAGCGTGGAGCTGCCGCGGGCGATCGCCTCGCCGTGCTGGGCGGCGGCCAGCCGGCCCCGAATCTCCGCCGCTTCGCCGGGCTTGAGACGGGCCGCCGCGATCTCCGCCGCCTCGTGCTCGAGCAGCTCGAGGCGGCGTGCCAGCTCGCGTGGCTCGAGCGCGAGCTCGGCCAGCGCGGCGCGGTTCGAGCGCCAGCGCTCCACGGCGTCGGCAACCGCCGCGCGAGCCTCCGCGTGGCCGCCGAACGCATCGAGCAGGTCGCGCTGCCAGCGCTCGTCGAGGAGCCGCTGCTGGTCGTGCTGGCCGTGGATTTCGACCAGCGATCCGGCCGCCTCGGCCAGGCGCGTCGCGGTCACCGCCTCGTCGTCGAGGCGAGCCAGGGACCGCCCGGACGCAGCCACCTCGCGGGTCGCGATCAGCGCCTCCGGCAGCCGATCGAACAGCGCCTCCACCCGCGCGGCCTCCGCTCCGTGGCGGACGAGGCTCGTGTCCGCGCGGGCCCCCAGGGCCAGGCCCAGCGCGTCGATGAGCAGGCTCTTGCCGGCGCCGGTCTCGCCGGTCAAGACGTTCAGGCCGGGCGCAAGCTCGATCCGCAGGCGGTCGATCAGGGCGAGGTCCGTGACGGTCAGCTCGAGCAGGCGGCCGGGTCGCGCAACCTGGGTCACCATCGCTCGGTCACCATCGCCCGGTCACGACGGCAGGAGCTCCACCTTGTGGCGGACGAGATCCCAGAAGGGCTGCGAGCCGCTGGGCTCGACCAGGCGGATCGCGCGGTCCACCGCGCGGACCTCGACCACGTCACCGACGGCGATGGGCAGGTCCTCGCGACCATCGACGCTGACGAGCGCCTCGTGGGCATCGACGACGAGGCAGCGGATCGACTGGTCCGGGCCGACGACGACGGAACGGATCGCCGACAGGTAGCCGGCGATCGGCGTGACTACGAGGTTGCGCGAGGTGGGATCGACGATCGGCCCGCCGGCCGAGAACGAGTAGCCCGTCGATCCGGTCGGGCTGGCGACGATTAGCCCGTCGGCGACGAACGTCGCGAGGTGCGACCCGCCGATCGTGACGTCCAGGCGGCACACGCGGGCCAACGCCCCGCGGGCGACCACGACGTCGTTGAGGGCCGAGTGCACGAACCCGTCCCCGTCTCGACCGCCGGGCAGGATCTGTGCCTCGAGGGTCATCCGCTCCTCGATCCGGAACTGGCCGGCCACCAGCTGCTCCAGAACGGCTTCGAGCTGATTGGCCTCGACCTTGGACAGGAAGCCGACCTTGCCGAGATTGACGCCCAGGATCGGCACGTCGACCGCTGCCACCGCCCGCGCCGCGCGCAGGAACGTGCCGTCGCCGCCGAGCACGACGAGCACGTCCGTCGCCGGCAGCTCGGCGACGAGCTTCTCGAACTCACCCGAAGGATCGGCCCAGTGGTCGATGCCGCGCACGCGGGCCCAGCCCGCCGCGCGCTCGCGCAGCTCGACTGCCGCGTCGTTGGTCGGGTTGTAGGCAAAGCCGATGCGCCGCACCGTCATGAGCCCGTGATCTCGTGAAAGCGTGCGCCGAGGTCCGCGGGCGAGGCCTCGGGCCGCGCCTTCCCAACGAGGATATGGAGGAGGAACTCGCGGTTTCCCTCCGGCCCGGTGATCGGCGACCTCACCGCGGCACGTGGGCTGAGGCCCAGTCCAGTGGCTCGCTCCGCGACCTGCTCCAGGACCGAAAGATGAACGGCGGGATCGCGCACGACGCCGCCCTTCGCGTCTTCGCGACCGGCCTCGAATTGCGGTTTGACCAGCGCCACCACGTCCCCGCCGCCCGGACCGAAGCAGGCCGCAATCGGGCCGAGCAGCAGCCCGAGCGAGATGAACGAGACGTCGACCACGGCCAGGTCGACGGGCTCCGGCAGGCTGCCGGCGTGGAGGGTTCGGCCGTTCGTCCGCTCCATCGAGACGACGCGTGGGTCGTTGCGGAGCGTCTCGGCGAGCTGTCCGCGCCCGACGTCGACGGCATACACGCGCATCGCGCCGCGCTGCAGGAGCACGTCCGTGAAGCCGCCCGTCGAGGCCCCGACATCCAGGCAGACGCGCCCGGACGGGTCGATCGCGAACGCGTCGAGGGCCGCCGCCAGCTTGTGGCCGCCACGCGACACATACGGCTCCGGCTCGACCACCTCGACCCGCGTGGCGGAGCCCACGAGATCGCCAGGCTTGCGGTCCGTGCGGGCCGAATCGCCGTCGCCCACCCTGACCTTGCCGGCCATGACCAGCGCCTGCGCCCGGCTGCGGGTCGGGACGAGGCCGCGCGCGACGAGCAGCTGATCGAGTCGCTGGCGAGACGATTTGGCGGCCGGGCTCACCTGCCTATCGTGGCACAGCGAGCTTCGCGGCGGCTCACCGGCCGGCGGTCAACTCGCTGCCGCGGCCTCCGGGCGCTCCGGCTCGGCGCGCAGGGTGGACAGTGCCTCGCGCACCTGGTCAGCCAGGCCCGCCGCGTCGAGGCGGAGCATCCGCCGCAGGTCCGACACCGAGCCGTGATCGACGAACCGGTCGCCCGGGATGCCGATGATCCGCACCGCCACGTCGCGATAGGCAGGATCCGAGAGCCGCGCCTCCTCGACGAGCTCCAGCACGCCGGATCCGAACCCGCCGGTCACGACGCTCTCCTCGAACGTCACGAGGAGCCGCTTGCCCCGGGCGGCGTCAAGAATGAGCTGGCCGTCAAGCGGCTTGGCGAAACGGGCGTTGATGACTCCCACCGACCAACCGTCGCGCTCGAGGGCGTGGGCGGCTTCGAGGGCGCGGGCGACGATCGGCCCGAAGCCGACGAACAGGACGTCGCGTCCCTCGCGCAGCACCTCGCCCCGTCCGACCTGCAGGACGGGCGGCTCGACGACCGGCAGCCCGAACCCGGCGTCGCGGGGGTAGTGGAGCGCGAACGGATGGTCCTGCGCGAGCGCAGTCCGCAGCAGCGACCGGAGCTCCTGCTCATCCTTGGGCGAGGCGATGACGAGGTTCGGCAGCTGGCGTTGGGCGGGCAGCGTGAACATGCCCTGGTGGCTCGTGCCGTCCTCGCCCACGAGACCGGCGCGATCGACCGCGATGAGCACCGGCTGGTCGTTCTGGCATACGTCGTGGACGGTCTGGTCGAAGGCGCGCTGCAGGAACGTCGAATAGAGCGCGATCACCGGCCGCATGCCGCCCATCGCCAGCCCCGTCGCGAGGGTCATGGCGTGCTGCTCGGCGATGCCGACGTCGACGAAGCGATCGGGATACGCGGCCTGGAACCGGGCCAGGCCGGTCCCGGTCGGCATGCCCGCGGTGATGGCCACGATCCGCCGCTCGGTCTCCGCGAGGGCGATCAGCTCCGACACGAAGACGGCCGTGTAGTTGGGGTGCCGCACCGGCTGGGGCGTGCTGGCCGGGGCCGCATCGTCGGCCATCGATTCGGTCGGCATGGCGGCGCTCGCCGGCGCGACGGACATGGGCGGGAGGGCCGCGCCATGGAAGCCGACCTGGTCTCGTTCGGCTGGCCGGTAGCCGCGACCCTTCTGGGTTCGGACGTGGACGATGACCGGGCCGGGTAGCTGGAGGGCGCGCTCGAAGGTCTCCAGCAGCGCGTGCAGGTCGTGGCCTGGCACGACGCCGATGTAGGTGATCCCGAGGTCCTCGAAGAGCTGTCCCGGCTGGGCGAAGTTGACGACCGACTTGCGCAATCGCTGGCTCAGCTCGAGGACGGTTGGACCGATGAACGGGATGCGCTCGACGAGCGAGTCGTAGGCCGTCTTGCTCTGCTGCCAGGCGCTCGAAAGCTTGATCTGCGACAGGTAATGGGAGAACGCCCCGACCGTCGGGCTGATCGACATCTCGTTGTCGTTGAGGACGATGAGCAGCTGGGTCTTGCGCTGGCCGATGTCGTTGAGCGCCTCGAGGCTCAACCCGCTCATCAGCGCCGCGTCGCCGACGACGACCGCCACCCGCTCCAGGCCGTGGCGCAGGTCGCGCGCCGTCGCCAGTCCCTGGGCGATCGACAGCCCCGTGCCCGCGTGGCCACCGTCGAACACGTCGTGGACCGACTCGCTGCGACGCGGAAAACCACCGATCCCGCCGACCTGGCGGAGCGTCCCGAAGCGGTCGCGGCGGCCGGTCAGGAGCTTGTGCGGATAGGCCTGGTGGCCGGTATCCCAGACGATCTTGTCGCGCGGCGATTCCAGCAGCCGATGGAGGGCAATCGTGAGCTCGACCACGCCGAGCGACGAACCGAGGTGACCACCCGTCCTGGCGACGGTGGTGATGATCGTCTCGCGGATCTCCGCCGCGACCTGGGCGAGCTGCGCCTCTGACAGGCCGCGCAGGTCGGCCGGGCTCTCGAGCCGGGGAAGAATGGCCACGCGTGCTCCTTGGGGTGCCGGCGGCGGGCCGGGGGCCGAGTCTACCGCCGCGATCGTGCAGACGCGCCCCACGGCACTCATGTTACTTGATACTGTCGCAGCGCACGTTTCTGGGCGGGCAGGAGCGCCCGGCGCGCCGCGGGACGTCAGGCCTCCGGAGCCTCCTGGGCGTCCTCCGGCTTGACGTCGAGGGCCTCGATCGCGCCGCTCGCGCGGGTCACCAGCTGCTTCACTCGCAGCTCGGCCTCCGACAGCAGGCGGGCACATCGTTCGTGAAGGGCCACGCCACGCTCATAGAGGGCGATCGAGCGCTCCAGCGGCTGGCCGCCCGCCTCCAGCTCGGCGACAGTCCGCTGCAGCTCGGCGAGCGCATCGTCGAACCCGAGCTGGTCGATGGCCGGTTCAGTCGCCTGGGTCAACCTGGTCCTCGTCGTCGCGGTCCGCCCATCGCGCCAGGCGGGGGGCAAGGAGCATACCAATGCGGAACCCGGCCACCAGCACGAGCGCGACCAGGGCCACGAAGGCGACGAGCCAGGGGAGCTCAGCCACGACGGCGGGTTCGCGGGCCCGGGGGTTTCGATTCGCCCGAGGTCGCGGGCAGCTCGCCGCGTGCGACGCGCAGGCGCAAGGGGGTGCCGGCCGGGGCATCGGCCGGGTCGCGAACGATGCCGTCGTCGCGGCTGCGGCGCACGATCGCGTAGCCGCGATCGAGCGTGGCCTGCGGACCCAGGACCGCGAGGGCCGCGGAGGCGGCCTCGACG
>JALZAF010000247.1 GCA_030948505.1 Chloroflexota bacterium
GGACCGGCGAGTGGCGCCGCCGCGCCAGGGGCGCCGCTGCCGCCCCGCCCGGTCAGGAAGCCTTCGGGCGCTCCATGAACCACTCGCGGAACTCGAGACACAGCCCCTTCTCGTCGAAGCGACAGACGAAGATGTTGCTGTAGGCGGTCCGGACAGCGGTCCCGCCGGGCTCGAAGTAGGTGCTCTCGCCGGTCGCCACGAACGTGTCGCCGTCTACTGCCAGCGGCCGGTAGCTCGCCTGCCACGAAGCGGGATCGTCCGGGTTCGTCAGCCATGACGCGACGATCGCCTCGCGGCCCACGACCGGCTCCGAATAGGGCCCGTAGTGATAGCGGGCATGCTCGCTGAACAGCGCGCCGATCGCCTTGCCGTCGTTGCTCCGCCAGGCGGTCACGTAGTCCGCCAGCCAGGCCGCGAAACCGTTCCTGTCCACCGCCTCCTCCACCTGCAGGCCGGGAAGGTACCACTGGAGAGATCGCCGCCAGCGGTCGCGGAGTACGCTCCGCGGGCGCGGGACGGGGCGACCTGCGGGCGACCTGCGGGCGATCACGAAGGGGAGGAGGCACGATGGACAAGCGGGGCGACCTGCTGCACCGAACGGCGGACCTGGCAGAGCAATTCCTGAACGGCCTGCGGGAGCGTCCCGTCGGCCGGCCCGTGGCCGTCGACGACCTGCGAGCCTCGCTCGGCGGCCCGCTCCCGGCACACGGCGAGGATCCGCTGGCGGTCGTCGAATCGCTCGCCGCCGCTGCGGACGATGGCCTCGTCGCGTCGGCCGGACCGCGCTATTTCGGCTTCGTCGTCGGCGGCACGCTGCCGGCGTCCATCGCCGCCGACTGGCTGAGCAGCGCCTGGGACCAGAACGGCGGGCTGTATGTCCTGTCGCCCGCCGCTTCCGTGGTCGAGGAAACCGTCGCCGGCTGGCTGGTCGAGCTGTTCGGCCTGCCCGAAGGGACCAGCGCGGGCTTCACGACGGGCGCGACCATGGCCAACTTCACGGCCATCGCCGCCGCTCGCCACGCCCTGCTGGCCCGGGCTGGCTGGGACGTGGAGCGCGACGGGCTATTCGGCGCTCCGGACGTGCCGGTCGTCGTCGGAGCGGAGGCCCACGTGACGATCCACGTCTCGCTCCAGATGCTGGGCCTGGGCCGGGAGCGCGTCCACCGCGTCCCGACCGACGAGCAGGGCCGGATGCGGCCGGACGAGCTGCGGGCCGTCCTCGCATCGCTGGATCGGCCGGCGATCGTGTGCGCCCAGGCCGGCAACGTCAACACCGGCGCCTTCGACCCACTGCAGGCGATCGCGGCAGCGACTCGCGAGAACGGCGGCTGGCTCCATGTCGATGGGGCCTTCGGGTTGTGGGCGGCGACGGCGCCCGGCCGGCGCCATCTCGTCGATGGCGTCGCAGATGCCGATTCGTGGACGACCGACGCCCACAAATGGCTGAACGTCCCGCATGACTCGGGCATCGTCCTCGTCCGGGACGCGGCCGCCCACCACGCCGCCATGACCCTCGGAGCGGCCTACTACGTCGAGACGGCCGGCGGCGAGCGGGACTCGTACAACTGGGTGCCGGAGTCTTCCCGGCGCGCTCGCGGGTTCCCGATCTACGCCGCCCTTCGCTCGCTCGGGCGCGAAGGCCTGTCCGACCTCGTCGAACGGTGTTGCTCGCTCGCGCGGCGGATGGCGGACCGGCTGGCGGCAGCGCCGGGGGTCGAGATCCTCAACGACGTGGTCCTCAACCAGGTCCTTGTCCGGTTCACGGCCGGGCCGGACGACGCGGCCGCCGACGGCCGGACCCGGGCCATCGTGGCGGGGGTCCAACGCGACGGCACTTGCTGGCTGGGTGGGACGACCTGGCACGGCCTGGCGGCCATGCGGGTATCGGTCTCGAACTGGCGCACGACCGAAGCCGACATCGACCGGTCGGCCGAGGCGATCCTGCGGTGCGCCGAGTCACTGGAGGCGGCGGTCCCGACGTCCCGCTGAGGGCGGCCGCGCCGGCGAGTGTGCTGTAATGGCACCTCCGGCCGAGGTGGTCGTGGCGCGCCCGGGTGACCGCGAGCAGCGGCCCCAGCCGCGGCCGCGAGCCTGCCGCCGAGATGAGGTGGACGATGGGGATCAGGACGGCACCCGAACGGATGACGAGCGACGAGATCGTCGCCCTGTCGCGAGAACACACGTTCTTCTCGTGGTCGGTCCAGGGGGCGGTCGACCCGATCGCCATTGACCGGGCCGAGGGTGTCTATCTCTATACCCCCGAGGGCAGCCGGATCCTGGACTTCAACAGCCAGCTGATGTCGGTCAACATCGGCCACGGCGACCGCCGCGTCATCGACGCGATCACCGAACAGGCGACCAGGCTGCAGTACGTCCAGCCGGCCTTCGTGACCGAGCCCCGGGCGCGCCTGGGAGCCAAGCTGGCCGAGATCCTGCCGGGCGACCTCGACAAGGTGTTCTTCACCCTTGGCGGCGCGGAGGCGATCGAGAACGCGATCAAGCTCGCGCGGCACTACACCGGGCGCTACAAGGTGCTGGCCCGCTACCGCGCCTATCACGGCGCGACGATGGGAGCGATGACGCTGACCGGCGACCCGCGCCGCTGGGCCAACGAGCCCGGCCTCGTCGGAGTGGTCCGCTATCCCGATACCCACCGCTGGGGCGAGAAGGAGCCCAGGCCGGTCGAGGAGTCGCTGCAGGGCCTCGAGGACGTGATCCGCTACGAGGGGCCGCAAACGATCGCCGCCGTGTTCCTCGAGACGATCGTCGGCACCAACGGCATCCTCATCCCGCCCGACGGCTACATCCAGGGCGTGCGCGCGCTATGTGACAAGTACGACATCCTGATGGTCGCCGACGAGGTCATGGCCGGCTTCGGCCGAACGGGCCGCTGGTTCGCCATCGACCACTGGGACACGGTGCCCGACCTGATGACGATGGCCAAGGGCCTGACCAGCTCATACCTGCCGCTGGGGGCCGTGGCCATGCGGCGCAAGGTGGCCGAGAAGTTCGAGACGCAGATGTACTACGGCGGGCTGACCTACAGCAGTCACGCCGTGAGCTGCGCCGCGGCGCTGGCCACGATCAGCGTGTACGAGGAGGACGGCCTCATCGCCAACGCTGCCCGGCTCGACAGCGTGATGCGCCGCCACCACCAGGACCTCTACGACCGCCACCCGTCCGTTGGCGCGACCCGCAACCTGGGCCTGTTCGGGATCATCGATCTCGTCCGGAAGCGCGAGCCGTTCACGCCGATGACGCCGTTCAACGGCACGTCGGACGAGATGAAGAAGATCGGCAAGTTCTTCCGCGACAACGGCCTGTACACGATGATCGCCAACAATTCCATCCACACCAACCCGCCGCTGTGCATCACCGAGGCGCAGCTGGCCGAAGGTTTCGAGATCATCGACCGGGCCCTCGACATCGCCGACCAGGGGGTTGCGAGCGCCTAGATGGCGACGGCGCTCCGCCTGGCCGCGCGGCGCGGGCGGTCCTCGCCGGCCGCCGCAGACGGCGTGTCGCGGCGTCGCCGAGCCGTAGGGTTCGTCCTCGTCCTCGTCGCCGTGATCGCGATCTGGGAAGGGGCGAAGTGGCTGGGCGGCGACCCGTGGCGGATTCACGGTGTCGTCTTCGGCCTGCCGATCAACTACGAGCACGCCCCGCCGCTCCACTGGCGGATCGCGGACGACCTGTCGCTGCCGCACGTCTGGGACATCGTTCGGGCCTTCGTCGATCCGGCCCAGCGCAATGGGCCGCCGCTCGGGCTGGTCCTGCTGGGGCAGGCGGTGTTCACGTTTCGCGAGGCCCTGACTGGCTTCGTGCTCGGCGGGCTGCTCGGGATCGCCCTCGGCATCCTGTTCGTGCACTCGCGGCTGGCTGAGCGGGCCCTGGTCCCGTACGTCGTGGCGTCGCAGACCGTGCCGATCCTGGCCATCTCGCCGATCGTGGTCGTGGCCATCAAGGCCGACTGGCTGTCGGTGGCGATCGTGTCCGCCTACCTGACGTTCTTCCCGGTGACGATCGCCTCACTGCGCGGCCTGCGGGCAGCGGACCCGCGCGCCTTCGAGCTGTTCCGCTCGTATGCCGCGTCGCGTACGCAGGCCCTGTGGCGGCTGCGGCTGCCAACCTCCGTGCCGTACCTGTTCGCGTCGCTGCGGGTCGCCGCGGCGGCGTCGGTCATCGGCGCGATCATCGGCGAGCTGCCGGCCGGCGTGGCGGACGGCCTTGGCAGCGCCATCGTCAACTACAACCAGTACTACATCGCCGGCCCGGAAAAACTGTGGGCCACGATCGTCATGTGCACCTTCGTCGGCCTGTTCTTCGTCGCCCTGGTGCGCCTCGCGGAGATACGGTTGACGGCCGGCCGCTATCGGCCAATGGAGGCGCTGTGACTTCCCGAGCCGGTGCCTCCCCGGCAGTCGTCGAGGCCCGCGGCGTCGGCAAGGTGTTCGGCAGCGGAGACGCCTCGGTCAGCGCCCTTGAAGGTATCGACCTGACCATTGCCGGGGGCGAGTTCGTGTCGCTCATCGGGCCGTCCGGCTGCGGCAAGTCCACCCTGCTGCGGATCGTGGGCGACCTGACGGCGCCGTCGAGCGGCGATATCCGGGTCAATGGCAAGCCCGCCCGCCAGGCCCGCCTCGACCGTGACTACGGCATGGTCTTCCAGGCCCCTGTGCTGATGGACTGGCGGACGGTCGCCCGCAACATCGAGCTGCCGCTCGAGATCATGGGCTTCGCCAAGGCGGAGCGGGCGCGGCGCTCGGCCGAGCTGCTCAAGCTGGTCGAGCTGGAGGGGTTTGCAGGGCGGCATCCGTGGGAGCTGTCGGGCGGCATGCAACAGCGAGTCGCGATCGCCCGCGCCCTCGCCTTCGACCCCAAGCTGCTGCTCATGGACGAGCCGTTCGGGGCGCTCGACGAAATGACCCGCGAGCGCATGAACCTGGAGCTGATGAAGATCTGGCGCAGGACCGGCACGACGATCGTCTTCGTGACCCACAGCATTCCCGAGGCAGTCTTCCTGTCCACCCGCGTGGTGGTCATGTCGCCGCGGCCCGGGCGGATCGCCGCCATCCTCGAGGTCGACCTGCCCCAGCCGCGGACCGCCGAGACCCGGGAGCAGGATCGCTATTTCGAACGGGTCACCGCGGTTCGCGAGGCGCTCCGCCAGCACGAGCCGGCCGAAGGCCCGGCCGAGGAGCTCGAGGCCGGCCGGATCCGGGCCGAAGGTTTGTCATGACCGCAGCCTGGCAGCGCCGGGCGGGGGACTGGCTGCCGGCGGCCGCGCTGTTCATCGTGGTGCTCGCCGTCTGGGAGCTGACGCTGCTGGCGCTCGACGTCAAGTCGTTCCTGATCCCGCGACCCACGATCATCGCCGCCAGCCTGGCCGACGACTGGGCCACCCTGTCGAAGGGCCTCGTCTACACCGGCACGGAGGCGCTCGGCGGACTGGTCGTGGGGGTCGTGCTGGGGACCCTGGGCGGCCTCGCCACCGCACGCTGGGCGAGCGCCCGCGAGACCCTCGTGCCGATCGCCGCCGGCGCCAGCACCATCCCGATCATTGCCTTCGCGCCGATCACCATGAACTGGTTCGGCTCGGACAGCGTGCTGGCGCGGATGACGATCGTGGCCCTGATGGTCTTCTTCCCGGTCATGGTCAACACGGTTCGCGGCCTGACCCAGGTCGAGCCGGCGGCGGTGGAGCTGATGAGCTCGTACGCTGCCGGCGATGGTCAGACGCTGCGCAAGCTGCGCATCCCCAATGCGATGCCCTACTGGTTCACGGCCCTGCGGATCGCGACCACGCTCAGCGTCATCGGGGCCGTGGTGGGGGAGTTCTTCGGCGGTCCGCTGTACGGCCTGGGCCAGTACATCACCCTCGAGACGGGCCATTTCCGCTACCCGTCGGCGTGGGCCGCGATCGTGCTTTCGTGCGCGCTCGGCATTGGCACGTATATCGTTGCCGTCGTCGTCGAGCGGATCGTCCTGCCGTGGCACAGCGCCCGGCAATCGGCGGGGGCCTGAACGCCGCCCGCCAGTAGCCGCGACGAGCGACGCCACGAGCACTGCGCTATCGTGCCGCGGGCTCGATCGGCAGGGACGGATTGAGGAGGATCGGAACATGTCGTTGTCCAGGAGATTGATCACGGCGAGATTCATCACGGCAGCCTTGGCCGTGGGTCTCGTGGCCGGGGCATGCAGCGGCACGCCGGCCGGCCCGACGCTGAAGCCCCTCAAGTTCCAGCTTCAGTGGGTCGCCCAGTCCCAGTTCGCCGGCTACTACGCGGCCAAGGACCAGGGCTACTACAGCGCCGAAGGCCTCGACGTTTCCCTGCTGCTGGGTGGGCCGCAGGTCAACAACGTCCAGGTCGTGGCCACCGGCGGCGCCGACATCGGCACGGCCTGGCTGCCCAACATGCTCCAGTCGCGCGAAGGCGGCACGGACCTTGTCTCGATCGCCCAGGTCTTCCAGCGCTCCGGCACGCGCATGGCCGGCTTCAAGAAGGCCGCCATCACGACGCCCAAGGAGATGGCCGGCAAGAAGATCGGCAGCTGGCTGGGCGGCAACGAGCCGGAGCTGTTCGCGGCGCTCACCAAGGCCGGGCTCGACCCGACCAAGGAAAACATCATCAAGCAGAACTTCGACATGTCCGGCCTGCTGAAGGGCGATCTCGACGTGGCCCAGGCGATGATCTACAACGAATACGCCCAGGTCCTCGAGGCGAAGAACCCGGCCACCGGCCAGCTCTACCAGCCGTCGGACCTGAACGTCATCAACTTCAACGATCCGTCGGTGGGCACGGCCATGCTTCAGGACCAGATCTTCGCCAGCGACAAGTGGCTCAAGACCGGCGACAACGCCGACACCGCCACCAAGTTCCTGAAGGCCTCCTTCAAGGGCTGGATCTATTGCCGCGACAATCCCCAGAAGTGCGTCGATATCGTGCTCAAGAACGGCTCCCAGCTGGGCGCCAGCCATCAGCAGTGGCAGATGAACGAGATCAACGCGCTCATCTGGCCGTCCCCGAACGGCGTCGGGCTTCTGGACAAGGCGCTGTGGGATCAGACGATCAACATCGCCACGACCTACAAGGTCCTCAAGGCCGCGCCGGCCGCTGGCGCCTACCGCACCGACCTCGCCCAGAAGGCCCTCGATGCCCTGGGATCATCGGTCGACACCAAGGGCGCGGGCTTCCAGAGAGCCACGATCACCCTCAAGGAGGGCGGCAACTGAGCTGACCTCCCTGGCCCGCTGAATCGAACGACCGGCTCGACGAGCCGGTCGTTCTGCGTCTCGGGGCCTGGGGCAGCCGGCTACGGGGCCTTGATAATCATCTTGGCCCCGACCTTCGAGAAAGCGAGGGTCAGGTCGAAGCGGAGCCCCTGTAGCTGCACGTCGACGCGGCCGGTCCCCTCCAGGCGCCAGGTCGCTGACAGCGGCGTCCCGGCGTCGTCCACGACCAGCTCCATTCGGGTCCATTCGACGCGCTCGTCGGTGAGGTTGCTGGGCGTGATCTGTTCGGGTCCGATGACCTCGCCGCCGGCAAACTCGAGGTGGTGGCGGTTCTTGCCGCTCACCTTCACCGTGGACAGCAGCCTCACGTCGTTGACGCCGGCGATCCCCGCAAAGGGGCTGTTCGAGGTGGTCGCCGAACGGTCGGTGGCCGTCGCCCAGCGGCCGCCCGCAACCCGCATCCATTTCGTCGCGCCCACCGACCGCACGCCGACGACGACCTTGGGCTGCTTCGCGAATGCAAAGCTGAAGCTGGTTTGATAGTCACGGCCCGCCACGTCGAGCGCACCAACGATGGTGACCCCGCCATTTGCGGCCACCATGTTGCCCTTGAAGCTGGCGTGATACGTCAGACTGCCGCCGGCCACCCGTTTGACGAACGCCTCGAGGGCGAGCTGTCCGGCCCCCTTTGGCGTGGGCGCCGGCGTGGGAGTTGGCTTGATGTCCAGCGTGGCCAGGACGCGCGGGGCCTCAGGCGCACCGCTACCGCACGCCGCGACTGCGACGAGGGCAAGAGTGACCAGAGCGGGCAGGAAGCGGGACGATCGGTTCACTCTGGGAGGATCGCCGCGGCCTGCCGACCGTGGAACCCGCCCATTGGTACGGCCCACCGGCGCCAGCCGGGGGAGGGGACCGGACGCCGGGCGTCTACCGCCCTGCCGGCCCTGTACCCCGACGGCGCCGCAGGCCCAACCAGGCCACGAGGACACCGACCATGAGGGCGAGGACGATGGCCCCGACCACGACGGCGAGCGGGACCTGCCCTCCGCCGGCGGACTGGATGACCTGGGTCAGATCGGGCACCAGGCCCGTGCCACGCGCGGGCTCAGCCGGTGCCTCGACGACGAACGTGATCGCCGCCTGGTCGACCCGAACGCCCTGGGCCGCGTCCTCGGCCGTCAGGTGCACCGTGTACCTGCCGGGCAGGAGGAGCGCCGCCAGCGGCACCTCGACGAACGTGTCGGTGTGAGCGTAGAAGGTGTCCATTTGCACGGTCGCCTGGCTGACCCGGGCGCCGGCAGCGTCGAGGAGCGTGAATCCCACGATCGGCTTGAGCCGAACGTTGCCCGGATTCGCGACCGCCACCGAGACGATCGACTTCCCGGCCACGACCTTGTGGGTCGCCGCGCCGATCACGAGCGCCGGGGTTCGTGGACCGGGCACCGTGACGACGACTGCGACAGCCTGCCGGACGATCTGGTCGATCGTGACCGCACCAGCGCCCGGGATCGGCCGGTCGTTCTCGAGGACGAGGCCCGCGATGTACTCGCCGGCGCCAGCGTCCGCGGGAACTTTCACCGTAAGTGACCGACGGACGTGCTTGCCGGCCGGAAGCTGCAACACGTCGGTCGGGTAAGACAGCCACTTTGTCATGCCGCTCTGCGGCTCGTCGCGCAAGCGGCCTCCAAAGCCGCCGTTGATGATCGTGTACAC
>JALZAF010000251.1 GCA_030948505.1 Chloroflexota bacterium
GGTGGGTGCGGCGGACCGCAAGCGCGGCCGGGTCCGCGACGACGCGCGGGCCGCGGCGCCGGCCTTCGAGGTCACCAGCGTGACCGTCCTCCCGGCGGAGGAGGAGCGGGCCGACACCCTGGACGCCGACCCGACGCCGGACGAGGGCACCGCCTCCGATTGGCTGCCGGGCATCAAGGATGAGCACGACGACGACGGCGGCTGGCAGGCTCGCTGGCTCGACAAGCCGACCTGGGACCACACCGTCACGCCCAACGTCATCCACCGGACCGGCGCCCGTCCGCCGCGACCGGCCCGGCGACGGCGCTAGGACGCCGCGCTCGGGCCAGGTTGAGCCGGCGCGAGGCGCCCCGTAGAGTCTGCCGGTGACGGCGACTGCGACGGCGACGCCCCTTCGGCTCTGGCTCGAGCCCGACTACGACTACGGGCGCGTCGGCGGCTGGTTGCTGGACCTGCCGGGAGCCTTCCTGTGGGCGTCCTCCCACGACCGGGTCGTGTCGCAGGCGCCGGCGGCGGCGGGCTGGTACCGCGATTGGCTGGAGCGACATGGCGAGGACGTCGCGATGGTGTTCGGGCCGACCGAGGTGGTCGAGTCGGTTCCCGCGTCTCGTGAGGTCGGCTATGAACGCAATGCCACGTTCGCCGACGACGCACGGCCCGTAGCGGCAGACGAGCTGGAGCTGGCGATCCGCCGCCTTGGCTTCGCCCGCGAGGACCTGCTGGAGCTCCTCGACCGGATCGCAGCCATCACCGGCTCGGCTGGCGCGATCCCGGCAGGCACCTTCCGGGAGGAGGGTTCGGCGGCTCCGGTGAGCGCCGAGCGGACGGTCGACGCTGTCGCCGCCCACCTTGCCGGAGCGGAGATCTGGCTCGGCAGCCGCCTCCGTCCTGACGCGCGCTTCGAGGGACCGTCGCGCGATGACGACGCGGCGGCCCACCTCAACGCGACCCGGGCCTGGGCAGTGGACAACTTGCGTCGTCTGCGGGCTTTGGATCCGGCCCTCGCCCGAACCGACGGCAAGGGCGAGACGTGGACGCTCCGCAAGGTCGTCCGACGCTACCTGTACCACTCGATCGACCATCTCCGCGAGCTCGATCGTCGGCTGGCGCGGGCGGAGGACCGGGCGGGCCGCCTGCGTTTCGAGCCTGGCAAGCTGGAGGATCCCGCCCCGCTCGTTCGCCTGTTCCGGTCCGTTGGTTGGGACCGCCGGGCGGGTGATCCCGACCGCGTCCGGCGCATGCTGGCCGGATCGCGCCGCACCGTCGCGGCCTGGGACGGGACGGAGCTGGTCGGATTCGCCCGCGAGCACGGTGACGGCGTCTTCACCGCGCTCATCTCGTCCGTTTGCGTCGACCCACGCTGGCAGGAGATGGGCGTCGCGGGACGCGTGGTCTCGTCGCTGATGGACGGCCGCCCGGAGGTGAGGTTCTCCCTCCATTCGGCGCCGGGCCTCGAGGCTTTCTATGCGCGTTTCGGTTTCGAGCGCGATCCGCATGCGATGGTGCGGCCGCGACAGCAGTAACGAGCCGTACAGAACGGCTGTTCCAATTGCCCCCAGTCCGCTAAACTATTCCGAAATGCCCCAGGATCAGCTCGTCGTTCGCGGCGCCCGCGAACACAACCTCAAGGACGTGACGGTCGCCTTCCCGCGCGATCGCCTCGTCGTCATCACCGGCCTTTCCGGCAGCGGCAAGAGCAGCCTTGCCTTCGACACGATCTATGCGGAGGGGCAGCGGCGCTACGTCGAGAGCCTGTCGGCCTATGCCCGCCAGTTCCTCGGCCAGATGGAGAAGCCGGACGTCGACCAGATCGACGGCCTGTCGCCGGCGATCTCGATCGACCAGAAGGGCGCCAGCCGCAACCCCCGCTCCACGGTCGGCACGGTGACGGAGATCTACGACCACCTGCGGCTGCTGTTCGCCCGGGTTGGCCATCCGCACTGCCCCGTATGCGGCCGGGAGATCGAGCGCCAGAGCGTGCAGCAGATCGTCGACCACGTCCTGTCGATGCCGGAGGGGACCCGGCTGCTCGTGCTGGGACCGCTCATCAAGGACCGCAAGACCGAAGGCGATCGAGTCATCGAGGCGGCCCGGCGCCAGGGCTTCGTCCGCGTTCGCGTGGATGGCGAGATGTACGACCTGGCCGACGCGCCAAAGCTCGACAAGTACAAGCGGCACAGCATCGAGGTGGTCGTCGATCGCTTTGTCGTCCGCCACGCCGAGGCGCCGGAGGGTGCGGCGCGCGACGGCGCCGGGCGGCCGATCGACCCCGCCACCGGCGAGGTCATTCCCGACCCGGACGCGGCCCGCCTGGCTGACTCCGTCGAGACCGCCCTGCGGCTGGGCGAAGGCGTCGTCCTCATCGCCCCGGCTCCTCAGGAAGGGGAGCCGCCGGCCTTCGAGGAGCGGCGATACAGCGAGAAATACACCTGCCCGTATGACGGCACGACGATCGACGAGCTGGAGCCCCGCAGCTTCTCATTCAACTCCCCGCACGGGGCGTGCCCCGCCTGTGCGGGCCTGGGCTCGAAGCTCGAGATCGATCCGGCGCTCCTCATGCCCGACCGCAGCAAGAGTCTTCGCCAGGGCGCGCTCGTGCCGTGGGCTCGACTGCCGATGGAGGAGTCGTGGCGGTCGAAGATCGTGGAGGCCATCTGCAAGTCGCACGGCTGGTCGATCGACAAGCCCGTCCGCGACCTGCCCAAGGAGGCGCTCGACTACCTGCTGTACGCCCCGAAGGACGAGCGGGTGATCGTCCGCTACCGCCACGAGCGCGGCGAGAACTCCTACACCGCGACGTTCGAAGGGCTCGTCTCCAACCTGGAGCGGCGCTACCGCGAGACGGACTCGGAGTTCGTCAAGACGGAGCTCGAGAAGTTCATGGTCAGTCGTCCCTGCCCCGTATGCAAGGG
>JALZAF010000106.1 GCA_030948505.1 Chloroflexota bacterium
CGCCTGGTCCGGCGCCCCGGCCACGGCCGATCCTCGAGCAGCTGGCTCGGCCCGGGCTGCATCTGATCGCCGAGGTGAAACGCCGCTCGCCGTCGGCCGGGGCGATCGCGAGGAGCGGTGACGACATCGTTGCCCGCGCGCGAGCCTACGAGGCCGGCGGCGCGGCGGCGATCAGCGTCCTGTGCGAGCCGCACTGGTTCGGCGGGTCGATCGACGACCTGCGCGCCGTGCGCGAGGCCGTCTCGCTGCCCGTCCTGGCCAAGGACTTCGTCGTGGACGCCCGCCAACTCGCCGTCCTCCGTTCGGCCGGCGCTGACATCGTGCTGTTACTGGCGGGTCTGCATCCGCCCAAACGGCTGACGCGCCTCGTCGCTGACGCGCGCGCGATGGAGTTGGAGCCGCTGGTCGAAGCGCATGACGAACGCGAGCTCGCCGCGGCGCTCGACAGCGGTGCTCGCCTCATCGGCCTGAACAACCGCGACCTGCGCACGCTCGACGTGGACCCTGGGCGCGCGATCCGCCTGCGCGAATTCGTTCCGGACGATCGCATCGTCGTCGCCGAGTCCGGAGTCCGCGACGCCGCGACGCTGGCCGCCTGGCGGGCCGTTGGATTCGATGCGGCACTCGTGGGCGAGGCGCTCGTTCGAGCCACCGATCCGACCGCGGTTGCCGCCTCGTTCGTCGCCGCCGGCCGCAGCCCGGCCGATCCGGCCAACCTGGCCAACGTTCCGTACGTGAAGATCTGCGGCATCGTCGACGCGGATGGAATCCTGGCCGCGATCCGTGCGGGCGCCGATGCGATCGGGCTCAATCTGGTGCCCGGCACGCCTCGGGCACTCGAACTCGACGAGGCAATCGTGCTCGCTCGCCTCGTGCGAAGCGCCGCGCCGCAGGATCGCCGGCCGGCGGTCGTGGCCGTCACGGTCGACCGAACCCTCGACGAGCTGGAGCACATCGCGGCGAGCCTCGACGCTGACGCGATCCAGCTGAGCGGGAGTGAGCCACCGGAGCTCGTCAGGTCGCTGCGCCGGCCGGCCTGGAAGGTCCTGCACGTGCCCGCCGGCGAGGAACCATCCGGAGGGGGACCAGCCAGCGAGGCCGCCAGGCTCATCCGCCTGGCCCGGGGTTATCTCGATGCCGGCGCCGCGCGAATCCTGCTCGACGCGGGCGGTGGCCCGCACCCGGGCGGCACGGGCCGCCGGGCGCGCGAGGACCTTGCCGCCGCCATCGCGCGCGAGGTGCCGGTCACCCTCGCCGGTGGGCTCGACCCGTCGAGCGTCGCAAGTGCCCTGCGCGCGATTGCGGCCGTCGGGGTGGACGTCGCCTCGGGCGTCGAAGCTCCACGCCGCGCGGGCGCCCGGCCGACCAAGGATGCCGTCAAGGTGGCCCTCTTCGCCAAGCGCGCCCGAGCGGCTCGGCTGGACCGGCCCAAACTCGCCGCCCGCCCAACGCCCGTCCATCCCGGCCTGCTCGAGACGGACGAGCGCGGCCGGTGGGGGACCGAGCGCCAGTTCGGTGGCCGCTACGTGCCGGAGACGCTGATCGCGGCGCTCGAACAGCTCGAACGCGCCTACCTCGAGCTGCGGGACGATCCGCGCTTCTGGTCCGAGCTGCGTCAGCTGCTCGAGACCTATGCCGGGCGGCCCACGCCGCTCTATCGCGCCTCGCGGTTGGAGGCCGCCGTGCTGGCGGAGGCGGAGCGGCAGGCACGGAGGCCCATCGCTCCGATCAACCTGTACCTGAAGCGCGAGGACCTGGCCCACACGGGAGCGCACAAGATCAACAACGCTCTTGGCCAGGCGCTGCTGACGCGGCGACTCGGAAAGAGCCGGGTCATCGCCGAGACCGGCGCGGGTCAGCACGGCGTGGCGACGGCGACGGCCTGCGCGCTGCTCGACCTGCCGTGCGTCGTTTACATGGGCGCGGAAGACATCGAGCGCCAGCAACCGAACGTGCTGCGGATGCGGGCCCTGGGAGCGGAGGTGCGCGCCGTCACGAGCGGCAGCGCGACCCTCAAGGACGCCATCAACGACGCCATGCGCGACTGGGTCACCAACGTCGAGACGACTCACTACGTGCTGGGCTCGGCGATGGGCCCTCATCCTTACCCGACCATCGTGCGCGACCTCCAGCGCCGCATCGGCGACGAGGCGGCGGCGCAGCTCGAGGCCCTCGAGGGGAGGCTGCCGAGCCTCGTCCTCGCCTGCGTCGGTGGCGGGTCCAACGCGATCGGGCTGCTGGCGCGGTTCATCGGTGAGCCGTCTGTGCGCCTCGCGGTGGCCGAGGCAGCCGGCGACGGCATCGCGACCGGCCGCCACGCGGCGGCGATCGCCGGCGGGACGCCGGGCATCCTTCACGGCGCTCGCTCATTGATGCTGCAGGACCGCGACGGGCAGGTCGTCGAGGCCCACTCGGCGTCCGCGGGCCTCGACTATCCGGGCGTCGGGCCGCAGATCAGCGCGCTGGCAGCGGCCGGCCGGGTCGAGGTCGCGACGGCCACGGATCGCGAGGCCATCGCGGCGATGCGCACGGTGACCCGGGAAGAGGGGATCCTGCCGGCGCTGGAGACGGCCCACGCCGTCGCGGCCCTGCCCAAGCTCCTCGCGGGCGTCGAAGGCAGCGGCATGGCGTTGCCGGCCCATGCCGCCGTGCTGGTCGGATTCTCCGGTCGTGGCGACAAGGACCTGGCCGCCCTCGAGAAATTCGCCGACGTCGAGCCCTGGGAAACGAAGCGATGACGGCCGCCGTCGCAGCGGCGTGGTCGGAGACGGGCACGGACGCCACGGCCGGGGCCGGACGGATCCGGGCGGCCTTCGCCCGCGCCGGGACAGAGGGACGGGCCGCCCTCATTCCGTACGTCGTGGCGGGCTACCCCGACGCCGAAGGCAGCCTGCAAGCGGCACTTGCGGCTGCGGACGCTGGAGCCGACTTGCTCGAGGTGGGCCTCCCGTACTCGGATCCGCTGGCGGACGGGGCGACGCTCCAGCGCGCGTCGTCCGCCGCGCTGGTGGCAGGCGCGACGTTCGATCGATCGCTCGAGCTCGTGCGGCGGATTGCGGCCGCCAGGCCCGGCCTGCCGCTCGTGCCGATGGCCTATGCCAACCAGGTCCTGGGCGGGGGCGATGGCGCGACCGTCGCCCGTCGCCTGGCCCAAGCCGGCGCATCGGGGATCATCGTGGCCGACCTCACGCCCGACGAAGGCGGACCCTTCGAGGCCGTCGCGCGTTCGGTCGATCTGGCCGTCGTCTACCTCGTCGCCCCGACCACCCGTCCCGAGCGACGGGCGAAAATCGCGGCCCGGACCGGCGGCTTCCTGTATTGCGTCTCGCTCGTCGGCGTCACGGGGGCGCGGTCGAGCCTGCCGTCGACCGTCGGGCGCCTGGTCCGCGACGTGCGTCGTTCGTCCCCCGTCCCGGTCGCGGTGGGCTTCGGCGTCAGCCGCGCCTCGCACGTTCGGGCGCTGGCGCGTGCCGGAGCGGACGGCGTCATCGTCGCGTCGGCCCTCGTCGACGCTCTCGGGGAGGACGGGCGCGACGTTGCCGCGCTGGGCCGTCTCGTCGGGAGCCTGCGCGCCGCGACGGCGCGCTAAGGGGTTTCGGGTCCGCTCGCTTCGCCCTCTGCCTGGAGCTGGTCCAGGAGGCCCAGCGTATCGGCGTCGGACCAGCTCTCGACGATCTGGCCGTTGCCCACCCGCACGATGAGGATCTCGCCGTAGCTGACTCCTCGGCCAGTTGGGGCGAGGCCACCGTACGAGCCATCGTGCGTGCCGGTTCGGCGGAGTCGCCCGGCCATGTAGGGGTATTCGACAACGGTGTCTTCGATCGACACGCGGTAGTCGGAGAAGCCCGCCCTGAAGGCGGCCACGGCGGCCTGCACCCCGCCCGGTCCGAGTGGCTGCTCGGGTGCGCCGGGCGTCGTGGCCTTCGGATGGAAGATCTCGTCGGCGACCTCGAGCCGGCCTTCGTTCCAGACCTCCTCGACCAGGCGAGACAGGAGGTCGCGAAGCTCGGCGCTCGTCAGGTAGCGCTCATCGACGATGACCGGCGGGGGCGCCGGTCCGCGCGGCACGAAGCCCTCCACGGTCCCGAGGGCCTGCAGGATGCGGAGCTTGTCGATCTCCGCCCAGTGCTCGACTAGCAGGCCGTTCCCGAAGCGTCCCATGTGCGTTTCCGTCCAGTCCATCGGCCGCCCGGTCGGGGCCACCCCCAGCAGCGGTCCGCGGTGGGTGCCGCGTCCCTCGATGCGGAGGACGACGAGCTCGCCTTCCCCGATCAGGAAGTCGGGTGTGAGGTGGGTCACCTTGTAGGTGAGATCCGGCACCGCCGTGCGCCACAGCTGGACGAATTCCTCAAAGCCGGCCCGACCTGCGGCCAGGCCCTCGGGCAGCCGGAGGTGCTCGATGTAGTTGGGGACCATGACGCTGCGGGCGAGGTTGAGCTCGCCACGGTTGTAGATCTGTTCCGGAATCTTGCGGAAGGTCGCCTTGTTGGCCGCGAGCGACATCGCGGCCTACCTTAGCCGACGTATTGCGGCGTCGGCCCGCCCCGGCCGCCGACCCGGAACATCAGCCCCACGATCAGCCCGCTGATGAAGCCACCGACATGGGCGAGGTAGGCCACGCCGCCAGTCTGCTCGGTCATCGCGATCTGGCCCAGGCCGTTGACGAACTGCAGCAGGGCCCATATCCCGATCGCGACGATGGCTGGCACGACGAACGGGACGAAGCTGAAGACCACGATCACCACCCGCTTCGACGGGAACATCGCAAGGTAGGCACCCAGCACGCCGGCGATGGCACCCGAGGCACCCAGATTGGGAATCACCGAATCGGGGCTGGCCAGGACCTGGGTCAGGCCGGCGATGACACCGGCGGCAAGGTAGAACAGCAAGTAGAAGATGCTGCCGAAGCGGCGTTCGACGTTGTCGCCGAAGATCCAGAGGAACCACATGTTGCCCACGATGTGCAGCCATCCGCCGTGCATGAACATGCTGGTCAACAGGGTCAGCTGGATCGGTCGTGGCCCGGGGGCTTCGTCGATCAGCGCGCTCTGACCGCCGATCGTGATCCGTTCCGGCCGGACGAGATCGACGTTGTGCGTGATCTCGTAGGGAATCGCGCTGAAACCGTAGGTGAACGGCTGGCTCTGCTTGCTCTGCTCAGGCAGCTGGAGCAGCAGGAACACCGCGAAGTTCAGCAGGATGATGAGCAGGGTGACCGGGGCGCGCCGGCCGCCGGGCTCATTCTCGTCGCCGATCGGGAAAACCATGTCCTCCCCGCAGCTGGCGTTCGACGTGCGCCGCGCCATGGTGAGGCGCGGGACGCGGCGGCACAAGCGCCCCGCGCGAGCCGAAGGTCAGCCCTGGGCGTCTCCGTCCGCGGAGCGATCGCGCGTCTCGAGCGCACGAGCCACGGCAATCAGCCGACGGTAGACGGCGATCAGGTCCGCCTGCGGCATCGGTCCCGTATTAGCCATCGTGACCCGCAGCAGGACCTCTCGCTCCCGCTCCGCATCGCGGATCGCCCGGCGTCCGTCGGCGGCCTTCTCCCGCCCGACGGCCCGTCCCAGCTCGGCTCGCTCGTTCAGCAGGCCGACGATCCTGCGATCGACGGCGTCGATCTTGCGCCGCAGCCGTCGCACTTCCTCGCTCTCCGTTGCCCTGGAGCGGCGCTCAGCCATGGCCGCCGCGCGGCGCAGTGGCGAACCGTCGGGCGATGGATTCGAGCGCCAGGTGATAGCCGCGCGCGCCCTGTCCCACGATGGACTCGACGGCGACGTCGCTCAGGAAGTTGACCTTTCGGAACGCGTCGCGCGTGGAAGGGTCGGACAGGTGGACCTCGACGAACGGGCGCGCAACCCCCAGCAGCGCATCGCGCAAGGCGACGGATGTGTGGGTCAGGCCGCCGGCGTTGACGATCGCGATGTCAAAGTCGCGGGCGTGCAGTCGGTCGATCAATGCGCCTTCGTGGTTCGACTGGAAGAAGTCGATGTCGAGGCCCAGCTCGGCGGCCCGGCTGCGAAGGCCGTCGTGGATCACGGCCAGGGTCTCGCGGCCGTAGATCTCCGGCTCGCGTGTTCCGAGCAGGTTGAGGTTGGGGCCCTCCAGGACGAGGACGCGGGTCATGCCGCGACCCCGTCCGCCACGAGCAATCCCGCGGCGACCTTGTCGACGAGCTCGGTTGGAACGCCGCCGTCCGTGACGACACCGTCGGCGGTCGGAAGCACCCACTGGAGTTGACCGCCGGCGTGCTTCTTGTCGGCGGCCAGCGCGTCGCGGACGGCGACGAGCGAGTAGGGGAGGGGCGCCGTCGCCAGCCCCAGCTTCGTCAGCAGTCCCTCCACGCGCTCGGCGCGTGCCGCGGGCATGCGCCCAAGCGCGACCGCGATCCTCGAGGCGGCGCGCAACCCGTAGGCCACCGCCTCGCCGTGCAACAGCTCCCGGAACCCGCCTGCTGCCTCGAAGGCGTGACCCAGTGAATGGCCCAGGTTGAGGACGGCTCGCCCGGCCTCGTCGCGCTCGTCGGCGAGGACGACCTCCACCTTGGCCCAGGCCGCGCGCTCGACAACCTCCGCAACGGCACCCGACTCGAACGCCCCATCGTCACCCCGGGCGATCGCGGCGCCGTCCGACTCGAGCAGCGCGAACAGGCGCTCGTCGCCGAGGACCGCCATCTTGACGATCTCGCCCAGCGCCGCCCGAAGTTGACGCGGCGGCAGCGATCGCAGCAGGCCGATGTCGCTGACGATCGTGTCGGGCTGATGAAACGCCCCCACGAGGTTCTTGCCCTCCGGCAGGTCGACGCCCGTCTTGCCGCCGATTGAGCTGTCGACCTGGGCCACCAACGTCGTCGGAACTTGAATGAACGGCACGCCCCGCAGCCACGTCGCGGACAGGAATCCTGCCGCGTCGCCCAGCGCCCCCCCGCCGATGGCGACGAGCGGCTCGCCCCGTTCCGCGCGCAGGGCGGCCAGCTCACGGGCTGCGGCCTCGACGGCGGCCAGGCGCTTGGCCTCCTCGCCCTGCGGGAACAGGATCCGCTCGACCTTGAGTCCGGATCGCGCCAGGCTTTCCGCCAGTTCCTTCCCCGCTTCCTGCCACGCCCCGGGCTCGGACAGCAGGAGCGCGCGCGCCGCGCGCAGGCGCTCGAGCGCGGCCGCGGTCTCGTCAGCTGCGATCCCTTCACCCAGGACGAGCCGTCCGATTCTTGTCTCCGCCCGTAGCAGCACGCAGCCCGCGGGCCGGCCTGCGGCACGCGCCGCGGCTGCCTCGCCGACGATCGCCTCCACGGCGTCGATGACGGACGAGATCTCGGCCACGCCGTTGACCCGTCGCGCAGCGGCGTAGAAGCGCCCACGAGCCGCGCCCAGGGTGCGAACCGCGCCAATCGGGTCGCGGCTCGCCACCAGCGGCCGGATGTTGGGGCTGCGGCGCAGGCGCTGGGCGAGGACCTCCGGCCGGCCATCCAGCCAGATCGCGACCCGGCGCCGGTAGAGGTGCCAGCGGTTGCGCGGGTGGAGCACCGCCCCACCACCGGTCGCGACGACCCGCCGCACCTCCGGCGCGGGGTCTGCCTCGCCGAGGCTCTCCACCGCCAGGCGTTCGCGGCCGCGGAACCCGTCCTCGCCTTCGGCGGCGAAGATCTCCGGGATTCCCAGCCCGGCCGCGCGCTCGATGGTCTCGTCGAGGTCGATGAACGTGGCGCCGTGGCGCTGGGCGACGCGGCGGCCCACCGCGCTCTTGCCGCTCCCCGGCAGGCCCACGAGGATGACGTCCACGGCCGTCAGTCGTCCCCGCCGGAGCCGGCCTCGCCGGAGCCAGTCTGGCCGGAAGGCCTGCGGGCCGAGGCCGTCGCGCCGGCGCCCTCGGCACCAACGGGCCGCGCGATCCGCTGGCGATAGCGATCGAGGTTGTCGCGCG
This sequence comes from Chloroflexota bacterium, assembly GCA_030948505.1. Classification (GTDB taxonomy): domain Bacteria; phylum Chloroflexota; class Limnocylindria; order Limnocylindrales; family CSP1-4; genus JACDAV01. The sequence goes on from JALZAF010000106.1 coordinate 7,918, forward strand.
TCTCGGCCATCGAATCCCCGCCGAACTTGTCGAGCACGAAGTTCGCCAGGGTCAGCATGACCATGGCCTCGCCGACGACCCCCGCCGCGGGGACGACGGAGATGTCGCTGCGCTCGTAATGGGCCTTGTCGACGGGCTGGCCGCTGATGAGGTCGGCCGACGGCAGTGGCTTCGCCAGCGTGGAGATCGGCTTGACCGCGCCGCGGACGACAATCGGCTCGCCGTTGGTCACGCCACCCGTCAGGCCGCCGGCGTTGTTGGAGCGGTGGATCCAGCGGCCGCCCTCGCCGCGGCCCTCGATGACGTCGTGGACCTGCGAGCCGAACCGTCGCGTCTGCTCGAATCCGAGACCCAGCTCGACGCCCTTGACGATGTTGATGCTCATGACCGCGGCGGCCAACGCGGCGTCCAGCCGCCGGTCCCACTGGACGTAGCTGCCGAGGCCGATCGGTGCGCCGTGGACGACGACCTCGAACACGCCACCGACCGTGTCGCCATTCGAGCGGGCCTCGTCGATCCGGGCAATCATCCGCGTCTCCGCATCGGGGTCCGGGCAGCGCAGCGGTGAGGCATCCGCTTCGTCCCTGCCGCGGGTGCTGTTGGCCGGATCGACGGCCACGCCGCCGACCTCGGCGGTGAACGACCAGACATCCATGCCCAGCGCCCCCAGGAAGGCACGAGCGACGCCGCCCGCGGCGACCCGCGCGGCCGTCTCGCGCGCGGATGCGCGCTCCAGGACGTTGCGGACGTCGCTGAAGCCGTACTTGAGTGCGCCGGCCAGGTCCGCGTGACCCGGCCGCACCCGGGTGACGGGGGCGGCCCGCTTGTTGCCGCCATCGGCCGCCGCGGTCAAGTCTGCCGCCGCCTCGTCAGACAGCGCGTCGACCTGCATGACTTCGGTCCAGTTCTCCCAGTCGCGGTTTGCGACGAGCAGCAGGATCGGCGATCCCAGCGTGACGCCGTGACGCACCCCGCTGAGAATCTCTGCCCGGTCGTGCTCGATCGCCTGGCGCGCCCCGCGGCCGTAGCCGCGCTGGCGGCGGGCAAGATCGACGGCCAGCTCAGCCGCGCTCAGCGGCAGCCCGGCCGGCACCCCTTCGACGATCGCTCCGAGCGTCGCGCCGTGGGATTCGCCGGCGGTCAGGAAGCGGAAGGCGCCCACGGCTGCCGGGATCCGGTCAGCCGGCGGCGCCGGAGCCGCTTGCGGCTCCCGCCGCGACGCCCGCCGGCTCACCCTCCGCCGATCGAACGCCGCCCGCCCGGGCTTCGGCCAGCTTGGCCTGCATCAGCTCGAGGGGCGCCGGCTGCCCCGTCCAGAGGGTGAAGGCCGCGGCGCCCTGGTGGAGGAGCATGAACTCGCCGTCCATGACCGTGCAGCCGGCCGCTTCGGCGTCGCGCAGCATCTTGGTCCGGTTGTAGATGAGATCGAGCACCAGCAGGTCGGGCGGAATGATCTCGGCCGGGATGGGACTCTCGTCGGCGACCAGGCCGATCGACGTCGCATTGACCAGCACCTTGGTCTTGGCCAGCTCGGCCTCGATGATCGACTCGTGCCACGGCATCGCCCGCAGCTCCATGTGGGCGGCGCTGCGACCGAAATGCTTGACCATGCCCTCGGCGCGGTGGAGGTGGCGATTGAAAACCACAACCCGCTGGAACCCTTCGGTGATGAGGCCATAGACGACCGCGCGGCCGCCGCCACCGGTCCCCAGCACGACCGCCTGCTTGGGCATCTTCTGCTTGCCGACCAGGCGGTCGAGCGCCGTGCGGAACCCGATCACGTCGGTGTTGTGGCCCACCAGCCGCTTGCCTTCCCGGGTGATCGTGTTGACCGCGCCGGTCGCGTGGGCCTCCTCGGTCAGCCGATCGACCTGCGGGACGACCCGCTCCTTGTGCGGAATCGTGACATTGGCGCCCAGGAACTCGTCACGGCGCAGCTCGGCGATCGCGTCGGCCAGCTCGATCGGCGGCCGGTCCCACAGCTCGTAGGACGCGTCGATGCCGCTCGCGTCGAAGGCCGCCTGCTGCATCTCCGCCGACAGCGAATGGGCGACCGGGTGGCCGATCAGGACGACGCGCTTGGTCATGTCCGCACCCTCTCGAGTTCAGCGAAGAAGCCGGGGTAGGAGATTGCGGCGCTGGTGGGGCGCCCGATGGACGTCTGGCCGTCAGCCAGGAGGCCGGCCACGGCGAATGTCATTGCGAGACGGTGATCGTCGAGGCTGTCGACGGCCGCGCCGGAGAGGCGGGTGCCGCCGTGGATGACGAGGTCGTCGCCGATCACCTCGACCCGGGCCCCAAGCGCTCGGAGTCCGGCGGCGACGCCTTCGATGCGGTCCGATTCCTTGTGTCGCAGCTCGCCCGCCCCACGGATGGTCGAGAGACCCGTCGCGCAGGCCGCGGCGAGGCACAGCACCGGGATCTCGTCGATCGCCGCGGCAACGTCCGTCGGCCCAAGGTCGATGCCGTGGAGCTCACTGGAGCGAACGGTCAGGTCGGCGCGCGGCTCGCCGGATTCTGCGTCCGACGGCCCGCTGTCGACCTCTCGTTCGTCGATGTCGGCTCCCATCGAGCGGAGCAGATCGATGATCGCGCGGCGGGTAGGGTTGACCCCCACGCCGCGGAGCGTGAGCTCGGCATCGGGGTGGATGGCTCCGGCGACCAGCCAGAAGGCAGCCGCGGACACGTCACCGGGGACCTGCTCGTCCACCGCCTGCACGCGACCTCCTCCCTCGACCGTCACCACGACGGACGTCCCCTCGCCGGTCTCGCTCCGGATGGGAATGCCACGCGCCCGCAGCATCCGCTCGGTGTGATCCCTCGTCCCGACCGCCTCGCGTACGGTCGTGTGTCCCTCCGCCCGGAGCCCCGCGAACAGGATCGCCGACTTCACCTGCGCGCTTGGCACGACTGGCCTGGCGTCGATTGCCCGGAGCGGGGTGTGGCCCGCCACAGTGACCGGAGGGAGGGTGTCACCAGCTCGAGCGTGGAGCTCCGCACCCATTGCCCGTAGCGGTTCGATGATACGAGCGACAGGACGCCGTCGCAATGATTCGTCACCGTCCAGTGTGACCGTCATCGGCAGCCCCGCGATGAGCCCGGCGAACAGCCGCAGGCTGGTCCCCGAGTTGCCACAGTCCAGGCTGCCGGCCGGTTGTCGGAGACCGCCCGAACCGGGCGACTCGACCACGTAATCGACGTTGCGACCGTCCGCCGGTAGCCGTTGCACGCGGGCTCCGAGGGCGGCCACGATCCCGGCCGTCGAGACGACGTCGGCGCCATCGCCGGCCGCGTGGATGTGGCTTCGGCCCGCTGCCAGTGCGGCGAGCATCAAAGCCCGGTGGCTGATCGACTTGTCGCCGGGCAGCACGAGCTCCCCGCGCAGGCGGGCGGCGGCTCGGACGATCGCGGGGCCGGAGCCGCTCGCGCCCGTGCGGCTCGCGCCCGTGCCCGTGCCCGTGCCGCTCGTGCCCGTGCCCGTCGTGCCGGAGCCGGTGGTCATGTCCAGTACCCTCGCGCCGCTCAATGCCCGCCCGCGGACGCGGTCCCGGTCGGAGAGGCCGCCGCCAGCGGATCGCCATGCAGCGAGCGCACCTGGGCGTGGACCGGCAGCAGGGCGGCCATCATGTCGGCGAACTGGGCGATCGTCAGCTGCTGCTCCGCGTCGGACAGCGCCTCGTCCGGCCGCGGATGGACCTCGACCATCACGCCGTCCGCGCCGACGGCCACGCCGCCGAGGGCCAGCGGCTTGACCAGCCAGCGCTTGCCGGTCGCGTGGGACGGGTCGACGATGACCGGCAGGTGGGTCAGGTGATGGAGCAGCGGCACGGCCGACAGGTCCATCGTGTTGCGGGTATAGGTCTCGAACGTGCGGATGCCGCGCTCGCACAGGATGACGTTGGGGTTGCCGGAGCTGACGATGTACTCGGCGGCCATGAGCCATTCCTCGACGGTCGCGCCGTAGCCGCGCTTGAGCATCACCGGCCGGGCCACCCGCCCGACGGCCGTCAGCAGCGAGTAGTTCTGCATGTTGCGGGTGCCGATCTGGAGGATGTCGGCGTACTCGGCCACGATGTCGACCTGGTTCGGCTCCATCACCTCGGTGATGACCGGCAGCCCCGTCCGCTCCCGCGCATCGGCCAGGTAGCGCAGCGCCTCGACGCCGAGGCCCTGGAAGGAATAGGGGCTCGTGCGGGGCTTGAATGCCCCTCCGCGCAGGATGGTGGCGCCGGCCGCCTTCACCCCGTCGGCCGTTTCGAACAGCTGGTCCCGGCTCTCGACCGAGCATGGCCCGGCCATGACCGTCAGCGACCCGTCGCCAACGACGGCGTCGAGGACGCGGATCACGGTGTCTTCGGGGTGGAACTCGCGCGAGGTCAGCTTGAACGGCCGGCTGATCGGGGTGATGGTCTCGACGCCGGGCAGCGCCCCCAGGCGGCTCATGAGGACATCCTTGCGGGGGCCCACGTCGCCGACCACGGCGATCACGACCCGGCTCGCGCCCTCGTGGTCGTACGGCGTCATCCCCTCGGCCAGGATGTGGCTCTTCACGCCGAGGATCTCCGCCTCGGTCGCGTTGACCGCCATGACAACGAACATCGAAGCGTCCTTTCCCTCGACGGGCGCCTGCTGCCGGGAAACAAAAAGAGCAGAGGCTGGACCTCTGCTCCACCCGGCACGACCCGCGAACCCGGGTCTTACGAACCGGGAACGATCATGCCGGGCCCTGATAAAAGAGGAACTGGTCCATCTGCGTGGGCCGGACGGTAGCCCAATGGCCCCCCAACGTCAATCGACCACGGGGCTCGGGCGCACCGTCGGGCGGGCGTCCGGAGGGTCCGGTTGGGCCATGCCCCTGTGCTAGGATTCCGGCCGCCGCGTCACGGAGAGGTCGCATAGAGGTCTAGTGCAGCGGTTTGCTAAACCGCCATGTGGGGTAACCTGCATCGAGGGTTCGAATCCCTCCCTCTCCGCCACTTCGGCGGCACCAGTGCGCCCGTAGCTCAGTGGATAGAGCGTCAGGTTGCGGACCTGAAGGTCGTGGGTTCGAGTCCCGCCGGGCGCGCCACATCCTCCCACCTCACCGGATTAGCTCTCCCTGGCCCAGGCCAGTCCGGTAGCCAGGTTCACGCTGGCCTGACGGCGCGGCGCCGATCGACGCGCGGGGGCCCGGCGGCCAGTCGTGACCGCGGTCCGGCTGGGCGGCCCGTGGTCCGCCGCATGTCGGCGGCGCGAAACGCGTCCCGCAGCTGCTCACCCGGCCCGGGGCTGGCCCAGCCGATCGACAGCATCACCGCCAGTGGCGCCGCCCTCAGCCAGTCGTCGCAGGCATCCCTGACGCGCCGCACGTAAGCCTGCGCGCCGGCCTCGCCGGTCTCGAACAGCAGCAATCCGAAGCGCGACCGGCCCAATCTGCCGGCCCGGTCGGAGGAGCGGGCGAGGCGGACGAGTGTCTCGGCCGTGGGACCCAGCAGACGCCGGGCGGCGAAGTCCTCGAGGTTGCTCGCCTCCTCGTCGAGGCTGTCATCGTCGTCTTCGGCTCGGGTCAGCAGCTCGGCCACGACCACCGTCGTGGGGTGCCGGTAGCGAGCGAATCGCAGGCCCTCGTGGTGCACGACCTGGTCCCACTCGTCTCGGCCGAGAAGACGTTCAGCGAGGCCGTTGCCACCGAAACCATCGGCGGTTGGTCCCGCCCCATTGAAGCGCCCAAGCGCGGCGTGACGGCCGGCGACCAGGGGATCGATGCCACGCACGAACTGCTCGATCGCGCTGGCCATCCGCTGGTCACGCTCCGGAAGCTCCGCCCGAACGGAGACATCCTCGGGCTCGGCGTCCTTCGGCTCGACGCTCTGGAGCGGCACGATCGGCGCGAGGCTCTGGGCAGGTCGGCTCTCAGGGCGCCGCGATGCGGCGCGGGCCAGCCCCACGATCGTCAGGGCAATCGCGCCCGCCGCGGCGAGAACAGCGAGCTGCGCCCACTCGTTCATCGGTCGCCGCCGCACACCGCTGCGCCGCTCAGCGGGCGATCAGCTGACGCCATCGAGACACTAGCCCGCGCGGGCCGGCCGCCTGGCGGTGGCGGTTGATCAGCTCGTCGGCGAATCGGCGGTAGTCGGCACTGGGCGCACTGGCCGGCGCGAACGTGGTGATCGGGGCGTGGGCCGCGGCCGCCTCCGGAACGCGGATGCTCTCCCGAACGGTCGTCTCGGCCAGCACGTCGGCATAGCGCTGCTGAAGCTCGGCGATCACGAGCCGCGCGTGGACGGTCCGGCTTACCCGGCAGGGGAGCACGATCGGGGCGCTGAGCCTGGGATTGAGGTCGTCGCGCAGGCGGTCGATCTCGCGGACCACGCCGGCCACGCCGGGCAGCGCGATCTGGTGCGCCTCGACTGGCACGATCACCTCGCGCACGGCGGTCAGGGCGCCGACCGAAAGGTAAGACAATGAGGGCGGGCAGTCGATGAGGACGAACGCCCAGCGCCTCGGCAGCTTTTCCATCGCCAGCGCGGCCCGGGCCCCGATCTCGCCGAGGAACGTCTGCTCCGCCGTGACCAGCCACGGCGAGGCCTGGATCAGGTCGACACCCGGAACGCCGGTGCTGATGACGATCGAGGCCAGGTCCCGGCGACCGAGGAACGCGTCGAACAGGCCGCGGTGGTTCGTCCGACTGGCGAGCCAGTCGGAGGCGCTGCCTTGCGGGTCCAGGTCGATGACCAGGACCGACAGGCCGCGCTCGGCCAGGGCGCCGGCGACGCTGACGACGGTGGTCGTCTTGGCGCTGCCGCCCTTCTGATTCACTACGGCGACGGTTCGCACGCCGATGCTCCAATGGCGCCCCGGGGACACGAGGCGACCTCGCTCGCGGCGGGCGCCCAACCTCCAGGGCTCGCCCGACGCGGCGGCTATCCCAAGTTATGAGGGCCCGCCGCCACCTCGTCAATCGTTTCCTGCGCGCTCCGGTGCGTGCGCGCCCTTTGGGCACTGCTGGCGGGCCCGTCGCCAGCACCAACCGGGCGCGCTAGCATCGCCGGGAGCGGCCGGCCGGCCGAATCGGACGGAGGTGGGCGGTGGACCGCGTGGGCTTCCTCGGGCTCGGGACGATGGGTGCGGCCATGGCCGCCAACCTCGCGAGGGCGGGCTTCCCGCTGACCGTGTGGAATCGCACCGCCGAGCGGGCCGAACCCCTCGTGGCGCTCGGGGCACGAACCGGCTCCTCCCCGGCCGACGTCGCCCGGGCGGCGGATGTCGTCGTCACCTGCGTGTCGGACACGCCGGATGTCGAGGCGATCCTGTTCGGCGACGGCGGAGTGACGGCCGGCGCCGCGCGCGGGCTCCTGGTCATCGACTGTTCGACCATCTCGCCCTCGGCCACGCGCGCCTTCGCCGCGCGACTGGCGGGGGAGGGCGTTGCCCTGGTGGATGCGCCCGTGTCCGGTGGCAGCGAAGGGGCCAGGAACGCGACCCTGTCGATCTTCGTCGGCGGCGCAGCGAAGGACGTCGAGCGGGCCCGGCCCGTCCTGGAGGCCATGGGCAAGACCATCACCCCTGTCGGACCCGTCGGGGCGGGGCAGGCGGTCAAGGCCGTCAACCAGGTGATCCTGGCGGGGACCTACCTGGGCGTGGCCGAGGGCATCGTCCTCGCCATGAAGGCCGGTCTCGATGTCGAGCAGGTGGTCGGCGCGCTGTCCGGCGGCGCGGCCCAGAGCTGGGTGCTGGCCAACCGCAGCGGGCGGATGATCGCCAACGACTACCCGCTCGGGTTCAAGGTCGCGTTGCACCGAAAGGACCTGGGGATCGCCCTCGAGCTGGCCGGCGAAACCGGGGCGGTCCTGCCGATCGCGGCGTTGTGCGACCAGCTGGAGGCGGGGCTCATCGGCCGCGGCCACGGCGATGAGGACCTGTCCGCCGTCGCGCGATCCATCCGCGAGCTGTCGGGTCTCGACGGCTAGCCCGGGGTCTCGTCAGCGCAGGTCCACGAGCAGCATCGGCTCGCCCAGCTTGCCGTCGTAGCGCGGCCGGAAGCGCTCCGTGTTGTACATGACATCGACGTTGACCTTGCGCGGCCCCAGGCCCGGGCGCGGCAGCTCGGCATGCGAGTACTTGCCGTCCTGGATGGCCATCATCCGGCCGGTCAGGCCGTCGGCCAGCAGATCCATGGCGCCGTTGGCGAAGGTCGTGGCCACGATCTGATCGTGCATGTCGGCCTCGCCGCTGCGCAAGTCGTAGGTCAGCTCGGAGGCGACGGTGTCGATCCCCGTGAGCTGCTTGAGCTCGGCCGCCAGGACCTCGCCGATGTTCGCCTTGTGGCGGTGGCCGAACATGTCGGCCTCGCCGACGTCGACCATGTGGGCGCCCTGCCAGATGGCGCCCTCCGCGGTGATGACGATGGCGTAGCGGCTCGGGTTGGCCTGGTAGTCCTCGCGCAGGATCTGCGCCAGCCGCTCCAGGTCGTACGGGACCTCGGGGATGACACAGCGGGCGGACGTGACGTAGGCCGCGAACAGGGCGGAGAAGCCGGCGTCACGACCGAAGATGCGGAACACGCCCAACCGCTCATGGCTGCCCAGCGTCGTCCGTTGCCGGTTGATCAGCTCCTTGGCCCGCGTGATGGCCGACGAAAAACCGATGCAGTACTCCGTGCCCTGGACGTCGTTGTCCATCGTCTTGGGGATCGCGACGAGCGGGAACGACTTGTCGCTCAGGACGCGCGAGAAGCTCAGCGTGTCGTCGCCACCGATGGTGACCAGCACATCGATCCCAAGCGCTCCGAGGTTGTCGAGCACGACTGGCGTGAAGTCGAACACGCCCTCGGCCACCTCCAATGCTGCCAGCCGCTTCCGATCGAACCAGGCCGGGATCGCCGTCGCCTTGAGCTTGGTCGGGTTCGTACGCGACGTATGCAGGACCGTGCCGCCGGTCCGGTCGATGGTCCGCGTGTTGGCCCGGTCGAGGGGCCGGATGTATTCGCGGTCGAGCTCCGGCCCCACGCGCACATGGGTCAGGCCTTCCCAGCCGCGCCGAATCCCGTAGACCTCGTCGCCCATCTCCGTCGCCCGGTAGACGACGCTCTTGATGACCGAGTTGAGGCCAGGGACGTCGCCGCCGCCGGTGAGGATTCCAATTCGCCGAGTGCCAGCCATCGCCTGCTCCACCGCAAGGTCGCCCGTCGACGGGGCATCCTAGCGCGACGGACGAGCCGCCATCGGTCCCGGCTCGGGTACGGCGCCGCCGCGGGTATGGTCGCGGGCCGCCTGTATGATCCGAGCGATGAACTACGAGTTGTTCATGGGCGAGGCCCTGGCCGAGGCGCGCAACGCGCTGGCCCGGGGCGAGCGCCCGATCGCCGCCGTCGCGGTGGTCGACGAGGCAATGGTTGCGCGGGCCCACGACCGGGTCCAGGAATCGAATGACCCGACTGCTCACGCCGTCGTCGTCGCCCTCCGCGAGGCAGCCCGGAAACTGGGCAGCGTGCGACTCGGCGACGCCACGATCTTCACCACCCTCGAGCCGTGTGCCATGTGCGTCGGCGCCCTCCTCGAGAGCGACGTCGAGGCACTCGTGTTCGCCGTCCCGAACCGTCACGACGGGGCGGCCGGCACGGTCATCCAGCTGGCCCAGCACCCGGATCTGCCGCGCCGCATGCGCATCGTCAGTGGCATCCGCAGGGACGAGGGCGAGGAGCTCTTTGCGGCCGCCGCCGCGGGGGCGGGTGGCCCCGACGCCGCCCCAACGAAGGCCAAACGCTAGGCTTCCACGGCCGGATCGACGGGGAGCGTTTGGTATCCTCTCCGACGGAGAGGTGTCCGAGTGGTTGATGGTGCCGCTCTCGAAAAGCGGTGTGCGAAAGCACCGCGGGTTCGAATCCCGCCCTCTCCGCCACAGACGCTCTCCCAATGGATCGGGTCAACCCGGCGTTGGGCCCTCCGCTCCCTCGCTTACGCACGTCTGAGTGCGCGCGCTCGGGTGCTCGGTCCCGCCTTGGGCTGCCCACGCCCATGGGATCGCTGAGGCTCCGTTCTCTCGGAGAGGTCGCCTAGTGGACTATGGCGCCGCACTGGAAATGCGGTTCGGGGAAACCCGTCGCGGGTTCGAATCCCGCCCTCTCCGCCAGAAACCTCGGGATGGCCGCGCGGAGCGCGACCTCCGACCTCGCTGGGCGAGTCGCGGCTCAGCGTTGAGGGTGCCTATCTGGATGCGCCGGCTCTGACGCGGCCCCGAGCCGGTCCGCGCTACACTCACCCGTGCCGTGCTAGGCGGGGAACTAGCGGTGCCCTGTACCTGCAATCCGCTCTAGCAGGGCTGAATTCCCTCCCGAGGTCTCCGTCCTCGAATGCCGACGCCTCGAGCGACGTTGAGGGCCGGGTCCCGCGCAGCAGCGACTCGCGAATCGTGTCAGGTCCGGAAGGAAGCAGCACTAAGCGATCTTCGTTGGGTGCCGCGGAATGGCCTGGTCCGAGCCGCTCGTTGCGGAGGGCGCGGGGACGTCCAGCTCGACGGAGGGTGCACGGCAATTTCTAGCCCAGCGGCACTAGTCCTGTCCGCCAATCCGTTCACAGGAGCGTCGTGAGTTCGACTCCGACCCAGACCTCGACCGCCCCCCACCAGGCGCTCTACCGACGCTGGCGGGCGCAGACGTTCGCGCAGATCGTCGGCCAGGAGCCGGTCGTCGAGACCCTCCGCAACGCCGTGCGATCCGATCGCGTCTCGCATGCCATCCTGTTTGTCGGGCCACGCGGCACGGGCAAGACGTCGCTGGCCCGAATCCTTGCCAAGGCCGTCAACTGCACCAACCTCCAGGACGGCGACCCGTGCGACGCGTGTCCATCGTGCGTCGCGATCCGCGAGGGGCGGGCACTGGACCTGGTGGAGATTGACGCGGCGTCCAATCGCGGCATTGACGCGATCCGCGAGCTGCGCGAGCGAATCAACTACGCACCGACGGACCTGCGGCGCAAGGTCTACATCCTCGACGAGGCGCACCAGATCACGAAGGACGCCTGGAACGCACTCCTCAAGTCGCTCGAGGAGCCGCCCGACTTCGTGGTCTTCATGTTCGCCTCGACCCATCCCCAGGAGTTCCCGCCGGCCATCCTTTCGCGCCTTCAGCGTTACGACGTCCGCCGCCTGACGGTCGCCGAGATCGAGGGCAAGCTGGTCCGCATCCTCGAGGCCGACGGGCGAACCGCCGACCCTGGGGCGCTCCATCTCATCGCCAGGTTGGCCGCCGGCGGGATGCGCGACGCGGAGTCGATGCTCGACCAGCTGCTCGCGTCGAGCGGGGAACGGCTGGACGAGGCACGGGTCCGCGACCTGCTGGGCCTGGCGGACACGGAGTCGGTCGAGCGCTTCGTCGAGGCGCTCGTGAGCGGCGATCCGATCGCCGGCATCCAGGTGCTCGACGGGCTCGAAGATCGCGGTCGCGATGCCCGCGTCTTCCTCGACCAGGTCGTCGATTCCATCCGGGCCGCGCTGATCGCAGCGCTGTCAGTGGCCGGGGCGGATCGGGGTTCGGCTGCCCGACTGGCCGCCGCCGCGCGCCGCGTGGCATCCATCGACACCAACCGCGCCGGGACCGGCGGACTCCGCCTCCAGCTGGAGCTCGCGCTTTTCGCCGACGGTGCAGCGCCGTCATCGTCGGCCGCCGTGGGTGGCCCGGAGATCGCGACGGAATCACCGAAGCCGCGGACGGCACCCCCCACCGAAGGCGCCCCGGAGGCGGCGGACGGGCCGGCGCGGGCCGGACGTCGAACTTCCGCGGAGCGGTCCCAGTCCGCCAACGGCGAGCGGCCGCGGGCTACCACCCCGCGCGCGCCATCCGAAACGAAACCGAACGTCGCCGCTCCCGTCGACGCCGCTCCCGGCGCATCGGGACCGGACCCATCGTCGGCCGCCGTCGGCGGCGACCTGGCGACGCTCCTGGACCGTTGGTCGGAGCTCGTGGCCTCCGTGCGCCCGGCGACCCGGGCCGTCATCACCGAGTGTCGGCCACTGAGCATCGAAGGCAACATCGTGACCCTCGGCTTCCCCGAGGCCAAGGCCTTCCTCAAGGAGCACGCCGAGCGGAAGCGTCCCGACCTCGAGGCCGCAGTCGGGCAGTTCCTCGGCCGGCCGGTGACCGTGCGCTGCGTGGCGACTAACCTGGACCTCGTGCCGCCGGTGCCAGCCGACCCGGACGCCGCCACGCTGTTGGCCGAGGCGCGCCGCATCTTTGCCGAGGATCTCGTCGACGTGGGCGAGGTCAGCTGAGCGGTCCACCAGCGCGCACACTGGGCGGCGCATGCCGCGGGGTTGAGGAGACGATCGAATGGGGATGAACCTGCAGCGGATCCAGCAGCAGATGATGCAGGAGCTGGGCCGGATCGAGTCCGAGCTGGAGGCTGCGACCGTCGAGGGTTCGGCCGGCGGCGGCGTGGTCCGGGCGACCGTGACCGGCAAGCAGGACGTTGTGTCGGTAGCGATCGATCCCGCGGCCGTCGACCCCGCCGACGTCGAAATGCTGCAGGACCTCATCGTGGCCGCCATCAACGACGCCCTGCGCGCGTCGAAGGCGCTGGCCCAACAGAAGATGGCCGCGGTCACCGGCGGGCTTCGGCTGCCGGGCCTCTAGTCCGGCACCGCGTCACTCGTGCCCACCCCGCTGATCGAGCCGGTCGCCCGGCTGATCGAGTCATTCGCCCGCCTGCCGGGCATCGGGCCGAAGACCGCCCAGCGCCTGACGTACCACCTGCTGCGGGCCCCCGAAGGCGAAGCCCGCACCCTGGCTGCAGCGCTCGTCGATGTCCGTGACAAGGTGGTCTTCTGCGACCGCTGCTTCAACATCAGCGACGCGCCGCTGTGCCCAATCTGCCGCGACGACAGCCGCGACGAGCGCCGCCTGTGCGTGGTGGAGGAGCCGCTCGACGTCCTGGCGCTGGAGCGGACCGGCGAGTTCAAGGGCCTCTACCACGTGCTCCACGGGGCCATCTCACCGATCGACGGCGTTGGCCCGGAGCGGCTCAAGATCCGTGAGCTGCTCGCCCGGGCCGACGAGGCGAAGCGCGCCGGCGCACCCTTCGAGGAGGTCATCATGGCCACCAACCCCACCCTCGAGGGAGAGGCGACGGCGATGTACCTGGCCGAACGGCTGGAAGGCGTCGTCGGCCTCGTCAGCCGGATCGCGCGGGGCCTGCCCGTCGGCGGCGACCTCGAGTATGCCGATGAAGTGACCCTGATTCGCGCACTACAAGGGCGCCGGGCCGTCTGAGGTGGGCGAGCTCGTCGCGGAGGTCCTGCTTCGGCTGGTCAAGGTGGCCGCGGCTGCTGCCGCCGGCCTGGTCCTCTATCTGGTCCTCATCGGCCCCCTCGGTTGGCCGGCCAGTGGCGAGCTGGTCCTGCTCGCGTGGCTGAGTGGGGCGGCCTTCGTCCTGCTCGTGGAGCACGGCCCGATCTGACCTCTCGGCAGGGTTTGACACTCCCCGGGACCAGCACTAGTATTCGCGCTCGTGCCGCCTCCGCGGGAGGCGCCGATACCCACGGATCGGAGGCCGATTCGGAGGGTCGCCAGGTTTGACACCTGGGCCGAAAAGCCCCATCATTCTGGGCTCTGCGCCGGTGGCAACCCGTGCCCCGGAAGCTGCACCTTAACAACTGAAGAGTGGTAGGAAATGCCGGTAAGGATGAGCGAGCGGTCAAACCCTCGGAACTGACGTCACAGCCGCAAGGTTGTGCGTTTCTGTTGGAGAGTTTGATCCTGGCTCAGGATTAACGCTGGCGGCGTGCATGAGACATGCAAGTCGAACGGACGACTCGGGCTTGCTCGAGTCGTTAGTGGCGGACGGCTGAGTAACGCGTAGGTGACCTGCCCCGAAGTGGGGAATAACTGCCCGAAAGGGTGGCTAATACCGCATGTGGTGGTGCGTTCAATCGCACCAGTAAAGCCGCAAGGCGCTTCGGGAGGGGCCTGCGTCCGATTAGCTCGTTGGTGGGGTAACGGCTCACCAAGGCGACGATCGGTAGGTGGTCTGAGAGGACGATCACCCAGACTGGGACTGAGACACGGCCCAGACTCCTACGGGAGGCAGCAGTCGGGAATTTTGCGCAATGGGCGAAAGCCTGACGCAGCAACGCCGCGTGAGGGATGAAGGCCTTCGGGTTGTAAACCTCTTTTCTCAGGGAAGATGATGACGGTACCTGAGGAATAAGTCACGGCTAACTACGTGCCAGCAGCCGCGGTAATACGTAGGTGACGAGCGTTGTCCGGATTTACTGGGCGTAAAGAGCGCGCAGGCGGTCGTTCAAGTCGAGTGTGAAAGCCCCCGGCTCAACTGGGGAGGGTCACTCGATACTGATCGACTTGAAGGCAGGAGAGGGAAGTGGAATTCCCGGTGTAGTGGTGAAATGCGTAGATATCGGGAGGAACACCAGTGGCGAAGGCGACTACCTGGCCTGTTCTTGACGCTGAGGCGCGAAAGCTAGGGGAGCAAACGGGATTAGATACCCCGGTAGTCCTAGCCGTAAACGATGGACACTAGGTGTTGGTGGTATCAACCCCGCCAGTGCCGAAGCTAACGCATTAAGTGTCCCGCCTGGGGAGTACGGCCGCAAGGCTAAAACTCAAAGGAATTGACGGGGGCCCGCACAAGCAGCGGAGCGTGGGGTTTAATTCGACGCAACGCGAAGAACCTTACCAGGGCTTGACATGACCAGGATCCCGGCGGAAACGTCGGTTCCCCGCAAGGGGCCTGGCCACAGGTGTTGCATGGCTGTCGTCAGCTCGTGTCGTGAGATGTTGGGTTAAGTCCCGCAACGAGCGCAACCCCTACTGTGTGTTGTATCACTCACACGGGACTGCCGAGAGAAACTCGGAGGAAGGTGGGGATGACGTCAAGTCAGCATGGCCCTTACGTCCTGGGCTACACTCACGCTACAATGGCCGGTACAACGGGCTTGCGAAACCGCGAGGTGGAGCGAATCCCTAAAAGCCGGTCTCAGTTCGGATTGTAGGCTGCAACTCGCCTACATGAAGCCGGAGTTGCTAGTAACCGCCGGTCAGCATACGGCGGTGAATATGTTCCCGGGCCTTGTACACACCGCCCGTCACGTCATGAAAGCTGGCAACACCCGAAGCCGGTGGGCCAACCGCAAGGAGGCAGCCGTCGAAGGTGGGGTTGGTGATTGGGACGAAGTCGTAACAAGGTAGCCGTACCGGAAGGTGCGGCTGGATCACCTCCTTTCTAGGGAGATCCGAGTCTCGACCCGCGGTGGGGTCGGGGCGTTGAAGGCTCCTAAGGTTGATCGCACGGTCGATTGCTTTCCCGCGTCAGGTGGGGAGCGCCGGACCGGCCCGCAAGGGTCGTCCCGGAGACCGATCGCGACCTGGCAAACACCGAAACCCGTTCGAACATCCGAACCGCGTTTCCTACCACTCTTCAAGTGTTAAGGGTGCAGCCGCCGGCGGCGACCGAAGCGTCGTCCGAGACGAGTCGGCATAGCCCCGGCGGGCGTTTAGCTCAGCTGGTTAGAGCACTGCCCTGATAAGGCAGAGGTCTCTGGTTCGAGTCCAGAAACGCCCACCACCACCCTCGGGTGGCGGAGGGGACGTAGCTCAGTTGGCAGAGCATCTCCTTTGCAAGGAGAGGGTCAGGAGTTCGAGTCTCCTCGTCTCCACCACTCCGGGAGTGCTCGACGGAGGTAACAGATCCTGCGCGAGGCAGCACCACAACAGAACTGAAGAGCTCGGGTCAAACCCCGAGACGACCTCGGGTCCCCAGACGACTCCACGACGGTTCGCGGACTGGTCCTCGAGCCGTCGTCGCGTGTCAGGACCCAATCCATCGCACCTCTGATCCGTGCCCTCTCACAACGGGAGGCCACCGACCAGCGGATCGCTGGAACCGTCGCCGGTTCGCCGGCGCGCGGGAGGCCCGTCGGGGCCGCACCTTACCAACTGGATACGTGTTTCGGCAGTAAATCGAGATCTTCGATTTCGCCGAGTTTTGTCAAGGATCATCCCGACCCCACCTGTGACTGACCGCCTGGTCAGGTGCTGGAGGGGGTCAAGCTACAAAGGGCACGAGGTGGATGCCTTGGCGCCAAGAGCCGATGAAGGACGTGGCAGGCTGCGAAAAGCTCCGGGGAGTCGCGAGCAGACATCGATCCGGAGATGTCCGAATGGGGAAACCCGACTGGGGTCATGCCCGGTCCCCCCTGGCTGAACCAAATAGGCCAGGTGGAGGTAAGCCAGCGAACTGAAACATCTCAGTAGCTGGAGGAAAAGAGAACATTCCCTGAGTAGTGGCGAGCGAAACGGGAAGAGCCCAAACTCACTCAGCGCGATAGGTTGCAGCCGTTTCTGAGTGGGAGTTGTAGGAGTCGATCTTCGGGATCCTGCTAGATCCCGGCGGAGTTAACAAGCCGATCGCTAGTCGAACCTGTCAGGAAAGGCAGGCCGTAGAGGGTGACAGCCCCGTAGACGAAAGCGAGCGGCCTTCGTGATCGACCACCTGAGTACCACGTGGAAGGTCTCTCATGTGGGAAACTGGGCGGACCACCGTCCAAGGCTAAATACTCTTGGCGACCGATAGTGAACGAGTACCGTGAGGGAAAGGTGAAAAGCACCCCGGAAGGGGAGTGAAATAGTACCTGAAACCGCGTGCCTACAAGCAGTCAGAGGGTGTTGTCGACCGGCGCTTGCGTCGATCGGTAGCCTGATGGCGTGCCTTTTGAAGAATGAGCCGACGAGTTACTTGCATGTGGCGAGGTTAAGTCCGAAAAGGACGGAGCCGGAGCGAAAGCGAGTCTGAATAGGGCGATTAGTCGCATGCAGTAGACCCGAAACCGAGTGACCTATCCATGGCCAGGTTGAAGCGGGAGTAATGTCCCGTGGAGGACCGAACTCACTAGCGTTGAAAAGCTAGGGGATGAGCTGTGGATAGAGGTGAAATGCCAATCGAACTCGGAGATAGCTGGTTCTCCCCGAAATAGCTTTAGGGCTAGCCTCGGGCGTTCAATCACGGGGGTAGAGCACTGGATGGGCTAGGGGGCTTCCCGCTTACCAAACCCAACCAAACTCCGAATCCCGTGATTTCAGAGCCCGGGAGTCAGACTGCGAGGGCTAAGCTTCGTGGTCTAGAGGAAAACAGTCCGGACCGTCAGCTAAGGTCCCTAAATCCAAGCTAAGTGGTAAAGGATGTGGATTCGCATAGACAACCAGGATGTTGGCTCAGAAGCAGCCATCATTGAAAGAGTGCGTAACAGCTCACTGGTCAAGTGGATCTGCGCCGAAAATTCAGCGGGGCTCAAGCTTGGTACCGAAGCTACGGACTCCATGACCGGTTCGCCGGTCGTGGTTTGGTAGGGGAGCGTTCCGTCAGCAGTGAAGGTCGACCGTGAGGACGGCTGGAGTGGGCGGAAGTGCGAATGTCGGCATGAGTAGCGCAATGTGAGTGAGAATCTCACACGCCGTAAGCCTAAGGTTTCCTGAGGAAGGCTTGTCCGCTCAGGGTTAGTCGGGCCTAAGCCGAGGACGAACGTCGTAGGCGATGGACATCGGGTTGATATTCCCGAACCACTAACGATCGTTTGCACCGCAAGGTGTCGCCTGGGGGTAGGAGAACGGAGGTTGGCCGGCGAAAGTCGGTCGAGTCCAGGATCCGAGCCCAGGTGAGAGCAATGGCATGACACGGCACGGTAGTTCGAGCGCCCCGTTGGTTGTGGGCGTCTAAGCAGGTAGGGGGACTGGACAGGTAAATCCGTCCGGTCATTTCAAACCCCGAGACGCGAATGCGAGAGGCTTTGCCTTGAAGTCGAGTGAGCCGAGCTGGCAAGAAAAGTGTCTAGCGAGATCAATAGTGTCCGTACCGCAATCCGACACAGGTAGGCGGGTAGAGCATACCAAGGCGATCGGGAGAACCCTCGTTAAGGAACTCGGCAACATGGCCCCGTAACTTCGGGAGAAGGGGCGCTTCGCGGCTCGCTGCTTGCAGTTGGGTCGATCGAAGCCGCAGTGAAAAGGCCCAGGCGACTGTTTAGCAAAAACACAGGTCTCTGCGAAAGCGAAAGCTGACGTATAGGGGCTGACGCCTGCCCAGTGCCGGAAGGTTAAGAGGAGAGGTGCAAGCTTTGAATCGAAGCCCCGGTAAACGGCGGCCGTAACTATAACGGTCCTAAGGTAGCGAAATTCCTTGTCGGGTAAGTTCCGACCCGCACGAATGGCGTAACGATCTGGGCGCTGTCTCAACGAGGGATCCGGCGAAATTGAAGTACCTGTGAAGATGCAGGTTACCCGCGGCAGGGCAAAAAGACCCCGTGGAGCTTTACTGCACCCTGATATTGGATTGGGATTCAGCTTGTGTAGGATAGGTGGGAGGCTGGGAAGCTGGGGCGCTAGCCGCGGCGGAGCCAACGTTGAAATACCACCCTGGTTGAATTCCGGTTCTAACCGCGACCCGTAATCCGGGCGCAGAACAGTGT
>JALZAF010000293.1 GCA_030948505.1 Chloroflexota bacterium
GCCCTGGGCGGCGGAGCATTAGGCGGCGCGGCAAGTGGCGGCGCCGCGGCGGGATCAGGGCCGCCCCCGCCGAGCGGCCCGCCAACGGTTGTTTCGGGCGTCGCTCGCGCCAACCCGCCGCGCGTGCCATACGGTCCACAGGAATATGTGGGCGCCGACGAGCCCGTCGCTCCCCGAGCCCGGCGCGTCGTGGCGGAGCCGGAAGAGCGCGACGGGAACGGCCCGTGGGTCTGGATCTCCGCCCTGCTCGCCCTGGCCATCCTGGCGGTGGTCGGGTTCCTCGTCTTTCGGCTGGTTTCGGGCTCCGGCACGCCCCAGGTCGCGCAGGTCACCGTACCCAACTTCGTCAACCAGCCGTACGACGCATCATTGACCAAGGCGACCAATCTCGGCATCACGCTGCACGTGGCGGGGACCCGCCCCAGCACCCAGCCGGCCAACACGATCCTCGATCAGTCGCCCCAGGCGGGGGGGCTGATCCCCAAGGGCGGGACGGTGAACGTGACGGTCGCCGCCGGGGCGGAGACGGTCATCGTGCCCACGCTGATCAACGTGCCGGAGACCCAGGCCCTGCAGCAGATCTCCGACAGCGGATTGCGCTTCGGGCAGCGGACGGAGGCCTACGATCCGACCATCCCGCAGGGCAACGTCACGCACCAGGAGCCGGCGCCAGGTCAGGTCGTCGCCAAGGGCTCTGTCGTGAACTTCACGATCTCCAGGGGTCCTGAGCCAAGCCTCTCACCGAGCCCGACCCCGCCGCCGACACCGACCCCGCCGCCGACTCCGACCCCCACGCCCACGCCCACGCCGACGCCGGTAGCGATGGGCGACTATCGCTGCATCACCCTGGCCGCGGCCAAGCTGAAGATCAAGGCCGATGGGTTCCGCCTCGGGACCGTGACCCCTGAACCGCCGGGCTACAAATTCGTCGCCCGGTCCTTGGTCATCGCCCAGAGCCCGGCCCCGGATCATCTCGAGCCGCCGGGCTCGGCCGTCAACCTCACGGTGTCGTACCCGGCCGACGATCCCTTGCATCCTTATCCCACCTGTCCGCCCCTCGCGCCGTAGGGCCGAATCAGCCGTCGTCGCTCCAGAAGCCGCCCGAGGATGGGTCGGGCTCAACCAGGGCCGCGTTCGACGCGGACGACACCGGCGCCCTTGACCTGGAGCGCCTCGCCGGTGATGGGGTTTCCGAGCCCACGGGCACGAAGTCGAGCCGCG
Source organism: Chloroflexota bacterium (assembly GCA_030948505.1). Classification (GTDB taxonomy): domain Bacteria; phylum Chloroflexota; class Limnocylindria; order Limnocylindrales; family CSP1-4; genus JACDAV01. The sequence continues at coordinate 1,222 of JALZAF010000293.1, forward strand.
GGCGGTCGGTCGGGAACGTGGTGGGCGCGATGGTCCTTCGGGGCGCGGCGAGAGGCGGGTCCAGCCCGACAGGAGCGGCTTCCCAGCAGCCCCGCAGCTCGTCTCCGCGAAGTGGCAGCCGGCGTCGATCGAGGCCGCAGTAGCCCAGCTGGCCGGCGATCGAACGGCGGAAATTGCGGCAGGTTGCGCAGCTCGTGGAGGACCGCTTGCAGACCCAGCACCGTGACGTCTCGGCCTGGGGCGTCCCGCAATGGGGGCACCGCCACAAGGGCATGACGCGATGGTAGCTGCGACGACGAGGGCTTGTGGCCCTATTTCGCGATGGTGATGACAGTCTTGGCGCTGGCCGTCCCGACGCCCGCCGCGGTCACGTACACGGCCGCGACGCCCGTTCCCACACCCGCCCCGCGCGGGACGGTGGTCTGGAAGACCGCCTGGCCAGCCGCATCGGTGACCCGATCCTGGGTGACCGGCCCGATGCCCGGGATGGCCAGGCTGAAGGTGACACTCGCCCCGGCAAGCGGCTTGCCGTCCGGGTCTGAGACGAGCGCGGTCAGGGTCAGCGGGTCCGGCAGGTTGGCACGGCTGAAGGTGTAAGCAGACGCAGACAGTTTGGCCGCCAGCTTGCCGGTACCGCGCCGTAACGAGATCGCCAGCTGGCCGGCGTTGCCGGCCGGATCGGTGGCCTCGATGGTAATCGCGTTCACGCCTGAGTCGAGGGCAATCGTCACCGAGAACGTACCATCGGCGGCCGCCTCCCCCGGCGACGTCACGTTGTTGGTGTCGTTGCGAACGAGGATGGTGCTACGCCCCTGGGTCTTGCCGGCCAGGGTCACCGTGGGCCGGTTGATGGTCGCCCCGTTCTTGGGCGAGGTCAGGGTCACCTTCGGCTTGGAGGTGTCGAGGATGAACGTCACGACCGGCGATGGATCGGACTCCCCGGCAGGCCCGGTCACCGTGGCGGTGAACGTATTCTCCCCGACCGCCAGCTTGACGCCCGCGATGATCACCCGGGGTGTACTCCCGATCGTCGCCTCGGCGACCCTTGCCCGTGGCTTGTCCGGGTAGGAGAGGTAGAGCCGGACGCGAGCGTCGGGCTTGTTGATCACGCTGGACGGGACCAGGACCACGATGTCCACGGCGGGCTGGTTGGTGTACGGCTCCTGGGGTGTCTCGATCACGGGCGCATCGGCGATCGTACCCACGGCCGGGGTGGGCGTCGGCGCCGCGCTCAGGTTGTCGACGAACCCACCGACCGAGTCGGCCACGGCCGCGACGGCTCGGGCGAGGCCGCCAGTCGCCGTGTACAGCATGAGGCCTCCGAGGGCAGCCACAGCCGCCACGAGGACGAGGCGCGCGGGGAGGGGAATGCCCCGGTTTCGGCCCACACCGCGATGGGGGGCGAGCCGCGACGAGGACGGAGCCCGGGAACGGACCTGGGACGGCGCCGGCCGCCCGGTGGACGGTGGACGCAGTCGAACCTGTGGCGGTCGCCCGCCGCGGCGGTTCGTCATCAGGCTGGATTGTCGCACGGGGGAGGGCTCATCGAACGGCAGACGGGCGGCCCGACGTTCGCGTTGCGGGCGGCTATGTGCCTCAGCGGCGCCCCGTGTACTCTGGCGCGGTCCGTGCGCGTGCAGCTGGCCTGCGCGCGCCAACAGAGGAATGCATGCAGGCACGCGAACCAAAGGGCGGCCGACAGGGCGCGCCGATCGGACGGCCAGGGTTCGGGGTTGGCCCGATCTCCAGGGTCACGCCCTCCCCGCTTGCCGGTGCACCTGAGCCCGTGGCCCGGCCCGATTCCTCGACCCTGCCCCGCCCACGCTCCGGCTTCGGGTTGCCCAGCCTGCGGCGCAATGTCTGCCCGCACTTCTACATGACCGGGATGCGCGGTGCCATCCCGATCCAGGCTCCGCACCTCCTGAAGGCGCTCATCCGCCAGGGCCATAACGTCTCGCGCTGTCAGCTGCGGGGAGGCGTCCACCTCGAGCAGGGCTATGTCAACGACGTCTGCCTGACCCCGCGCTTCAACCAGTGCGTCTTCTACGAGGACGAGCTGACTCGCGAGTGACGGCCGCCGGCGCCCTCCCGTACGGCGAGGCGGTCCGTGCCATAGGCGACCGGGGCCGGTTCGGGATCCGCCTCGGGCTGGGCAGGATCCGAGCCCTCCTCCACGCGCTTGGCGATCCGCAACTGGTGACGCGCGGCGCCTTGGTTGCGGGAACGAACGGCAAGGGCAGCGTGCTGGCGCTGGCCGGGAGCGTGCTCCGGGTCGCGGGCTATCGCGTCGGCGAGACGCCCAAGCCGCACCTGGTGACCTACCGCGAGCGCCTCCAGATCGGTGGTCGCCTGGTCGACCCGGAGACCTTTGCCCGGCTGGCCGGCGAGGTTCTCCGGGTGGCCGATCGGGTCAGCCCACGGCTCGGGCCGGCGACCGAATTCGAGATCCTGACGGCCATGATCTTTGCCTGGTTCGCCGAGCGGCAGGTCGATCTCGCCCTGGTCGAGGTCGGCCTGGGCGGCCGGCTCGACGCGACTCATGCCTGGGACGGTGGCGTGGCCGCGGTAACCAACGTCGACCTCGACCACATGGACCGCCTGGGGCCGACCATCACGGCCATCGCCCGCGAGAAAGCCGCCATCATCGAGCGCGGCGATCTGGCGCTGACCGCGGCGACCGCCGACGCACTGGCGGTGGTCCGGCGCAGGGCGAGCCGGTTGAATGTTCCGCTGACCGTGGTCCGGCCGGCGCCGCTGGTCGAGCTCGACCGCGATGGCATCGTCGTCCAGCTGGCGCGCCTGGGTCCCACCAGGATCGGGCTGCGAGGCCGCCACCAGGCCGAGAATGCCGCCGTGGCCGACGCCCTGCTCGACGCGCTGGAGACAGCCGGCATTGCCACCGCCAGCGCGGACCAGCGGCGGGCGGGCTACGCGGCGGCAAGGTGGCCCGGCCGGCTCGAGCTGCTCGAGGTTGGCGGCCGGGAGATCCTCCTCGACGGGGCCCACAACCCCGCCGGGGCGGCGACGCTGGCAACGGCCATCGATGATCTCCGGCCCTTCCTGGCCGGCGGGGCCGATCGGCCTCCGTCGCCGCTCACGCTGGTCACCGCCTCGATGGCCGACAAGGATGTCGACGGTGTCGTCCGCGCCCTGGCCCGCGCCACCGCCCTGCGGACGGCGCGTATCATCTGCACCCGGCCGGACGTTTCGCGGGCTCTCGCTCCGGAGGAGCTGGCGGCACACTGGCGGGGTTCTCTTGCCGGTGCCGCCCCGGTCGTCGAGCCGGAACCGGGAGCGGCCCTCGACCGGGCCCTGGCCGAGGGCGACGGGCCGATCGTCGTGGCCGGCTCGCTCTACCTCGTCGGCGCGGTCCGCGCGCGCCTCGTCGACGATCCGATGCTGCGCGATCCGGAGGATGGGCTCGGCGGATGACTGGATCCCGGCGCGGACAGAGCCCCTCGACCCGTCGGTCGGGCGGCACGGCCAGGTCCGGCGTCGTCCGGGGTCGTCCCGATGCCGGCGGCGGCGCGGCCACGCCGTCGTTCGCCCTGCCGGATGGTGCCTCGGGCGGACTGCCTTCGGGGTTGGGCGAGACTCGCATCGGTCCGCGAACGTTCCGCTGGGGCGACCGGACCTACGTGATGGGCATCGTGAACGTCACCCCGGATTCGTTCTCCGGAGACGGCCTGATCGCTCGTGACGACCCTATCGCGGCCGCGGTCGAGCTCGGGCGGGCGATGGTGGCCGAAGGCGCCGACCTGCTGGACGTGGGTGGCGAGTCGAGCCGGCCCGGCCATGCGCAGGTATCGGCGGAGGAGGAGCTGAGGCGGGCGGTGCCCGCGATCGCCGCGCTTCACCGCGCATTGCCCGAGACGCCCCTCAGCATCGACACGGTCAAGGCGGCCGTGGCCGAGGCCGCCCTCGACGCGGGCGCATGCCTTGTCAACGATGTGTGGGCCGTGGGCCCCGACGACTCGCTCGCTCGCCTGGCTGCTGCGCGCGGTGTGCCCCTCGTCGTGATGCACAACCGCGCCGAGGCGGCCTACAAGAACCTCCTCGCCGAGATCCTCGCCGATCTCGAGCGAGCGGTAGAGCGGGCGCTCCGGGCGGGCGTCCCGTGGGAGGCGATCATCGTCGACCCGGGATTCGGCTTCGGCAAGACCGCGGAACACAACCTGGCCCTCCTGCGGGACCTCGATGCGCTGAGGGTGCTGGGACGGCCGATCCTCCTGGGCACGTCGCGCAAGTCGACCCTCGGCCGGGTTCTCGACCTGCCGCCGGACCAGCGGGTCGAGGCCACGCTCGCGACCACGGCCCTGGGAATTGCCGCCGGCGTGGACATCGTCAGGGTCCACGACGTGCGCGCGAATGTCCGGGCGGCGCGGATGGCCGATGCCATCCTTCGCGGCCGCCCTGCCGGCGGGGCCGCCGGACGGGGGCCCGGGGTGAGCGATCGCATCGTCCTGACGAACATGGTCTTCGAGGGGCGCCACGGCTACTACGAGCACGAGCAGGCGACGGCGCAGCCGTTCGAGGTGGACGTCGAGCTGCGCCTGAACCTCCAACCGGCGGCGGTCGACGACGACCTCGAGCGCAGCGTCGATTACGCGCGGGTGTTCGAGGCAACCCGCCAGATCGTCGAGTCGACGACATTCCGCCTGCTGGAGGCGTTGGCCGAGGCGATCAGCCACGAGATCCTGGCCGGTTTCCCCCGCGTCGACGAGGTGGGGGTCAGAGTGCGGAAGCCGAAGGTCGCCCTCGGCGGGCGGCTCGACTATGCCGGTGTCGAAATCTGGCGGCGACGACCAAACGGCGATCGACGGCCGGCCTGATCACGGCCGGGCGGGCCGGTCGGCAATTAGAGCGTGGTCGGTCGCGTCCCCAACGTCACCGACACGTCCTGCTGGTGCCCGTCGTGCAGGATGGTCACGGTCACCGTCTGGCCCGGGGCGAATTGGCTGAGGACCGCGTCCAGCGGGTGCTCACCATCGATCTTGTGGCCTTCGACCGTGACGATGATGTCGTTCTCGTGGATGCCAGCCTTGTCGGCCGGGCTGCCGGGGACGACGCCGGGGATGGTCTGGCCGTTCGCGTCCTGGCCAGCCTTGACGATCGCGCCTTCCTTTACGGGCAGCTTGTCGGTCGTCGCCAGCTGCAGGTCGATTGACTCGTAGCGGATGCCGATATAGGGCCGGGCGATCTTCTGGCCGGCCAGCGCCTGCTGCATGATCGGCTTGGCGATGTTGATCGGGATGGCGAACCCGATGCCGCTGCTGTTGGGGGCCACGGCCGTGTTGATGCCGATGACGTTGCCACCCGCGTCGAGCAGCGGGCCGCCGCTGTTGCCGGGATTGATGGCCGCGTCGGTCTGGATGAGATTGGTGAGCTGCTTGCCGCTGTCGACGGTGATGGGGCGGCCCTTGGCCGACACGATGCCCGATGTGACGCTGTTCGAATACAGCCCCAGCGGGCTGCCGATGGCGACCACGAGCTGACCCACCTTGAGCGCGTCCGAGTCGCCCACGGCGGCCGTCGGCAGGCCGGTCGCCTCGATCTTCACGATGGCGAGGTCCGTCAGGGTGTCGACGCCGTAGACGTGGCCGTCGAACTGGCGGCCATCCTTGAGCTCGACCGTCAGCTTGGACACCACGACAGCGCTGTCGTTGGTCACGACGTGCCGGTTGGTCAGGATCCAGCCGCTCGCGTCGTAGATCACGCCCGAGCCGATGCCCGTCACGGGAATCTGCGCGCCGAGGCCGTTGACGTTGGCGCCCTCGGCAGTGAGCTGGACGACGGCCGGACCGGCTTTCGCAGCCACGTCGATGATGGCCGACGACTCGTCGAGGGTGACGTTCTGGCGTGCCGTCGTCGTCGTCCCGGGCGGGGTCGCAGCCGTGTTGGTGGGCCGATGGTCCAGCGCCCCGCTCGCGTCCAGGGCGAGGAAGGTGCCGCCGGAGGCGACGACGGCAGCGATGACCGAGGCCAGGATGATCTCCCCGAGGGGGGATGGCCGGCGGCCGCGAGCAGCCACGGAGACGGCCTCCGGTCGTGCGGCCGGCTGGGCCCATGAGCGTGACTCGGCTCCTGGCACCTGCCACGCCGAGGACTGCGACCAGTCGCGGCGAGGCTCGAGCGCCGGCGAGTAGACGCGCGTCTCTTCCCAATCTGGAGCGACGTCGCCGGTCCCGCCCGCCGCGGCCAGCGGCTCACTGTTCGCGGGCGGGGCAGGGGGGGCTGGCCGGTCGCCTCCAGCCGGGGAGGAAGCGCCAGCCGGGGAGGAAGGGCCGGTGGGGGAGGAAGCGCCGGTTGAGGAGGAAGCCCCCGCTTCGGCCGCGTCTCGGCGCGGTTCGTCGTTCATCGATCTCGCTCTGGGTGCCGTGCGACCGGCACGGGGCGGTGAGCTTGTGCAGGTTTCAAGGTGACGCCTCGGGATTCAGGTGCGACGAGTCAGGCGGTGAAGAATCCGCCACCTTTGGCGCGGCCTTCCCGGGCCGCGAGCCGGTGAGGCGGGCCGCGACGCCGCGGCGCCGGTTCATCGAGGGCGTGATTGCGCCTCCTTCGCGGGGAGGGGTCGTCGCCGCCATCTCGCCTCGCGGGTCGCGCGGCAGGCTGACCAGGAACCGCGATCCCTTGCCCAGGGCACTCTCGACGGTCACGGTGCCGGCGTGCATCTCGACGATCGAGCGGACGATCGCCAGGCCCAGTCCGCTGCCGCTGCCGCGTGCCTCGTTGGCGCGCGAGCCGCGATAGAAACGGTCGAAGATCCGCGGCAGCTCAGCGCTGTCGACGCCGACTCCGGAGTCGCGCACCTCGATCTCCGCACCGTTCCGCTGGGGGCGCACGGCGACCTCGACCGAGCCGCCCCGCGGCGTGAATTTCACGGCGTTGCCGACGAGGTTGGTCACGACCTGGCCGATCCGCTGCGGGTCGTGGCGGATCCGGATGGGCCGATCGGGCTTGGAAAGGGTCAGTTCAACGCCCCGCCGGCGCGCCGCGGGTCCGGCCTGTTCGACGGCCGATTCGACGGCCGCCCGCAGGTCGTCGGGCCGCAGGTCCAACATCACGAGGCCGGAGTCCAGCTTCGACAGCTCCAGCAGGTTCTGGGCCAGCCAGTCGAGCCGATCGATCTGCTGGCCGCTCGATTCGATGAACTCGGCCCGCGCGTCGGGATCGTCGGCGGCCTGTTCGCGAAGCAGCTCGTTGAACGTCCTGAGCGCTGCGATCGGCGTCCGCAGCTCGTGCGACACGTCGGCCAGGAAATCCCGACTCCGGTCGCGATCGCGACGGATCGTGGTCACGCTCTCCTCGAGTCGCTCGGCCATGGTGTTGAACTGGATGGCCAGCGCCGTCAGCTCGGATGACCCGCCGCCCACCTCGGAGGGGGGCACGCGGCGGGCGAGATCGCCCTCGGCC
>JALZAF010000305.1 GCA_030948505.1 Chloroflexota bacterium
CGTCGAGATGAAGGTCGAGCTCATCACCCCGATCGCCCTCGAGGTCGGCCAGCGCTTCGCCATCCGCGAGGGTGGCCGGACCGTCGGCGCCGGCGCGATCGTCACGATCATCGAGTAGGACGATGGCCAGAGTCGAGGCGCGACCGGTGATCCTGCTCGCTTGCACCGAGTGCAAGGAGCGGACCTACGCCACGCGCAAGAACAAGAAGAACGATCCGAACCGAATCGAGCTGATGAAGTACTGTCCCCGAGACCGGCGTCATACGCTTCACCGCGAGGCCAAGTGACGACGGCAACCGCAGGGGTGTAGCTCAATTGGCAGAGCACCGGTCTCCAAAACCGGCGGTTGTAGGTTCGAGTCCTATCGCCCCTGCCAAAAATCCTCGGGCTGATGGCTCGCAGCAGCGTCGCCTCAGCCTTCGGAGGATGTGGACGTAGTCGCGCAACCTAGCTGAAAGAAGAACTACTGACGTGAGTCGCCTCCGCCGCTTCATCGACGAAGCATGGTCCGAGCTGAAGAAGGTCTCCTGGCCGACGCCGGAGCAGACCCGCAATCTGACCGTGCTCGTGTTCGTCGTCAGCCTGGCCGTCGGCCTCTATATCACCGTCCTCGACACCGTCTTCGCGGCGGCCGTCGGCCTCCTCGCGCGGCAGGGCTAGGACGGCCGATGATGACCGAGCCGACGACGACGACCGAGACCGCCAAGGCCGAGAAGCGGTGGTACGTGATCCACACGTACTCCGGCTACGAGAACAAGGTCAAGGCCAACCTCGAGCACCGCATCGAGTCGATGGGCATGGAGGACAAGATCTTCCAGGTCCTCGTCCCGATGGAGGACGAGATCGAGATCCGCCAGGGCCAGCGCCACACCGTCCAGAAGAAGGTCTACCCCGGCTACGTCCTGGTCGAGATGATCCTCGACCCCGACAGCTGGTTCGTCGTCCGAAATACGCCGGGCGTGACCAGCTTCGTCGGCGGAGCCAACATCCCAGGCGTCCGCAGCGAGCCCATCCCGCTCGACGAGACCGAGGTCAAGCAGATCCTCCGCCACATGGGCGTCGAGACGCCGAAGTACCGCGTGGCGTTCACGAAGGGTCAGAGCGTCCGGGTCACCGACGGGCCGTTCGCCGAGTTCATCGGCACGGTCGACGAGGTTAACCCGGAGCGCAACAAGGTCAAGGTGCTGGTCAGCATCTTCGGCCGTGAGACGCCCGTCGAGCTGGACTTCCTGCAAGTCGAAAAACTGTGAGCACCGTCCGCACGGCGCACCCGGGCGTTGTCGGCTCCGCGCGCTTGCTCATGCAAGAACCCTCGGGCCGATGGCTCGCGGGGCGTCGCCTCGGACCTCGGGGGGCGGCGCTCGCTCACGTGCTCGCCTCCGTCTTGGCCTGCACCGCGCGGGTCGGCGCTCACTGCGGCGATCCCGCGCTGGAAAGGAATTCCTAAGTCGTGGCCAAGAAGATCCGCATCGTCCTGACCCTGCAGCTTCCCGCTGGCAAGGCGACCCCGGCGCCGCCCGTCGGCACGGCCCTCGGCCCACACGGGATCAACATCGTCGAGTTCACCAAGTCCTACAACGAGAAGACGGCCGACAAGACCGGCCAGGTCATCCCCGTCCAGATCACCATCTTCGAGGACCGCTCGTTCACGTTCATCCTCAAGACGCCGCCCGCAGCGGACCTCCTGCGCAAGGCGGCCGGCATCGAGAAGGGGGCCGCGACCCCCAAGCGGGAGTCGGTCGGCCGGGTGTCGAAGGAGCAGGTCCGCGAGATCGCGGCCATCAAGATGTCCGACCTCAACGCCAACGACATCGATGGCGCAGCGAAGCAGATCGAGGGCACCGCCCGCTCGATGGGCATCGAAGTCGTCAGCTAGGGCGCCAGGGCGCCACAACCACCGCGGGCCAGTTCCGCCGGCAGTGCCGGAGGGGTCGGTCGAAGCGGGAGGTCGGTCCAAGCCGACCGCACGAAAGGAACAGCACAGTGCCCCACGGCAAGAAATACCTGGATGCGGCCAAGCTCGTCGATCCCGAGCGGCTCTACCCGCCTGACGAGGCCGCCGAGCTCGTCCGCCAGACCACCACCGTCAACTTCGACGCGACGATCGAAGTCCACGTCCGGCTGGGCATCGATCCCCGCCACGCCGACCAGATGGTCCGCGGCACCGTGGTCCTGCCGCACGGCACCGGCAAGGTCGTCCGCGTCGCCGTGTTCGCCCAGGGCGAGAAGGCCCAGGAAGCGCTCCGGGCCGGGGCCGACGAGGTCGGCACCGACGAGCTCGTCAAGAAGATCGAGGCGGGCTGGCTCGAGTTCGACATCGCCCTGGCGACGCCCGACACGATGGGCATGGTCGGCCGGCTGGGCAAGATCCTCGGTCGCAAGGGTCTGATGCCGAACCCCAAGGCCGGCACGATCACCTTCGACCTCGACCGCGCCATCCGCGAGGTGAAGTCGGGGCGGGTCGAGTTCAAGGTCGACAAGGCCGGCACCATCCACACCGCCTTCGGCAAGAGCAGCTTCGAGGCTGCGGCCCTGGCCGCCAACCTGGCCACCATCATCGACGCCGTCAACCGGGCCAAGCCCAGCGGTTCGAAGGGCGTGTACTTCAGGAGCGTCACGATCGCCAGCACCATGGGTCCTGGGATCCGGATCGACGTGCCGGCCGTTCTCGCGGCCGCCGCCGCGTAGTCGCCTCGGGCGATCGAATGGTGCTCGTTGTAAGATCCAGCGGCTCAGACACCTATCGATGCGGCGACCGAGAGGCCGGCCGCCTGACAAACTGACGGACAGCCAAAGACAGCCTGCGCCCGCGGCCCGCTCTCGAAGGAGGACGGCCGGGGCTTGATCGGCCGGATCGGATCGGAGCCGCCCTCCGCGGGGCGCGTTCCGGGGACGACGGCCAGCATGCCGAGGCAGACCGGTGCCGCTCCACCCTGACGTGGGCGCGCCCCTGCGAGCCTGGCCGGCCTTCGGGCCCCGTCGCAGTGGACGTCCAGGAGACGCCAGGGAGGGTCGATGCCCACCGAACACAAGCGCGAGACCGTCGCCGAACTGCGCGAGGAGCTCGCTCGCAGCCGGACGCTGATCGTGTCCGAGTACCGCGGCCTGACCGTCAGGGAGATCGCCGAGATCCGGCGTGCCCTGCACAAGCAGGACGTGCGCTATCGGATCGTGAAGAACCGGCTGATGAAGATCGCGGCCGGCGAGAGCGTTGGCGAGGCCCTCGGGCCCTTGCTCAACGGCCCGACGGCGATCGCCTTCGGGACCGACGAGGCAGGCACGGCCAAGGCTGTGCTCGACGCGATCCGCGCCTACAAGGTGGTCACGATCACGGGCGGCGTCCTGGGCGACCGGGCCATCGACGCCGAGGCGGTCGCCAGGCTGGCCACGCTGCCCCCTCGCGACGTCCTGCTGGGCCGCCTCGCCGGAGCGATCCAGTCCCCGACGGCGACCTTCGCGTCGCTGCTGGGGGCGCCGATCCGGAACCTTGGCTATGCCCTCGCCCAGGTCCGCGACCAGAAGGCCCGCGCCGCCGGCTGACCCGTCAATACCCAGGACACCCTGAACCGCGGCCAGGCGGCCGCCCCCACGAAGGAGTCACCCATGGCTGTCAAGACTCACGACGACCTGCTCGAAGCGATCGACAAGATGACCGTCCTCGAGCTGTCCGAGTTCATCAAGCGCTTCGAGGAGCGCTACGGCGTCACGGCCGCCGCTCCGGTTGCCGCCGCGGCCACCGCTCCCGCCGCCGGTGGTGGGGCCGGTGCGGCCGCCCCCGCGGCGGAGGAGCAGACCGAGTTCAGCGCCGTCCTCGTGGAGGTCGGCCCGAACAAGATCCCGGTCATCAAGGTCGTCCGCGAGCTCACCCAGCTGGGCCTCAAGGAGGCCAAGGACCTCGTCGACGCGGCGCCGAAGCCGGTCAAGGAGGGTGTCACTCGCGAAGAGGCAGACAAGATCAAGACCGCCCTCGAAGGCCAGGGCGCCAAGGTCGAAGTCAAGTAACCCACGCGACCGTCCGAGCCGGCACCCTGAGCGGGGTGCCGGTAGCCGGGCATCGGGGCGAGAGACACCGGCGAGCCATCCCGGGGGGATGTTTTCGGGGTGACTTCCGCCACACTTGACACGCGCCAAAATCGCGGTATCCTACTCCTTCTGTGAGCGCGGCCTCCCCTTTTCCCTTCCTCCTCCGTCAAGGAGCGGTACTTCATGCTGTCTGCTGCTGAGTCGCCGACCACGGCGGCGGTGTCGGCGCGCAAGCGCTACGCCCGCATCCCCGAGGTCCTCCCGATCCCGAACCTGATCGAGCTGCAGCTCGACTCGTTCAGCTGGTTCATCGACAAGGGTCTGCGGGAGCTGTTCGACGAGATCAGCCCGATCAAGGACTTCACCGGCAAGGTCATGGAGCTCCAGTTCCTGGACTACGAGTTCGGGGCTCCCAAGTACTCCGAGCAGGAGTGCCGGACCAAGGACCTGACCTTCAGCAAGCCGCTCTATGTCAACGTCGAGCTGCTGATCAAGGAGACGGGCGAGATCCAGCGCCAGCGCGTGTACATGGGCGACTACCCCTGGATGACCGACCAGGGCACGTTCGTCATCAACGGCGCCGAGCGGGTCGTCGTCAGCCAGCTCGTCCGCTCGCCGGGCGTCTATTACAGCGAGGTCGAGGACCCCACCTCGGGCCGCATGCTCCATTCGGCCAAGGTCATCCCGAACCGGGGTGCCTGGCTGGAGTTCGAAACCAACAACAAGGACCAGCTGTGGGTCAAGGTCGATCGCAAGCGCAAGATCGCCGCGACCACGCTGCTGCGCGCCGTCGGCTACGAGCAGAACGACGAGATCAGCGCGCTCTATTCGACCATCGACACGGACCCCGAGCATCCCTATATCCCGCAGACCCTCGACAAGGACCTGACGCGCACCCAGCAGGAAGCGCTGATCGAGGTCTACAAGAAGCTGCGCCCGGGAGATCCGCCCACCGGTGATAACGCCCGCCAGCTCGTCGAGAGCCTGTTCTTCAACTTCCGCCGCTACGACCTGGGTCGGGTGGGCCGCTACAAGTTCAACAAGAAGCTGGACGCGGTCGCCGGCCGGATGGGCATCGAGCTCCCGCGCGAGCAGCGCACGATCACGCGCGAGGACATCGCGGCGATCGTGGGCCACCTCGTCGAGCTCAACCGCGGGCTGGGGCTCAAGGACGACATCGACCACCTCGGCAACCGACGTATCCGGGCCAACGGCGAGCTCATCCAGAATGCCTTCCGGATCGGCCTGCTGCGGATGGAGCGCGTCGTCCGTGAGCGGATGACGATTCAGGAGATCGACAAGGCGACGCCGAACGCCCTCATCAACATCCGTCCCGTCGTGGCGGCGATGAAGGAGTTCTTCGGCGGCAGCCAGCTGTCGCAGTTCATGGACCAGACCAACCCACTGGCGGAGCTGACCTCGAAGCGACGCCTGTCGGCGCTGGGGCCGGGCGGCCTCTCGCGCGAGCGCGCGGGCTTCGACGTCCGCGACGTCCACCACAGCCACTACGGCCGGATCTGCCCGATCGAGACGCCGGAAGGCCCGAACATCGGCCTGATCGGCTCGCTCGCGACCTATGGCCGGATCAACAGCTACGGCTTCATCGAGACGCCCTATCGCAAGGTCAAGCGGACCGTTGCCTGGGACGATCCGAACCTGGCCCAGTACGAGGCCGGCACGGATCTCTCGTCGAAGTCCGGAGGCACGGTCATCAAGAAGGGTGCCGCGTTCAACGCTGCAGCCGTCGCCGAGCTCAAGAAGCAGAAGGCCAACGCCTTCCCGATCCGGCCGATCGTCACCGCCGACATCGAGTACCTGCCGGCCGATGAGGAGGAAGAGCACGTCGTGGCGCAGGCCAACGCGCGCCTCGACCCCGACGGGCACTTCATGGACGAGCGCATTCCGTCGCGCTATCGGGACACCTTCCCCGAGGCCCGACCGGACCAGATCGAATACATGGACGTCTCGCCCAAGCAGGTCGTCTCGGTTGCCACGGCGCTCATCCCGTTCCTCGAGCACGACGACGCCAACCGCGCCCTGATGGGCTCGAACATGCAGCGCCAGGCCGTGCCGCTGCTGGAGCCCGAGTCGCCGATCGTCGGCACCGGCATGGAGGAGCGCGCCGCGCGTGACTCCGGCCAGGTCGTGATCGCCACCCGGGCCGGCGTCGTGACGAGCGTCACCGCGGAGCGGATCCAGGTCGAGACGGATACCGGCGAGCTCGACGAGTACCGCCTCCAGAAGTTCGTCCGCAGCAACCAGGGCACGTGCATCAACCAGCGCCCAATCGTCGACGTCGGGGCGCGCATCGCCGCCGGCCAGCCGATTGCCGACTCGTCCTCGACGGACCTCGGCGAGCTGGCCCTGGGCCGCAACGTCCTTGTCGCCTTCATGAGTTGGGAAGGCGGCAACTACGAGGACGCGATCGTCATCAGCGACCGCCTCGTCAAGGACGACCTGTTCACCAGCATCCACATCGAGAAGCACGAGATCGAGTCGCGCGACACGAAGCTCGGCCCCGAAGAGATCACCCGCGACATTCCCAACGTCGGCGAGGAGTCCCTCAAGGACCTCGACGAGGAAGGGATCGTCTACATCGGCGCGGAGGTTCGCCCGGGCGACATCCTCGTCGGCAAGATCACGCCCAAGGGCGAGACAGAGCTGACGGCAGAGGAGCGACTGCTGCGGGCCATTTTCGGCGAGAAGGCGCGCGAGGTGAAGGACAGCTCGCTTCGCCTGCCGCACGGGGAGCGGGGCAAGGTCGTCGAGGTGCGCGAGTTCCGGCGCGAGCTGAACGACGACCTGCAGCCGGGTGTCAACCGCCTGGTCCGCGTCTCCGTCGCCCAGAAGCGCAAGATCAGCGTCGGCGACAAGATGGCCGGCCGCCACGGCAACAAGGGCGTCATTGCCAAGATCCTGCCCCAGGAGGACATGCCGTTCCTGCCCGACGGGACGGCCGTCGACATCATCCTCAACCCGCTCGGCGTGCCGAGCCGCATGAACATCGGCCAGATCCTCGAGACGCACCTCGGCTGGGCGCTCCACGAGAAGGGCGAGAAGGCCGCCACTGCGGTCTTCGACGGCGCGACCGAGGAGCAGATCCAGAAGGAGCTCAAGGAAGCCGGCCTGCCCATCAACGGCAAGATCGAGCTGCGCGACGGACGGACGGGCGAGGCATTCGACCGCCACATCACCGTCGGCTACATCTACATGCTCAAGCTCCACCACCTCGTCGAGGACAAGATCCACGCCCGGTCGACCGGTCCATACAGCCTGATCACCCAGCAGCCGCTGGGCGGCAAGGCCCAGTTCGGCGGCCAGCGTTTCGGCGAGATGGAGGTCTGGGCGCTCGAGGCGTACGGCGCCGCGAACATCCTGCAGGAGCTGCTGACCGTCAAATCGGACGACGTCCTGGGACGTGTCCAGACCTACGAAGCGATCGTCAAGGGCGAGGAGATCCAGCCCCCGCGCGTGCCCGAATCCTTCAAGGTCCTCATCAAGGAGCTCCGCAGCCTCGGGCTCAACGCGGAGATCCTCGACCAGAACGACGAGGAGATCCCGCTCGCGGAGGACGACGCGTCCGGATATCTCCTGCCCGATCTCGGCGGGATCAACCTCGCCGGGTTCGAGGACTGACCTGAACTTCCAGAATTCGCACCCGCGCCACCGGTCTCCGGCCGGTCCGGTGGCGCTCGCAGCTCACCCGCATCGCGTCGCCGAGCCAGGCGGTGACGCGGAGGAGAACCATGCTCGAGGTCAATAATTTCAGCGCGATCCGCATCTCGCTCGCCAGCCCGGACCAGATCCGGGAGTGGTCGAAGGGCGAGGTCACCAAGCCCGAGACAATCAACTACCGGACGCTCAAGCCGGAGAAGGACGGGCTGTTCGACGAGCGCATCTTCGGTCCCACCAAGGACTGGGAGTGCTACTGCGGCAAGTACAAGCGAATCCGGTACAAGGGCATCATCTGCGACAAATGCGGCGTCGAGGTCACGCGCTCGAAGGTCCGCCGTGAGCGGATGGGCCACATCCAGCTCGCCAGCCCCGTCAGCCACATCTGGTACTTCAAGGGCACGCCGTCGCGACTGGGCATCCTGCTCGACATCAGCCCGCGCAACCTGGAGCGCATTCTCTACTTCGCCCTGTACATCGTCACCCACGTCGACGAGGACGTGCGCAAGCGCGCCCTGGCCCAGCTCGAGGAAGAGGCCGAGGGCCGCGGCGGCAAGTCCGGCCAGAAGCTGAGCGAGCTCGAGGACGAGCTCAAGGCCGACCTGAACCGGCGCAAGGACGAGCTGAACGCGGAGCTGGCCAGCACCAAGGCCGAGCTCGAGTCCCAGCGTGCCGCGCGGACCGAGGAAACCGTCGCCGCTGCCCAGGAGGTCGAGGCCCGGCTGGCCGCGCTCAAGAGCAGCGTGACCGAGGAGGCGATCGCCTTCGGGCCGACCGGCGAGATCGTGGTCGCGGCCGGCAGCAAGGGCGGCAAGGAGGCGACCGCGTCGCTCCGCAAGATCGTCCACGCCGAGACGGAGCGGGTCAGCGCCGAGATCCAGGGCCGCGAACGCGACGAGGAGCGCGCGGTCGAGCAGAAGATCGAGGACCTTCGGGCCGGCGTCGACGAGACGCTGCGCCACGAGAAGGAACGCCTCCAGGAACAGGCCACCGGCCAGAAGGACGAGCTGCGCAAGGTCCGCGACGAGATCGAGGGCCTCAAGGCGATGCAGACCCTCGGCGAGACCGAGTACCGCACCCTCGACGAGCGCTATAACGGTGCCGGCCGCGGGCGGCTGTTCCATGCCGGCATGGGCGCCGAGGCCATCCGCGACATCATCAGCCGGATGGACCTGGAGGAGCTGGCGCGGTCGCTGCACGTCGAGGTTCGCACGAGCTCCGGCCAGCGCCGCAAGAAGGCCATCAAGCGGCTCCGCCTGATCGAGGCCTTCCGTCGCTCCGGCACCCGCCCCGACTGGATGATTCTGTCGGTGCTGCCGGTGATTCCGCCGGACCTCCGCCCCATGGTCCAGCTGGACGGCGGTCGCTTTGCCACGTCCGACCTCAACGACCTGTACCGCCGCGTCATCAACCGCAACAACCGCCTCAAGCGGCTGCTCGAGCTCGGTGCGCCGGAGATCATCATCCGCAACGAGAAGCGGATGCTCCAGGAAGCCTGTGACGCGCTGATCGACAACGGCCGCCGCGGCCGTGCCATCGCCGGCACCGGCAACCACCGCCTGAAGTCGTTGAGCGACATGCTCAAGGGCAAGCAGGGCCGCTTCCGCCAGAACCTGCTCGGCAAGCGGGTCGACTACTCGGGCCGCTCGGTCATCGTCGTCGGGCCGGAACTCAAGCTCCACCAGTGCGGCCTGCCCAAGAAGATGGCCCTCGAGCTGTTCAAGCCGTTCGTCATGCGGCAGCTCGTGGAGAAGGGCTTCGCCCACAACATCAAGAGCGCCAAGCGCATCGTCGAGCGCGTCCGGCCCGAGGTCTGGGACGTGCTCGAAGAGGTCATCAAGGACCACCCGGTGCTGCTCAACCGCGCCCCGACGCTCCACCGGCTGGGCATCCAGGCCTTCATGCCGGTCCTCGTCGAGGGCTCGGCCATCCAGATTCACCCGCTCGTCTGCACGGCCTTCAACGCCGACTTCGACGGCGACCAGATGGCCGTCCACGTCCCGCTCAGCTCGGCCGCCCAGGAAGAGGCGCGGACGATGATGCTGTCGACGGCCAACCTCCTGTCGCCGGCCGATGGCAGCCCGGTCGTGGCGCCAACCCAGGACATGGTCCTGGGCTGCTACTACCTGACCATGGATGGCCCCGAGGTCAAGGGCAAGCGGGTCCGCCTGTTCGCCACGGAGGACGAGGCGATCCTCGCCTACCAGCTTCGGACGGTCACCCTTCACGAGCCCGTCGAGGCCGAGGTTCGGATGTTCGACGAGGCGCTCGGGACGCTCAGCCCCGCGCGCCAGCGGACGACCGTGGGCCGGATCATCTTCAATCAGATCCTGCCCGATCGGCTGCGCTACTCCAACGCCATCATGAAGCGGGCCGAGCTCAAGCGGCTGGTCGACGAGTGCTACCGGCTGCTCGGCCCCGAGGAGACGGCCCACCTGGTCGACGGCATCAAGAGCGTCGGCTTCGAGTTCGCCACCCGGGGCGGGATGACGATCGGGCTGTTCGACATCGAAGTGCCCAAGAACAAGGCCGCCGCCCTCAAGTCGGCCGACGGATCCGTGGCGGAGATCGATCGCCAGTTCCAGCGTGGCCTCATCACCGAGGAGGAGCGCTACGAGCAGGTGGTCGGCGTCTGGCAGGACACCACGGCCAAGATGTCCGACGACATGATGAAGTCGCTCGACCCGTTCGGGCCGGTGACGATGATGACCACGTCCGGGGCGCGCGGGAACAAGGGCAACATCGGCCAGCTGGGCGCCATGCGCGGCCTGATGGCCGACCCGTCGGGCCGGATCATCGACGTGCCCGTGCGAAGCAACTTCCGCGAAGGCATGACCGTCCTCGAGTACTTCATCTCGACCCACGGCGCCCGCAAGGGTCTGGCCGACACCGCGCTGCGCACCGCCGACTCGGGCTATCTGACCCGTCGCCTGGTGGACGTGGCCCAGGACGTCATCACCCGCGAGGAAGACTGTGGCACCGAAGAGGGCAGCTGGATCACGCGGGCCGAATCGGCCGACGAGACGGACGCCTTCCAGCGCCGCCTCGTGGGTCGCCTGTCCGCCGCCCCCCTGCGCGCCCCCGGCGCCAAGGGCAAGGCCACCATCGTCGACCGCAACGAGCTGATCACCGAGGAGATCGCGCGAGCGATCGATGAGGCGAAGATCGACGAGGTCCTCGTCCGCTCACCGCTGACCTGTGAGGCCCGCCACGGTGTCTGCCGGGCGTGCTACGGCCGCAACCTTGCGACCGGCGACATGGTTGGCAGCGGCGAGGCCGTCGGAATCATCGCTGCCCAGTCGATCGGCGAGCCCGGCACGCAGCTGACGATGCGGACCTTCCATACCGGTGGCGTCGCCGGTCTCGACATCACCGCCGGCCTGCCACGCGTCGAGGAGCTGTTCGAAGCCCGCATCCCCAAGGGCAAGGCGGAGATCAGCCACATCGACGGCATCGTCGAGATCATTCGCAGCGAGACCGGGACCAAGGTCAAGGTCACCAGCCGCGAGTCGTATGACACCAGCATCTCCCTGCCCAAGGGCGCGGAGCTGCTGGCCGCGCCGGGCGATCTCGTCGAGGCCAACCAGGTGCTGGCCCGTGCCACCGCCTCGGGTGGCGGATCGACCGACGTCACGGCGCCGGTGCGAGGCTTTATGGTCAAGGACGGCACCGGCATCCTCGTCCGCGCCGAGGACGTCGTCGAGCGTGAGTACACCATCCCCCACAACGCCAAGCTGCTTGTCGAGAACGGCCAGGAGATCCGGGCCGGCGACCCGATCACGGACGGTCCAATCAACCCGCAGGAATACCTCGACACGCGGGGCAAGGACGCCGTTCAGCGCTACCTGGTCAAGGAAGTCCAGAAGGTCTACCGCAGCCAGGGCGTCACGATCAACGACAAGCACATCGAGATCATCGTCCGGCAGATGCTGCGCAAGGTGCGCATCGACCAGCCGGGCGACGTCGACCTCCTGCCGACCGAGCTCGTCGACCGGCTGGAGTTCGAGGAGCACAACAACCGGGTCCTGGCCGAAGGCGGAGAGCCGGCGACGGCCCAGACCGTCCTGCTCGGTGTGACCAAGGCGTCGCTCAACACGTCGAGCTTCCTCGCGGCGGCCTCCTTCCAGGAGACGACCAGGGTGCTGACCGAGGCGGCCATCAACGGCGCCAAGGACCACCTGATCGGGCTCAAGGAGAACGTCATCATCGGCAAGCTCATCCCCGCCGGGACGGGCGCGCCGGCCAACGTCGCGGCCCGCAAGGAGCGCGAGCGCCGAGCAGCCATCGAGGCTCTCGCCGGCGAGGCCATCGAGGAGGGCGGGTCGGAGTACAACCCGTTCCTCGAGGATGGCTCGAAGCGGCCCGTCGACGAGGAGGCCGCCGGACTGGCGATGGCGGCCACCATCGCCGGTGGGGGAGCGGACGACGAAGCGGACTTCGTCAATCCGTTCCTTGGTGGTGATGGCGACTCGAGCGGCGCCGCCGGGCGCGGCGCGGGCGAGCCGAACCCCTTCCTCGCAAACGAATCGGAGGAGCCGGCGGGGACACCGGAATCCTGACCCGCGGACCCCGTTAGCGGGGCTGTTCGGGGGCCCGTCGCGTGTTTGACACGCCGTTCGGGCCGCTGCTACACTCCGCGCTCGTGGCCTCGGAAGGGGTCCCGGCACCGGCTGTTCGCCGGCGGCCCAATCCAACCACCACCAGCCACCTGACCAGGTCCTCGCCCTGAGCCCCTGGAGACCGACCGGTCTGCGGATCGGCGGCCTGCACCGGGGCCCCGTGGACCGTCAGCGGCCCACTTGACTGTCAACCGAAAGGAAGCGTTTTC
>JALZAF010000313.1 GCA_030948505.1 Chloroflexota bacterium
GGCATCCACCGAGGACCGCCGGATGGCGTCGCGCTTGCGGACCGCCGTCGACGGCGCCATCGGCTCACAGGGCTCGATCGTCGCACCCACCAGCCGCGTGTGGCCCTTGCTCGGCGTCCTGCAGACACTGGTCAGCATTGCAATCGTCGTGTCGATCGTGTGGCTCGTGCTGTTGGTCCTCGCTCGTCCGCCGGTCGACGTGGTGGCGCTGCCCATCGTCGGCCGGGTGCCGGTACCACTGGCCCTGCTCGGTGCGGCCCTGGTCGCAGGCTTCGTCGTTTCGCGGATCCTCGCGGTCCACGCCGGCTGGTTGGGCCGGCAGTGGGCGCGCTCCCTGGCCGTGGACGTCCGCGCCGCCGTGGAGGGGGCCGTTGCCGGCGAGGCGTTCGGTGCGCTCGATCGGATCGACGCCGCGCGCCGTTCCGTCTGGCTGGCCACGCGCCGGGCGCTGGAGTCCTGCGCTCGCCGCTGATCGGCCGGCCGCGCCGTCCGCTCGAGGAGATCGTCCGTGGCTGACGTCCCAGCGACCTTCCGGGCTTATGTCGCGGAGCGGGTAGGGGACGGCGTCGAGCGCGGCGTGCGCGAGTTGCGGGTAGGGGACCTTCCGCCGGGTGAGGTCCTCGTCCGGGTCCGCTGGTCGAGCGTCAACTACAAGGATGGCCTGGCGACGCGAGCCGACGGCAAGGTCGCCCGCATCAGCCCCCTCGTGCCGGGCGTGGACCTGGCCGGCGAGGTGGTCGCCAGCGACGACCCAGCCGTCCGGCGCGGAACGAATGTCATCGCCCACGGCTACGAGATCGGCGTCTCGCGCCACGGTGGGTATGCCGAGTACGCCCGGGTGCCCGCCGACTGGACTGTCCCGCTGCCGGACGGTCTTTCCGCTCGCGACGCGATGGCCATCGGCACGGCCGGCTTCACGGCCGCCATGAGTGTTGCCGCTCTCGAAGCGCGCGGGCTCGTGCCGTCGAAGGGGCCGGTACTGGTGACCGGTGCGGCCGGCGGCGTTGGCCGGACAGCGCTCGGGATCCTGGCCGCACGCGGCTACGAGGTGGTGGCCGCGACCGGCAAGCCCGACGAGCGCGATCGACTGCGGGCGCTCGGGGCGAGCGAAATTCTCGACCGGGCCGAGGTCGTCGCGGACAGCGCGCGCCCGCTCGAATCCGGCCGTTGGGCGGGCGCCATCGACGCGGTTGGCGCTCCCACGATGCCGTACATCCTGCGCACGCTGCAGGCCGGGGCGGCGGTTGCGGCCTGCGGGAACGCCGGGGGCGCGGCCTTTTCGACGACCGTCCTGCCGTTCATCTTGCGCGGCGTGGCGCTGCTGGGCATGGATTCCGTGACCGTCCCGATCGCCGAGCGGCGGGCGCTCTGGGAGCGCCTCGCGATCGACTATCGGCCCCGTGGCCTGGGCGAGGACGCGACCGAGGTCACCCTGGAGGCACTCGAGCCGGCCCTCGATGGCGTGGTCGCCGGACAGGCCCGCGGCCGCTGGATCGTGCGCGTCACCGCCGACGGCGGCCGCTAGGCTCAGCCGGGGAGCGGTGCTAGACTCGGCCGACAACCGAAGATCGCCTCCGGGGAGCGCATCCGCGCTGAGAGTGTGGCCCCAGCCACAGACCCGCCGAACCTGATCTGGCTCGTACCAGCGAAGGAAGCAGGCCCGACTGACTCGATGCCGTTCCCGTCCCCGGGAGCGGCGTTCCCATGATCGGAGTCTCGAGTCAGATGTCGTTCCTCGCCCGACCCGTCACCCTTGCCGTCGCAGTCGTGCTCCTCGCCGGCGCCTGCGCGAGCCCTTCGGCCTCGCGCCCTTCGGTTTCGGCGGCCGCCGCCGGGTCGGCCGCGTCGTCCTTCGCCCATGCCACGGTCAGGCTGGCCCTCGACTGGACGCCTAACACGAACCACACCGGCTTCTTCGTCGCCCAGCACGAAGGCTGGTACGCGGATGCCGGCATCGTCCTGCAGATCCTGCCGTATGCGCAGACGGCTCCGGAGGCGCTCCTGGCGGCTCACCAGGCCGAGTGCGGGATCGGCTTCCAGGACTCGCTGACGTTCGCCGCCACCAAGGGCGCGAACATCATCTCCATCATGGCGATCCTGCAGCACGCGGCGTCGGAGATCGCCGTGCTCGATGCCTCCGCCATCCACCGTCCGCGCGACCTGGACGGCAAGACCTACGGTGGCTTCGGGTACGCCAACGAGGTTCCAACGGTGAAGTTCGTCATCCAGCACGATGGCGGCAAGGGGGTCTTCAAGGACGTCACGATCGATTCCGCGGCCTACGAAGCGCTTTACGCGAAGCGAGTGGATGCCACGATCACGTTCACCGCGTGGGAAGGAATCGAGGCCCAGGAGCGGAACATCAAGCTGCGCTATTTCGCCTTCACCGACTACGGCTTCCCCGACTTCTACCAGGTGGTCCTGGCCTGCGACCGGGACTGGCTCGCCCGCCAGCCGGACGTCGCCAGCCGCTTCGTCGCGGCGACCGTCCGCGGGTTCCAGATGGCCGCGACCGACCCCGACGGCGCGGCGGCCATCCTGGTCCAGGAAAATCCGGGCGTGTTCGACGCCAACCCCGCATTGCCGAAGGCGAGCGCCGAGTTTCTCTCCCAGGAGGGCTTCTACGTCAACGCGACCGGACAGATTGGGCCGCAGACCCTCGAGCAGTGGCAGGGCTACTCGGGCTTCCTGTATGACCAGAAGCTGCTGGTCGATGCGTACGGCAAGCCGCTCACCGCAGCGCCGAACTACGCCTCGCTGTTCAGCAACGACTTCCTGCCGTGACGCCCCGGCGGGTCGGGCCGCCGCTGCTGGTGGTCGCCACCATCCTCGTCGCCTGGGAGGCATATTGCCGGCTTGCCGGAGTCAGCCCGATCGTCCTGCCGGCGCCCAGCCGGATCGTCGAGCAGCTGTGGACCTTCCGCGCCGATGCCGTCCGTCACCTCCTGCCCACCCTGGGCGAGACGCTGCTGGGACTGGTCCTGTCGGTGCTGGTATCCGTCGCCGCGGCGATCCTCATGGACCGCTTCGCCAGCGTGCGGGCGGCGCTGCAGCCGCTCCTCGTCGCGTCGCAGACCGTGCCCGTCGTGGCGATCGCGCCGCTGCTCGTGCTGTGGTTCGGGTTCGGCCTCGCGCCCAAGATCCTCATCGTGGTCCTGGTGACCTTCTTCCCGGTGACGATCGCGCTGCTTGACGGCTTCGCGGCCGCCTCCCGCGAGGCAACGGACCTGATGCGCTCGTTCGCCGCCGGCCGCGCCCGCGTCTTCCGCGACCTGCGTTGGCCGGCGGCGCTGCCGTCGTTCTTCACGGGCCTCCGGATCGCCGTCACGTACGCCGTCATCGGGGCGGTGTTCGGCGAGTACGTCGGCGCCTACGAGGGACTGGGGATCTGGATGCAGCTGTCGCAGAACGCGTTTCGGACGGATCTCGTCTTCGCGGCGATCCTCCTTGCGGCCCTGCTCAGCGTCGCGCTGTTCGCCCTGGTCGTGGCGACGGAGCGCCTCGTGATCCCGTGGTACCCGGCCTCGCGAGCGGCCCGATAATCCGGCGATGACGGCGAGCGGAGCGCGAACGATCGTCTTCTTCCCCGAAGGCGCCTACGGGCCGACCAACAACTGCGTTGGCATCGGCGACGTGCTGCGGCGCCGCGGGCACCGGGTGGTGTTCATCGTCGAGGAGTCGTTCGCGGGCACGCTCGAGGCGAAGGGCTTCGAGGAGCGCCTGATGCGGCTGGGCCCCAAGCCGCAGGTCGAGGAGGCGCCCGGCCAGTTCTGGATCGACTTCATCCGCGACACGGCGCCGGTGTTCCGCAAGCCGACCATCGAGCAGCTGGCCGAGTTCATCGCTCCAACCTGGCAGGCCCTGATCGACGGCGCGAAGTACGTCGACGCCCGTCTGCACGAGATTTTCGACGAGCTGGGGCCGGACGCGATCGTCGAGGACAACGTCGTCGGCTTCCCGGCGGTCGTGACGGCCGGACGGCCGTGGGTGCGGATCGTGAGTTGCAACCCGGCCGAGATCAAGGATCCGGCCGTCCCGCCGTTCTCATCGGGCTACCCGGCCGGGGACCGCGGCGCCTGGCCGGCCTTCCTTGACGAGGTCGGGCGAACTCAGCGCGAGATGTGGGCCGATTTCGACGCGTTCATGCGCGACCACGGCGCGCCCGGGCTGGATTGGTCGAACCTCGGGCCTGACTTCATCCACAAGTCGCCCTTCCTGAACCTGTATCTCTACCCGGCGGAGGCCGATTACGCTCGCGAACGACCCCTCGGCCCCACCTGGCACCGACTCGACTCGTCCGTCCGGGCGACCGAAGCGGCCTGGGAGCTGCCCGTTCACCTGCGCGGCGGCAGGGGCTCGTTGATCTACCTCTCCCTGGGCAGCCTGGGCTCGGCCGACGTGGGCCTGATGCAGCGGCTGGTCGACGTACTGGGTCGGACCCGCCACCGGGTCATCGTGTCGAAGGGCCCTCTCGGCGACCAGATCCGGCTGCACGACAACATGACCGGCGAGTCGTTCCTGCCCCAGCCGTCGATCCTGCCGCGGGTGGACCTGGTCATCACCCACGGCGGCAACAACACGGTCACCGAGAGCCTGCATCACGGTAAGCCGATGGTGGTGCTGCCGCTCTTCTGGGACCAGGTCGACAACGCCCAGCGAATGGCCGAAACGGGCCTCGGCGTCCGACTGCCCGCCTACGATTTCGCCGACGAGGAGCTCATTGGGGCCATCGACAGGCTGCTGGCCGGAGGGGCGCTGCGGGACCGGCTGACGGCGCTGGCCACCCGGATCCAGGGGGAATCGGGGACTCACAGGGCCGCGGCGCTGATCGAGCGGCTGGCCGTGACCGGGCAACCGGTGAGGCGCGAGGCCGTGGCCGGCTGAAACGCCGTCCGGGCCTGTAGCCGTTGGCCTGGCTGGGCCCGTAGCCGTTGGCCGGCTGTCGCACCGTTCGCGCCCTTGCTCGCGCCCATACCGATCCCGGCGCACAATCTGCCTCCCACACCTGCAGCTCACTGCCCGAAAGGCCAGGAGGACACTCGCCGTGACGACCGTCATCGACAAGGTCAAGACGTACCAGCAGTTCATCCGCGGAAAGTGGGTGGACGCGGCATCCGGGGAGACCCTGCCGGTCGAGAACCCCGCCAACGGCGAGACGATTGCCCGCGTCCAGGCCAGCGGGGAAGAGGACGTCAACCGCGCCGTCGAGGCCGCCGCCACCGCCTTCGAGACCTGGCAGAACACGACGCCCCAGGATCGCAGCCGGATGCTGCTCAAGCTGGCTGACGCGATCGAGGGCCGGGCGGACGAGCTGGGCCACATCGAGTCGCAGAATGCCGGCAAGCCGCTGGGTGCCGCCATCGACGAGATGAGCGCCGTGGCGGACAACCTGCGCTTCTTCGCCGGCGCCGCCCGGCTCATGGAAGGCAAGGCCGCTGGGGAGTACCTGGCGGGCCACACGTCGATGATCCGGCGCGACCCGGTCGGCGTGATCGCCTCGATCGCGCCCTGGAACTACCCGCTCTACATGGCCGGCTGGAAGATCGGGCCGGCCCTCGCCGCCGGCAACACGGTCGTCCTCAAGCCATCGATCCGGACGCCGCTGACGGCCATCCTGCTGGCGGAGATGGCGGCGGACATCTTCCCGCCTGGCGTGCTCAACGTCGTCACCGGCACGGGCGAGGCAATCGGCGAAGCGCTGGTCGCTCACCCCAAGGTCGGGATGATCTCCCTCACCGGTGATACGGCGACGGGCAAGAAGATCGCCAGGATCGCCGCCGACCGGGTCAAGCGCCTGCACCTCGAGCTGGGCGGCAAGGCGCCGGTCCTCATCTTCGACGACGCGGACATCGAGGCCGCGGCAGAAACCCTGAAGTCGGCCGGCTACTGGAACTCCGGCCAGGACTGCACGGCGGCAACGCGCGTCATCGCCGGACCCAAGGTCTACGACAAGTTCGTCAGCGCCCTGGCGGACCAGGTCCGCTCGATCAAGTGGGGCGACCCCGCCGAGTCCGACGACCTCGACATGGGCTCGCTCATCGCCAAGGCCCAGGCCGACAAGGTCGAGGCGATGGTCAACCGGGCCCGTGATGGGGCCGAGATCGTCGTGGGTGGCAACCGCCCCAAGCGACGCGGCTCCTACTACGAACCGACAGTCATTGCCGGCCCCGACCAGAAGAGCGAGATCGTGCAGGACGAGGTGTTCGGCCCCGTGGTCACGGTCCAGCGTTTCTCCGACGAGGAGACCGCCATCAAGTGGGCCAACGACATCCGGTTCGGGCTTTCTGCATCCATCTTCACTTCGGACATCGGACGGGCGATGCGGGTCGCCAAGGCCATCCAGTTCGGGACCGTCTGGATCAATGAGCACTTCACGATGGTGTCAGAGATGCCCCATGGCGGCTTCAAGGAGTCCGGCTACGGCAAGGACCAGTCGATGTACGCGGTCGAGGACTACACCGTCGTCAAGCACGTGATGATCAAGATCTGACGGCGACCTTCGCGGCCGTCGCCGCGTTCGTCGGGTCGCTCGACCGCGAGGCGTTCGCGGCGGCTCGCTGGTACGGCGCCAAGGGCGAGCTGATCTCGCGCCTGGAGCTGGCCGAAGCGTTCGACCTGGGCTCCGGTGCATTGCTGGCGGTCGTCGAGGTCCACTCCGCCGGCGGCGCGCGTGGCCGCTACTCCCTCCCGCTGCGGATGACCGGCTACGCGCTCAGGCTGGCCGCCGACGGCGATGGGACGTGGCGGGCGCTCGCCGCTGCGATGGCCGAGGGCCGGACGCTGCCCGCCCTGCCGCACCGCGCCGCGGGCGCGGCCACGGGTTCAGTTACGGCGGCGCTGGTGTGCCGGCCGGCCGCCGGGCTGGGGGACCTCGTCCCCGATCCCGTTCGGACGGTCGCCGAGCTCGCCGAGCGTCCGGTGGGCGCCGACCAGTCGAACACGTCGGTTGTCCTCGGCGAGCGGCTGATCCTCAAGGCGTTCCGGCGCCTCGAAGCGGGGCTCAACCCGGACCTCGAGCTGAACGCCTGGCTGGCAGAGGAGGTCCGATTCCCGGCTGTTCCGCGCCTGGCCGGCTTCGTGGAGCTGGTGACCGCGGCGGGTGCGTCGACGGCGGCCCTGGTGCAGGAGTTCCTGCCCGACGCGGCCGACGCGTACGAGTCACTGGCCGAACGGCTGACGGCCTGGATCCTGGCGCCCGGCGAGGTCACGGTCGAGTTCGCGACGGAGGAGCCGGCGGAGATCGGCGCGCTCACCTCCCATCTCCACGCGGCCCTGTCGATGGCCGCCGCCGTGCCTGAGCTCGAACCCCGGGAGGCCGGGCGGGATGACCTGCGAGGGTGGCGCCGGGCCGCGCAGGTCCAGCTCCAGCGCGCGATCGATGTGGTTCCCGGGCCGGCGGGCGACGAGTTGCGGGCCATGGCGCCCGCGATTGCGGAGCAGCTGTCGGTGTTCGAAGCGCTGCCGACCGTGCCGATCCTGACTCGCGTCCACGGTGACTATCACCTCGGCCAGGTGCTGGAGACCGCCGACGGCTATCGGATCATCGACTTCGAGGGTGAGCCAACGCGCACGCTGGAGGAGCGTCGCCGCCGCAACTCGCCCCTCCGCGACGTGGCCTCGATGCTGCGCTCGATCGACCACGTTGGGCGCAGTGCGCGGTGGCGGGCGCAGTCGCGGCGCGGCGGGCCCGTGGAGTCGCCCGGGCTCGATGTCGAGGGCTGGCTGGTGCGATCACGCGAGCGATTCCTGGAGGCCTACCGGGCAGGCCTGCGGGAACTCGGCGCGCCCATCGAGGTGGACGAAGACCTGCTGCGCGCCTTCGAGTTCGAGAAGGAATGCTACGAGTTCATCTACGCGGCGACCTACCTGCCGGACTGGGTATGGGCGCCGCTCGAAGGCATGCGCGCGCTGGTGGCCGAGGCAGAACGCCGCTGATCAGCTCTCCAGGGCGGTCCGCACCTCGGCCAGCTGTTGCATCGTCTCGGTGTCGAACGGGCGGCGGAAGACCCAGATGACTTCGGCGATGCCGAGCTCGGCGAACGGTCGAAGGTAGGCGGCGATCGCCTCAGGCGGGCCGCCGGCGTCGAGGCCCCGCTCGGAGGCGTCGGATCCTCTCTCGCCGCGCAGGCCGTGGCGGTCGGCCGCCTCGTCGCGAACACGCGTCGCGGTCTTCGGGTCGTCCCGGATGACGATTTCCATTGTCACCGTGCGGTCGATCGCCTCGAATGAACGGCCTTCCTCCTCGCACCGCTGGCGCAACGTGTCGCTCGTCGCGGCGATGCGGTCCAGGGAGCCATAGCCGTTCCACAGGTCGGCGTAGCGAGCGGTGGTGCGGAGGGTCTTCTTCGGTCCCGAGCCACCGACCAGGATGGGCAGGTGGGTCTGCACCGGCCGCGGCGCGCACAGCGCGTCGTGGAAGGTGTAGAAGCGGCCCTCGTGGCTGAAGCGCTCCCCGTCGAGCAGGCGGCGCATCAACATGACCGACTCGTCCAGCCGGTCCAGCCGCTCGCCGACACCCGAGGCGAAGTCGATCCCGAAGGCGTCGTGCTCGCGTTCGAACCAGGCCCCACCGATGCCCAGGATCGCCCGGCCGTCGCTGACGTGGTCCAGCGTTGTGGCCAGCTTCGCCGTCAGGCCCGGGTTGCGAAAGGTGTTGGCGGACACGAGCAGGCCAAGGCGGGCCCTCGACGTCACGGCGGCGACGGCGGCCAGCGCAGACCAGCCCTCGAGCTTGGGGTCCGGCCAGGCGCCCTCATCGGACAGCAGGTGGTCGTCCAGCCAGATGGTGTCGAAGCCGGCGGCTTCGGCGGCGAGACAGGCATCGCGCAGGTCGGGCCAGCCCGTCCGCTGCATCCAGAAGGCCGCACCGAATCGCAACACCAACTCCTCTGATCGGGACGGCTATCGTACGGACGTGCCCGTCACGTCCGGCCTTCCGCCCGCGCTGCGCGACGCCGTTCTGGCCTGGTACGACGCCGCGGGACGACGGTTCGCGATCCGCGACAGCACGGACCCGTACGCGATCCTCGTGTCGGAGGTCATGGCCCAGCAGACGCAGATCGGTCGCGCCGCCGAGTACTGGGATCGCTGGATGCGCCGGTTCCCCACGTTGACCAGCCTGGCCGACGCCTCGCCCGCGGACGTCCTGCGGGAGTGGGCGGGACTGGGCTACAACCGCCGGGCGATCAACCTGGGGCGAGCCGCGCGGGCGATCGTCGCCGAGCACGGCGGGATCGTCCCGGACTCGGTCGCGGCGCTGGAGCGCCTGCCCGGCGTCGGGCGGTACACCGCCCGGGCCGTGGCCGCGATCGGCTTCGGGCACCCGGTCGCGGCCGTCGACACGAATGTTCGTCGGGTGCTGTCCAGGATCGTCTCCAGGCAAGGGGAGCTCGCGCCGCGCGAACTGCAGGCCCTCGCCGACGCTGCCGTTCCCGACGGCCGTGCCAGGGCCTGGACGCACGCGGTGATGGACGTCGGGGCGACGTTCTGCCGGCCGCGGCGTCCGCGCTG
>JALZAF010000323.1 GCA_030948505.1 Chloroflexota bacterium
GGTCAGGTGGCGCCACGGCGGGAGCGAGCCGCGGAAAACGGCGCCGAACGCACGAACGCCGGCCCGATTGGGGCCGGCGTCCGGTTGCTGACCCACCCCCAGGGTGTTCGCTTAGACGAACATCTCCTGGGAGGTGGTGCAGCTACGCTTACTGTCTATCACTGCACATCACCTCCTTTCGTTCGGAGAAACCCTACCTGATGCCCCGCGGCCGCGCAAGGGCGGGGCATCGGGCGAGGCGCGCTTCGGAGGGTTCGGCCGAACGGCCGACGCCGGAACGGCCGACGTCGGAACGCCGACACCTTAACGCCCTCGGCCCGAACGCCACCGTCTCAGGCGGCTCGGTCCAGCGCCGCCTTTGCTCCCAGGACTTCGAGGCCCTTGTTCAGGACCGGGTCCTGGCCGGCCGGCAGGTTGGCCGGCACGGTCACCGCCACGTCGGGCGTGATGCCCTTGTGGTGGATCCACTCCTGGTTCGGGGTCAGCCACTTGGCGATCGTCAACCGGAACCCGCCGGCACCTTCGAGCGGGGTCCATTCCTGGACCGTGCCCTTGCCAAAGGACGTCTCGCCGACCAGCGTCGCCCGTTTCGTGTCGCGCAGGGCGCCGGCCACGATCTCGCTGGCCGAGGCGCTGCCCTTGTCGATGAGGACGACGAGCTTGATCGACGGATCGGTGGCCGCCCCGCCCGGCTGGGCATCGGTCGGCGTCTTGTTGCCCTTGGAGTCTTCCTGCCAGAAGAGCGTGCCGCTGCCGATGAACTCGCTGGCTACCGAACGGGCCGCCGTCACGAAGCCACCGGGATTGCCGCGCAGGTCGAGGATCAACTTCTTGTCGCCCTTGGCGACGTCGGCGGCGACGGCCTTGTGCAGGCTGGCGGCCGAGTTGTCGGAGAAGCCAGTCAACCTGATGTAACCGACCGTACCTCCGGCGAGGTCCTTGGTGACGACCTCCTGCTGGACGATGACGTCGCGGGTGATCGTCAGCTTGAGGGGCGTCGCGTCACCGCTGCGGCTGACCGTGAGCACGACCTGGGTGCCCTTCTTGCCCCGGATCCTGTCGCGAGCCGCGTCGACCGTCAGCCCGTCGACCGACGACCCATCGACGGCCGAGATGATGTCGCCGGACTTCATGCCGGCCTTCTGCGCTGGCGAGCCATCGATCGGGGCGATGACGACGAGGCGGCAGTCCGGGCCGAGCGTCGCGCAATCGGACGTCGTGCCGGCCGCGTTCTGGGTGCCAATCTCCGCTCCGATGCCCTCGAACTGCCCGGAGATCCCCTGCAGCGAGGCCTGGAACTCCTCCGGCGTGAGGTACGAGGAATAGGGGTCGTTCAGGGCGGCGATCAGCCCTTTGATCGCGCCCTGGATCAGCGTGGTCTTGTCGACCGGGCCGCCGGCGTAGCGCTGGATGATGGTGTCGTAGGTGTTCCAGAAGGGCTCGAAGGCCTTGTCGTCGGAAGCCGGGGTCCCAGGCTGGCTGCCGGCGCGTTCGCCGAGCGAGAAACCGGCCATGAAGAGCGCACCGCCGGCCAGGATCGCGACCAGTGCGATTGCCAGCGCGAGGACGGAGGCGCGCCGACTGCGCGGCGGCGCGACGAGGACCGGCCCGGCATGGAAGTCGTAACTGGTTGGGACGGGGTCGGGGCCCGCAGCGGGCGTGACGGGTGTCGCCGACGTGGCGACCTCCGGGCGGTCGGGGTCGTGGGGAAGCATCGATCGGGGGGTCCTTGTAGCGTCGGGTAGCGTGCGTGGAACGGGCGAAGACTACACCGCCCTCATGAGAGGCTACGTTCGGGGGCCCCCGGCGGACGTCGCGTGAAGGCAACTTCATGCGCTCTTGGCCGCGCCTACACGAAGAGGGCCGGTCGCGACCTCGAAGGGGCCAGAGCGGCCCAAGCTCAGCGGATCAGATAGGTCCTGACGGAGACCCAGGCGCCCAGGATTCCAAGGCCCACGCCGGCCCCGAAAACGATGACCATCAGGTCCCGGGCCAGTGATCCGAACGTCAGCGGCAGGACCCGGAAGAAGTCGAACATGAACTTGCCGAGGGCATCCGACGCTGCCCCGAGGATCGCCAGGGTGATCACCGCTCCCAGCAGTCCCACGAGCGCGCCCTCGAAGACGAACGGCCAGCGGATGAAGGCGTCGGACGCGCCGACGAGGCGCATGATCTCGATCTCCTCCGCCCGGGCCACGACGGCCAGGCGGATCGTGTTGACGATGATGAACAGCACGATGATCCCGATGATCACGAGGATCACCGCACCTGCCGTGCGCAGGAAGTTGGTGATCGTGAGCACCCGCTCCACGAGGTTGCCGATGTTCTCCACGCCCTGGACGGCTGCGTTTGCCGAGAGGCGTTGCTGGACCACGGCGTAGAAGGACGGATCCTTGAGCGAGATCTCGATGCTGGCGTGGAACGGGTTGGTGTCGAGGAACTGGGTCAGGTCCTGCTGGCCCTGGGCGGCCCGGTTGGCGCGGAACCGCTTGAGCGCTTCGTCCCTGCTGATGTACTCGACGCTGGCCACTTCCGGCATCGCCTGGAGTTCGGCCTTGAGCCCATCGACCTGGCCCGGGGTTACCTCGTCGTACAGCTTGGCCACGACATTGACCTTGGACTCGGTGAACTCGAGGCCCGCCAGCAGGCCGGTGTGGATGATCCAGAAACCGGCCAGCAGCATGAGCATCAGGACCATCGTGGCCGTGGCCGCGAAGCTCATCAGGGCGTTGCGCCAGAAGCCCTGCCAGGCGCGCCGAAGGCTGAAGGCGATGAACGAGATCACTCAGTCCGTCCGATGGTAGGCGCCACCGACCTCGTCGCGGATGATGCGGCCCTCCTCCAGCGCGACAACGCGCTTGCGGAGCGCGGTCACGACGTCGGCGTTGTGTGTCGCCATGAGGACCGTCACCCCCAGCTCATTGATTCGCAGCAGCAGCTGCAGGATCTCCCAGCTGATGAGCGGGTCGAGGTTGCCGGTCGGCTCGTCGGCGATGATCAGACGGGGGTCATGAACGAGCGCCCGGGCGATGGCCGTCCGCTGCTGCTCGCCACCCGACAGCTGGCCCGGCATCTGGGCTGACTGGGCGGTCAGGCCGACCAGCGCCAGCACCCGGTCCACGGCCGGCCGGATGCGCCGGCGCGGAGTGCCGGTCACCTCGAGGGCGAAGGCCACGTTCTCCCAGACCGACTTGCGGGGCAGGAGCTTGAAGTCCTGGAAGACGATGCCGATCTTGCGGCGCACCTTCGGCACCTGGCGGCGCGAGATGCGGGCCAGGTCCTGGCCGTCGAGGATGACGTCGCCGTGGGTGGCGATCTCGTCGCGGAACAGGAGCTTGAGAAGGGTGGACTTGCCGGCGCCGGACGGGCCGACCAGGAAGACGAAGTCGCCCTCGGGGATCACGAGGTCGACGTCGCGCAGGGCCTCCTTGCCGTTGGGATAGGTCTTGGTCACGTCGTGCAGCACGAGCACGGCCCGGTCGGCGGTTGCGTGCTCCCGCGGCGCGCCGAACAGGCGGTTGCGGAAGGACCGGGCAGGGGACTCAGTCGAGGCGAGGGTCACGATCGGCTCCGCGGGCGGCTGCCGCGACGGCGAGCTGGGTCGCCGGCCGGCAAGGCTTCGACTCCGTCCGCGGGCACTGTCGGTGGAGCCACGTCGGGCAAGGCTACCACCGGTTCCGGCGAGCCGCTGTCCGGGCCGGCCGTGCGGTCTCCTCTCAGAGCAGGCCCGGCGAGATGGGCACGTAACGGCTGAAGTCGGCGAACGGCCGGTTCCAGCAGAGCAGCACGGGGAAGCCTTCCAGGCGGAGGCCCGCCCGTAGCAGCGCCATGAGCGCGCCCCCGGCCGCCCCCGACACCCAGAGCGCCGACGCTCCGCGAGGTTCCACGGCCGTGAGCAGGTGGCCGAGCACAGGCGCCAGGAGCGCCTCGTCACGAACCGCGATCGGGCCCACCCGGCCCGCTTCCGACGCGTACCCGTATCCGACGGCGGTTCCGTCCGGCGCCCGATACAGGAATCCGCGCCGGCTCTCGGCGCGCAGAAAGGCGTGATCCTGGGGGTGGCGGAAGCCGGCGACAGCCGCATCGAGGGTGTCGACGGTGGCGGCATCCCCGTCGACCATCGGCTGAGCGGCGACGCCGGAGGGCAACCGGTCGAAGGCACCCGGTCGCGCGGGCCGCCCGACCAGGTTGAGGAGCGGGATGCGGGGCACCATCCCGCAACTCGAATAGAGCGCGTTGGAGATCGGTTGGGCCGTGTCGGTCGCGGTCGCCGTGACCGCGTCGTCGGCCGGCATGACGCGTTCCAGCAAGGCCCGCCCGAGCCCCGCACCCTGGTCGCCCGGCCGGATGAACAGCATCGAGAGGAACCAGACGAGGTCGCGCCGGGTGGCGGCGACGAAGCCGACCAGTCGCTCTCCGCCGGTGGCCGGATCGGCCCGCGCCGCGACCATGAATCGTGCCGGGTCGCTCGACAGCACGTGGGCATGAAGCCGGGTCAGCGATGCCACCTCCGGCGGGACCGCCGGCAGGTTGAGCCGGCCGAAGAAGTCGTTGAGCGCCTCGCGCCAGATCCCGGCGCAGGCGGGAAGGTCGTCGAGACCCGCCGCGCGAATGGTGACGCCGGCCGGTGTCACGCCCCGCCGTCGGCACTGGGCGGCGCGCCGGTCGCCAGCCG
The DNA here is from genome assembly GCA_030948505.1 of Chloroflexota bacterium. Lineage (GTDB taxonomy): Bacteria > Chloroflexota > Limnocylindria > Limnocylindrales > CSP1-4 > JACDAV01. The sequence continues at coordinate 4,676 of JALZAF010000323.1, forward strand.
TTCGAGCTCGGCCTGCATGAACGTGTCCAGGTCGCCGTCGAGCACCGCGGTCGTGTTGGATGTCTCGTAGCCGGTGCGCAGGTCCTTGACCATCTGGTAGGGGTGCAGGACGTAGCTGCGGATCTGGTTGCCCCAGCCGGCCTCGACGTGCTCGCCCTTGAGCTTTCGGGTCTCGGCCTCCTTCTCCTCGAGGGCGCGCTCCAGGAGTCGGGCCTTGAGGACCTTGATCGCCGTTTCCTTGTTCTGGGTCTGCGACCGCTCGTTCTGGCTCTGGGCGACGATGCCGGTCGGGACGTGGGTCAGGCGAACGGCAGAGTCGGTCTTGTTGACGTGCTGCCCTCCGGCGCCCTGGGCGCGGAAGGTGTCGACCCGGATCTCGTCCCAGTTGAGCTCGATCTCGATGTCGTCGTCGACCGCGGGCAGGACCTCGACCAGGGCAAACGTTGTCTGCCGGCGCTTCTGCGAATCGAACGGGCTGATGCGCACCAGTCGATGGACACCGCGTTCGGCGCGCAGCCAACCGTAGGCCGCCCGGCCGTTGACCTCGACCGTCGCGCTCTTGATGCCGGCCTGCTCGCCCTCCAGCTGGTCGACGATCTCGGTGTGGAAGCGATGCCGCTCCGCCCAGCGGAGGTACATCCGGACCAGCATCTCCGCCCAGTCCGTCGCCTCCGTGCCGCCCGCACCCGCGCTGATCGACAGCAGCGCGCTGCGGTCGTCATACGGGCCGGAGAAGAGGAGCTGGGTCCGCTGGCTGCCGAAGTCGCGTTCGAGCCCATCGGCTTCGCGATCGAGCTCGGCGCTCAGTTCGGGGTCGCCTGATTCGTCGACCAGCTCGAGCGTGGTGAGGAGGTTCTCCGTCCGTGACAGGAAATCGCGCCAGACGCGGATCTCCGATCGGAGTCCATCCGCCTCTCGAAGAATCTTCTGGGCCGATCGTTGGTCGTCCCAGAAGCCCGGCGCGGACGTGAGCGAGTCGAGCTCGTCGACTCGCCGTTGTTTTACGTCGAGGTCAAAGACGCCCCGAGGTCGACCGGATCCGCTCGGCCAGGTCGCGAATGGCGGACGCTTCCACCTAGTTGCGGGCCTGAAGGTCCTGGAGCAGGATCGGGCGGAGCTCGATGAGCCGCAGGGCGGTCTTGCTCCGGGCGACGACGGGGTTCACGCAGGGACAGTAGCCGTTGTGGGGGCACACGCCGCAATTGCCGTCACAATCGAGTGCCGCGGCGTAACTGCATGTCCGGCAGTCCCGCTCGCAGGCGATGAGATCAACAAAAGACGCTTCCTCGGCCTGCTTCACGAGTCCCTCTCTGTAGCTGCGGGGCAGTTCGGGGTTCACTCGAGCGGGGGCAGCGGGGCATCACTGGGAACCCCGGGAAGTTTCGGCCAGTATAGGCGCTGAATATTGCCGCGCCAAGAGGGAGAACTCGCGTGGCGAGTCGTCGATCTTGCGCGGCGTCGGCGCGAATCTCATTCGCAACCGAATGCGGGCGAGTGCGCGTCATCGCCCGCCAATCGCATCGCGAAATCGAGTGTTCGCGCCCGCGAGCGCCGGACTCTCCGGTCCGACATCGCGGGCGACAAAGTAGAACGCCAGCGCTCCGAGCTCGTGAATCGTCGCGTCGACACGTCGCCCGAAGTCGGCGTCGGTGGGACTCGTGTCGGTCGGCGATCCCCAGCCCGTGATGCCCTCGTCGCGGGCGATCCGAAGGACTCGCAACATGTGGGACCGATCGGACACGAAGACGGCGTCGGCGATCCCACGCCCCCGCAGCAGCGCCGCGACAGCGCGTAGCGACTCGACCGTGTTCCGCCCACGGTCCTCGAAGACGATCGCCCCGGCCGGCACGCCCTGCTCGATGGCGAACGCGCGGGCGACGGCGGCCTCCGTCGTCCAGTCGCCGGGCACATTGCCACCGGTCGTGACGAGGAGTGGCGCCACGCCAGCCCGATAGAGATCGATGGCGTGATCGAGGCGGGCCTTGAATACGGGTGATGGACGCCCGTCGAACTGGGCCGCGCCCAGGACCACGATGGCCGCGGCCGGCCGGCGCTCATCGCGCGCTCCCTGGGCCCAGATGCGATAGCTGGTGTAGGCCGCCAGCAGGACCGCGCCCGCGATCGCCACCACGACGAGGCGGATCAGGTCGCGCCGCATGCCTGCGCAGGGCGCGACCTTCGGCCACGGGCCGCGGTCAGCGCCCGTGACACTTCTTGTACTTGAGTCCCGACCCGCAGAAGCAGGGATCGTTCCGGCCGATGCGCGCACCGGCTGGCGTGAAGCCGGGTCGCGGCGAACCCGCGACGCCCGCGCCCCCTGAGCCTGCCGCCGGCTCGACGGTCCGGTCACCCAGCGATTCGCGCACTCCGCGGACGGCTGGCCCGCCTGGCAGCCCACGGGCAATCGCTGAGCCCGGCACGGCCCCGGCCGCCGCGCCGGCGGCGACCTCTGTGCCTTC
>JALZAF010000109.1 GCA_030948505.1 Chloroflexota bacterium
GGGCAGGGGTTCATCGCCGCGACGAGCTGGAAGCGGGCCGGAAACGTGGTCGCCCGCCCGACCCGCGCAATCGCCACCCGGCCGTCTTCCAGCGGCTCGCGCAACGCCTCGAGCACGTCGCGCCCGAACTCGGGCAGCTCGTCCAGGAAGAGGACGCCATTGTCCGCCCGGGTCACCTCGCCCGGCGACATCCGCGGCCCACCGCCGACCATGGCCGCGTAGGACAGCGTGTGGTGAGGCGTCCGAAACGGCGGCCGGCGAACCAGCGACCGGACGGGTCCCTCCCCGGCCGCCGACGCGATGACGGTGGCCGCCAGCGCGGCTTCGTCGTCGAGTGGCGGCAACAGGCCCGGGATCGTCCGCGCCAGGAGCGTCTTGCCCGAGCCGGGCGGCCCGATGAGCAACAGGCCGTGGCCACCGGCCAGCGCGATCTCCAGCCCGCGACGTGCCTCGACCTGGCCACGCACCTCCGACAGATCCGGGACGGTTCGCTCCGCCTGGGCCGGAGCCGGCGCGGCGACGCTTCTGTCGTCCGACCCCGCGGCCTCGACGCGTGCCGGCGCCGCGGCGGCGCGACGCGATCGGGCCGAGCGGACCACGTCGACGGCCGCGGCCAGTGTGTCAACAGCCACGATGTCCACGCCCGCCACGAGTCGCGCCTCGTCCGCCGCCGGCGCCGGGACCACGATCCTCTGGAGGCCTCGTCGCTGGAGGGCAGCGACCATCGGCAGGATGCCCGGCACGGCTCGGACCTCCGCACCGAGCGACAGCTCGCCGACAAGAGCCAGCCGGCCGCGCCCCGGGCGGATCTGCTCCGAACCCAGCAGGATCGCGACGGCGATCGCGAGATCCAGCGACGCCCCGGCCTTTCGGAGATCAGCGGGAGCCAGATTGACCGTGATCCGCCGCGGCGGGTGGACGAATCCGGCGTTGCGGAGCGCCCCGCGAACCCGCTCCCGCGCCTCCTGCACGGCCGCATCCGCCAGGCCGACGATCGTGAATCCGGGCAGGCCGGGCGCGACATCAACCTCGACGCGGATCACCCGACCGTCGAGTCCGTGGAGGGTCGCGGAGAGCACGGTCGCCAGCACGAGGACGACCCTACCGAACGGCCATCACCCCTGGCTCACCGCGCGATTGACGCCGCCTCACCGGCGTCGGCCTCGCCGGCGCGTCCGGGCCGCCCGTGCCCCCGCGCCCAGGCCCCCGCGCCGGGAGCCGCCTTTCCCTTATCTCGCCCCGACGGGCTGCGCGGCACCGGCGGGGGCGGCCTTGTCGACCACCCGGGCGAATTCGAGCAGCGAGCGGCCGAGCAACGAGTCGGCCTTGGTGAACATGAACGGTGCGCCCGAATTCAAGGCGCTGATCGCGCCGCGGTACTCGTTCACGATCTGGTGGTCGATCGTTCGCTTGAGGGCACCCTCGGCGTTCTTGACGCTGATGCCGGTGAAGGCGTTGGAGCGGTTGAGGACCAGCTGGACCTTCGACTTCTCGTAGCCCAGATGGCCGATCGTCTCGAGCACCAGGCGCACGTTCTTGAGGCACGACAGGTCCGCGGTCATCACCACGAACACCGTTTCGGCCTGCTCGATGATGCCGAGGTTGACGTCGTCGAGGCGCTTGTCGATGTCGATGAGGACGTAGTCGTAGAGCCCGCGCAGGGCGTCGAGGATCTGGGGCATGTGCTCGGGTGTGACGAGCTCGGCTGTCTCCGGCGAGGGCGGGGCAAGCAGCAGGTCGACGCCCGAATCGTGCTTCACGAGGACCTGCCTGACGAGATCCACGTCGATCGACGGGGCGGTGACGATGTCGACGATGCTCTTGCGATCGAGGCCCAGGTCGAGGAAGACGCGGTGGTCACCGAACTGGAGGTTGCCATCGATGAGGCAGACCTTGCGGCCCAGCTCGCGGTGCAGGGCGATCGCGGCGTTGATGGCGATCGTGGTCGTCCCCACTCCGCCCTTCGCACCGTAGAAGGCAAACGCCCGACCGAGCGGCGGCCGTCCCACGAGTGAGTCGCGGGGCGCGAAGCGAGCCAGCAGGCTCTTGATGCGGGCCAGCAGCTCGGCCGGATGGAACGGCTTGATGAGGTAGTCGTCGGCCCCCGCCCGCAGGCCACGGACCTTCTGCTCGACCTCCCGCTCGGCGGTCAGCATGATGATCGGGACGTGGCCGCTATCACCCTCCTCCTGGCGGATCTTCGTGGCGACCTGGTAGCCGTCCAGCTTCGGCAGCATCACGTCGAGCAGGATCAGGGCCGGATTCTCGGCCCCCCAGAGACGGAAGCCCTCCGCGCCGTCGGAGGCGGTGACGACCTCGTAACCCTCCTGCTTCAGGGTGTACTGAAGCAGGCGTTGCACGTTCGGGTCGTCGTCGACCACGAGGATCTTGGCCGCCATCAGTCGTTCACTGGTCTCCGTGTCGGGCGTCGCGCGCAGGGCGCCTGTGGATCGCGGCGAGTATAGCGGGAGCGTCCCAACGCTCGGCGGGCCCGCGAGGGGCGTCCCAGAGCCCCGATCGGCGTCAGCCCTCCGCGGGCGGATTGGGCGGCGTCGCGCGGCGGGCGACGCGTGCCGGGCCCGCCTCGGCACCACCGCCCGAGGCTGCCATGCCGCGCTGGACGAAGCCGGCGAACGGCTCGACCAGGCGGGTGAACTCGGTCGGGATCACGAACTTCGTGGCCGGGCCTGCACCCAGCGCCTTGAGGGCCTCGAGGTACTGCAGGGCCATGGTCTTCTCGTCCACGCCGGACGCCGCCTGGAAGATCCGGGTCAGCGCCTGGCTGAAGCCCTCGGCGCGCAGGATCGCGGCCTGCCGGTCGCCTTCGGCTTTGAGGATCTCGGACTGCTTCTGGCCCTCCGCGACGTTGATGGCCGCCTGACGGGTGCCCTCGGATTCGGTGATCACCGCGCGCCGTGTGCGCTCCGCCGACAGCTGCCGGTTCATCGCATCCTGGACGTCGCGGGGTGGCGTGATCTCGCGAATCTCGACGGTCGTCACCTTGCCGCCCCAGCGCTCGGTGACCTCGTCGAGCTTGACCCGCAGGACCTCGTTGATCTGCTCGCGCTTGCTCAGGACTTCGTCCAGCAGGATGTCGCCGATCACGGCCCGCAGGGTCGTCGTCGCGACACCCTGCAGCGCGCCCGGAAAGTTGACCACGTTGACGACGCTCTTGAGCGGGTCGCTGATGCGCCAGTAGATGAGGAAGTCGACGTTGATCGGCGCGTTGTCCCTGGTGATCGTCGTCTGGCTGGGGACCTCGATGAACTGCTCGCGGATGTCGACCTTCACGGGCCGGTCGACGATCGGAAAGAGGAACCGCAGGCCCGGGTCGCGGACCATGCTCGCGTTCGTCTTGCCCAGCCTGAAGACGACCATCTTCTCGTACTGCTGCACGACCCTGATCGACAGGTACACGATCACGAGCAGCACGACGAGGATGAACGCGGCGATGGCGGCCCCGAGCGGGAAGTCCATGATCTCTCCGATACGGCTAAGTAGGTGACGGCTGTGGATCGGGTTCGACGAGCAGTGTCAGCCCGTCCGTCCCGACGACCTTGATCGTGGTACCCCTGTCGAGCGGCCGGTCGCCTACCGCCCTGGCGGTCCATTCCTCGCCGCCCGCATAGACCGAGCCTAGCGGCTCGAGCGGCCGGCGGACCACGCCGCGCGTCCCGGAATCAATCGGAGCGCCGACCAGGCCCGGTCCTCCCACCAGCCGCCGCGAGCGGATGGCGCCAATGGCAATCAGGGCCATGAATGCTCCGATCGTGCCCGTCGTCACGGCGATGACGAGTGGAGTGACGGCCACGATGGGCTGGAACGGGTCGCCCGGCGCGGTGTACAACGCCGAGGCACCCAGGAAGAAGCAGATGACGCCACCCAGGGCCAGCAGTCCGTGGCTGGTCACGGTCGTCTCTAGCCCGAACAGGACGAGCGCCAGGCCAATAAGCAGCAGGCCGGCCACATTGAGGGGCAGGCTGCCAAAGCCCACGAAGGCGAGGATGATCGCCAGCGCTCCGAGGATCCCGGTGACGAAATTCGGGTTGATCAGCTCATAGGTCAGGCCAAGCGATCCAACGCTGAACAACAGGAACGCGATGTTCGGGTCGGAAAGCAGGTGCAGGAAGGCCTGGAACGGGTTCATCGCCAACTCGCTCGTCGACGCCCCCACGAGGTCGAGTGTCACGGTCCGCCCGTGGATCTGCACCTGCTTGCCGTTGGCGAACGCGATCACGTCGTCGAGCGTGGCAGCGAGACCATCGACGGCCTTGATGCTGACCGCCTCCGTGGCCGGCGTGGACACGGCGGTGTCGACGGTCGAGACGGCCCAGGCCACGTTGCGATGGCGCTCCAGCGCGATCGATTTCATCTTGGCGATGGCGTCGTTCTTGACCTTTTGGCCGAGCGTCCCGGGGATGTCCTCGCCCTGACCGCCGACGGGCGACGCCGCACCGATGTTGGTGCCGGGCGCCATGAGCGCGATGTTGGCGGCCACGGTGATGAACGTCCCGGCACTGGCGGCCCGCCCACCCGACGGTGCGACCCAGACGATGGTCGGGACGTCCGAATCGAGCAGGATGCCGACGATGTCGTTGGTCGCCTCGAGGCTGCCGCCCGGCGTGTTGAGCCGGATGACCACCGCCGCGGCGCCGTCGCGGGCGGCGCGGGCGATGCCTTCGGACAGGTAGCCGGCCAGGATGTTGTCGACGATGCCGGTCGCCGGCAGGACCACGACCCGTGGCTGGCTGGCCGCTCCCAGGGTACCCGCCGCCATGCCGAGCAGCCCCAGCGTCGAGGCGAGGGCGAACAGGATTCGGGCGACGTGACGGGCCAACGAGGGCGGACCTCCGGCCGCAATTATCGCACTGCGCCCTCGAGGTGCTCGAAGACGAGCCGGCTCCAGGTTTCGAGGTCTGGCGCGACCGCCGCGACTTCGCCCGGCTCGGCGAATTGACCGGTCAGCTTGTCCGTCTCGCGGATCGCGACCGGACGCCCCGCGGCGTCGGCCTCGTAGACCGCGCCGAGGTGCACGCGCCCCACGTCGGTCGAGTCGTCGTTCAACAGCCCCAGCAGCCGAAAGGCCGGCACGAAGTCCGCCCCGACCTCCTCCGACCATTCCCGCCGCAGGCCCCCTTCGAGTCCGCCGTCGCCCGGATTGAGATGGCCGCCGACCCCGATCGACCACCGATCGTGCAGCCGTTCGTCACCGCCCGCCCGTGTTCGACGCATGAGGAAGTAGCGCGGGCCGTCGCGCAGGACGAGGTACGGGATCAGCTGCTTGAAAGCCGGGTCCCGCTCCATCGCGTCGCGGGGCTCGAAGCGCCCGGCCCGCTCGATGGCCTCGACGGGCGCCGTCAGGTCGGTGGTTCGGAGGCCGTGCCATCCGCCGGATCCCATGATTGCGATGCGGGGGACGACGTAGACCAGCTCAGGCGGACCCATCGTCGCTCCCCTGCCCCGACTTGTCGCCCGCCAGCCGGCGCGCGGCAGCGAAGCGTGCCGCGAGCCGAGCGGGATCCGGGCCGCCGGAACGCTCGAGCTCAGCCAGCCAGGCGTCGAGCTCGTCGCGCAGCGCGCGGATACGTCCCGCGAGCAGGTCCGCGTTCGTCGCGGCGATGCCAGCACCCATCGTCTCGTCGCCGCGCGCAAGTCGCGTCATGTCACGCCAACCGCTGGCGGCAAGCCCTGACGCCGCCGTGCGGGTCGCGTCATCAAGACCCCCGGCCTGTCCGATCGCCGCCTGGACCAGCGCGGCGGACACGACGAGGGGCAGGTGGCTGATCGCCGCGACCGCGGCGTCGTGCACCTCGGGGTCGAGGCGGATCGGGACGGCGCCCGTCGCCCGCGCCAGCCGCTCCACGGCGATCACCGCGGCCTCGTCGGCCCTGCCGTCGGGCGGGCTGACCACCCACGGCCGGGCGGCAAACAGCGATCCATCCGCGGCACCGAAACCGGAAGCTTCGCGCCCCGCCATCGGGTGTCCACCGACGAAACGGAGCCCTCGCTCGCGGGCACGTGCCACGAGCTGGCGC
>JALZAF010000118.1 GCA_030948505.1 Chloroflexota bacterium
GGGCAGGGGTACCTGCTCGGACGTCCGTCCAAGACAAGGGCGGCCGAGCCGCTCGACCTCGATGATCTGGTGGGCGCCCCTCCCGCCTGGAGTCGCCCTCCGGCCACCCGCTGGCGGGGCAGCCAGATCGCGAGGCAGCCCGCGCGCCGTTCGCCGCCGGCTGTAATCGGCGCGGCGGCCGGGCCTCAGGCCGTAGCGGGACCGGCCTGGCCAGAGCCCGTTCCGCCCGACGCTCCTGCCGCCCAGCCGGAATCAGGCCCCGCCGCGGACGCGGACGTCCAGGCACCGCCGGCGGCCGAGGCGGGGACGGAGAGCGCGCTCCCCAAGGCGCGAACCAAGGCCAGGACGCGCCGAGCACTGCCTGCCGAGCCGACCGAGCCAGCCAAGCCCGGGACGCGACGCGGTCGCAACGTCCCACCACTCGCAACCCCGCGGCGCGCAAAACAACGCGCTGAGTGGGCTCGCGCGCCATGAGCGCGCCCGTCGAGGCAGCTCCCGAGATCCGGCTCGTCGAGCTCACGAAGGACTTCCGGGAGATCCGGGCCGTCGACCAGGTCTCGCTCGACGTCCACGCCGGCGAGTTCTTCTCGCTGCTGGGACCGTCCGGTTGCGGCAAGACGACGACCCTCCGGATGGTCGGTGGATTCGAGCTCCCAAGCGGCGGCCGGATCGAGCTTCGCGGGGTTGACGTCACGACGGCCGCCCCGGACAAGCGGCCGGTCAACATGGTCTTCCAGCACTACGCCCTGTTTCCCCACCTGGACGTGGGCGAGAACATTGCGTTCGGGCTGCGACGGCGGCGGGTAGCCCGCGGCGAGATCGGTCGGCGAGTGGGCGAGGCGTTGGAGCTGGTCAGGCTTCCGGGTTACGAACGGCGCCGGCCGAGTCAGCTGAGCGGTGGCCAACAGCAGCGGGTGGCCCTCGCCCGGGCACTGGTGAATCGGCCGACGGTGCTGCTGCTGGACGAGCCCCTTGGTGCGCTCGACCTGAAGCTTCGGCGGCAACTCCAGGTCGAGCTCAAGCGAATCCAGACCGAGGTCGGGATCACCTTCGTGTACGTGACCCACGACCAGGAGGAGGCGCTCACGATGAGCGATCGGATCGCCGTGATGAACAGCGGCCGCGTCGAGCAGCTCGGCACGCCGGAGGAGCTGTACGAGCGGCCGGCTACCCGCTTCGTGGCAGACTTCATCGGCACCACGAATCTCATGGCTGGCACGATCAGGGCGATTGAATCCGAGGAAGCCGTGCTGCGACTCGATTCAGGCGACGAGTGCCGGGTCTCGGCGGATGCTCTTGCGATTGGGCGAAGAATCGAGCTGAGCGTGCGCCCAGAGGCGGTGGAGCTCCTGCCCCTGGGTTCGCTCGGTGCGATCCCCGCAACCGTCGACCAGGTCGCCTACCTGGGGACAGCGGTGCAGTATCGGGTCCGCACCGCCGGTGGGCTCGCCATCAGCGCCTTGATCCCGAAGACCGGGCCGCGGCTGCCGGTCGGCAGTGCGGTGGCCGTGCATTGGGCGCCCGACGATGCGCTCGTACTCGCCGGACGACCGGACGCGCCACAGGAGGACACGCCATGACGGAGCGAGTTGACGAGCGGCTGGTGAACCCCGAGCCGGCGCTGGCGCACTACCTTGCCGAGCGGCGGATCAGCCGCCGCGATCTCCTCGAGCACGTCGTGCGCGTCGGCGCCGCCGCGGCGCTGGCCCCGATCGTCGCGGCCTGCGCCAGCGGGTCCGGTCCGTCGGCGGCGCCCCCTTCGGCGAGTGCCGCCCCCGCGACCCAAGAACCCGCGGCCTCCCCCACCGCGACCCCGGAGCCCACGCCTGCCCCAACGCCGGAGAAGGAACTCTTTGTCTACAACTGGGACGCCTACATCGGGGCGGACACGGCGGCCCAGTTCAGCAAGAAGTATGGAATCAAGATCAAGTACGACAAGTTCGTCGACGCCGACACGCAGATCGCCAAGATCCGCAGCGACGGCAAGGGCGGCGGCTACGACATCACGTATCCCGCGTCGACCGAGATTCCCGGTCTGGCCAAGGATGGCGTCATCCTCGCTCTCGACCACAGCCTCATCCCGAATTCGAAGAACCTCGGCCCCGAATGGGCCAATCCGGTCTACGACTCGGGCAACAGCCACTCGATGCCCTATATGTGGTGGACCACCGGCTACGCCTGGAATCCGGACAAGATCAAGGACGAGCTCACCAGCTGGGACGCCTTGTGGGATCCCCGTTTCAATCAACACCTCGCGATGCTGGACGACAGCCGCGAGGTGTTCGCGGTCGGTGCCTTTCGATTGAATCTCTCGCCCAACACGACCAGCGATGCCGAGCTGGACCAGATCCTCGGCATCCTCAAGCAGCAGAAGCCATTGCTGCGCAAGTTCACCGAGAACGACATTCTCGACCTCACCAGCGGCCAGGTCTGGATCACCCAAGCCTGGTCCGGCGACTGGTACCAGATGACGTCCGACCTGCCGAAGACGAAATACGTCGTGCCCTCCGAGGGCGCGGTCCGCGGCTCCGACACCATGGTGGTGTTGTCGGGCGCGAAGCATCCGATCGCCGCGCAGCTGTGGATTGACTTCAACCTCGATGCCGCGGTGAGTGCCGCGAACTCGAATGCCATCGGCTACATGGGCCCCAACGCGGCGGCCCTGCAGCTCATCGACCCGGCAGTCCGTGACGATCCGCGGATCAACCCCGGCAAGGCCATCCAGGACAAACTGGTCGAGCTCCTGTTCCTCGATAGCGCGGACCTGGACAAGTACACCCAGCGCTGGAACTCGCTCCGCGCGTGACCGGCGCGGGGGCTCACGCGCCTTCCGGACTCGATCGCCGCCCGCTGCGCTGGCGCCTGGCCGGGGCCGCCTTCGTCCTGCCCGGCGTGGCCTGGCTGGCGATCTTCTTCCTGCTGCCGCTGGCCATCATCCTGGTCGTGAGCCTCGGCTCGCGGGACGCTGCCGGCCACGTCACGCTGGCCCATCCCAGCCTGCAGAGCTACGTCCAGGCGACGCGACCCGAATACCTGCCCGCATTGGCGAACTCACTTCGTTACGCGGCGATCACGACCGTCCTGTCGATCCTCGTCGGCTATCCGATCGCCTACTGGATCGCCCGCTACGGGGGCCGTCGCAAGGTCCTGTTGCTCATCCTGGTGATGTTGCCCTTCTGGACGAGCTACCTCATCCGGACCTACGCCTGGATGATCATCCTGCGCGACAACGGGGTGCTCAATTCGCTCTTGCTGGCGCTTGGGCTGGTGGGCGACCCCATCCCGCTGCTCAACACGGACTTCGCCGTCGTCCTGGGCATGACCTACGGCTTTCTGCCGTTCGCGATTCTCCCCCTGTACGTGTCGATCGAGCGGCTGGACCAGACCCTCGTCCAGGCGGCTCGCGACCTGTACGCGTCAGGACGCGAGGCCTTCGTCCACGTCACCCTGCCGTTGACGATGCCCGGGATCATTGCCGCCGCGCTGCTGACCTTCATCCCGGCCATCGGCGACTACGTCACCCCGGACCTGCTGGGCGGCGCCCAGACGACGACCATCGCCAAGATCATCCAGGTCATCTTCACCAGCGGCCGGAACTGGCCGGACGGCTCAGCGCTTGGATTCCTGCTGATGGTCGTCACGCTCGGGGGCACCCTGCTGGCCCTGGGCACGTTGCGGCGAGAGGTCCTCACGTGAGCAGGGAGCGAAACCGCTGGCTGACAGCGTTCGCGGCCCTGACCTACGCCTTCCTGTTCGCCCCGATTGTCGTGCTCATCGTGTTCAGCTTCAACGTCTCGCGCCGCAACTTCGTGTGGCTGGGCTTCACGACCGACTGGTATCCGCGCCTGCTGGCCAACCAGGACCTGTTGGACGCGCTGGGGGTGACGCTTCAGGTAGCTGCCATCGCGGTCGTCGCCTCGACCGTGCTCGGCTCATTGCTGGGCCTGGGCCTGGCCCGCCTGCGGTTCCGGGGCTCCGGAGCGACTGAGACGCTGATCCTCCTGCCGATGGTCACCCCCGAGATCATCATGGGCATCAGCTTGCTGATCTTCTTCGCCCAGCTGTTCGACCAGAACGGCTCGCTGGGCCAGATCGCGATCGCCCACATCACGTTCTGCATCTCGTACGTGGCCGTCACCGTGCGTGCCCGGGCGTCGGGCATGGACCCCCACCTGGAGGAGGCGGCACGCGACCTGGGGGCCTCCGCCTGGGGAGCGTTCCGCTACGTGACGCTGCCGTTGATCGCGCCGGCCGTGGCGGCCGGCGCGATGCTCGCGTTCGCGCTGTCGTTCAACGATCTCGTCGTCACCGCGTTCAACGCCGGCGTTGGCTCCACGACCCTGCCGATCTTCATCTACAGCTCGATCAAGTTCGGCGTCACGCCCCAGATCAACGCCATCTCGACGATCATCGTGGCAGTCGTGTCGGTGGCGCTGTTCCTTGCCTGGCGACTGGGCGCCTTTCGCGCCGAGGACCGGCCGGCCTGACGCGTCGCCTCGAGTACTGCCTGAGCGCAGCCGCTCAGGCCCCTCAGTCGCGCAGCGTTGCCCGCGCCCGCGCAGCCGCCCGGGCCCCGACCGGGCGCTCTCGCCGCACGGGAGCGTCGCTGCGCGCGGCGCCACCAAGCGGATCCGGAGGTGTGGGCGCGTCGTAGCGGTCGCGCACGGTTCGTCGCGACGAGATGCCGTCGTCGGCATAACGGTCGACCACCATCAGGTCGAAGGCATGCACGGACGGCTCCTGGTTGCTGAACCGGCCGGCGCGCCACGAGCGCGACCGGGTGCCGCGCTGCTGGAGCTCGCAGACGTGCCAGTCCTGGCGGTTGGTGAGATCCCAGAACTCGAACGCGTCGGACGCGTCGAAGTCGGGCTTGGCGGCGGTGGACGGATCGAACAGCCACTCGCACACGATCCGCGTGCGGTCGACGGCCAGCGGCTCGAGGCGATGGACGAGGACGTAGTCGGGATGGGTGGAGATAAAGGTCAGCGGCCAGATGAGGTCGTAGCAGATGCGGCGCTGGTCGACCTCGGTCATGCCAGCCAGCGGTGGCCGGCCACCCCGGTTCCCGCCATCCATGGCCATCGTCTCGGCTTCGCCGACGAGCTCCATCCAGCCGCCCTGCCACGGCCCACGGGTGTCGAAATCGCCGCCCAGGTCGTAGGGCGTCAGCCGGTTGAGCTGAGGATGGAGGCCGGGACAGTGGTAGCACTCGCTGTAGTTCTCGGCCACGAACTTCCAGTTGGCGGCGACGTCATAGACGATCTGCTTGGCCGGCCGCAGGGTGGACAGGTCGAAGCGGGCGAAATGATCGACGACGTCATCGAGCCACTCGTGGAGCGATGGAGCCTCAGGATCGAACGACAGGAACAGGAAGCCTTGCCAGGCGTCCAGGCGCAGCGCGGCCAGCGAGTAGGCCTCCAGGCTGAAGTCTTCGAGGTCGTCGGTGTGCTTGGCTCGGACGAGCGATCCGTCGAGGTCGTAGATCCAGGCGTGGTACGGGCACTGGAAGCGGACCGCCTTGCCCTCCGGGACCTCGCACACGGCCGTGCCGCGATGACGGCACACGTTGTAGAAGGCACGGACCACCTCGTCCCGGGCACGCACGACGATGATGTCCTCGCCCTGTATCTCGATCAGGCGGTAGCTGCCGGCCTCGGGCACATCCGACTCTCGGCCGACACACAGCCAGTCGCTCCGAAAGATGTGCTCACGCTCCCAATCCAGGATGGCCGGGTCGTGGTAGGCCCGACGGGGCAGAAGTGAGGCGGCCCGGAACGGCCGCCGGACGGCAGCGATTTCCTCGGCGGTCAGGATGCTCACGTCTTGGGGATCTCCTTCTTCGGATCGATGAACGGGAGGGCCGCGGTGCGGCCGCTGACCCGCGACCCGTCGCGCCCCTCCACCTCGAGCTCCGCGCCGGGAGCGGCCAGCTCAATCGGGACCCAGACGTAGCCGATGTTGGTCGCCAAGCGGGGCGACCAGATCAGGTCGGTCACGACCCCAACCTGGCGACCGCGGTGGAACGCCGGCCGCTTCTCGGCGATCTCGAAGGGCAGGGCCTGGCCGGGGACCTCGATGCCCACCAGCTTGCGGCGCACGCCGGCCCGCCGAATCGCCACGAGGGCGGCCTTGCCGATGTAATCGGCCTCCTGCTCCTCGACCAGGCGCTCGAGCCCGCTGATCTCGAACGGGTTGTTGGCGATCGTCATGTCCGAGTTGTAATTGAAGATGCCGGCCTCGATCCGGCGCGCCTCGCACGGGGCGATCGGCCGGATGTCATAGGGCGCACCGGCCTCCATGATCCGGTCCCACAGGTCCTCGCCGCGGGCAGGATCGCGGAGATAGATCTCGTAGCCCACCTCGCCGGTCCAGCCGGTGCGGCTGACGACGACCGGAATGCCGTCGACGGAGGTCTGAGCCATCCAGTAGTAACGCAGGTCGGCGACCTCGTTCCCGAACAGGCCCCTGACGACGTCCTTCGATTTCGGGCCCTGGACCTGGACCGGGTAGACCTCCGGCTCGCGGACCGTGACATCCATGCCGGACGCGACCGCCACGCCCCGCGCCCACAGCCCCGCGTCGCTGTCGGCCAGTGCGAGCCACCAGCGATCCGGCTCCACGCGCAGCAGCACCGGGTCGTTGATGATTCCGCCGTCCTCGGCCGTGATCAGGACGTATTTTCCCTGCCCCGGCGCGCACGTCGTCAGGTCGCGGCAGGTCAACATGTTGGTGAGCTTCGAGGCGTCCGGGCCGCTGATCTCGACAATTCGTTCGACCGCCACGTCCCACAGCGTCACGCCGTTGAGCAGGGCCCAGTACTCCTCGATCGGGTCGCCGTAGTAGCCCGGCAGGTACATGTGGTTGTAGATGTCATAGGCGCTGCAGCCGGCGGCGAGGGTGCGTTCGAAGAACGGCGACTTGCGGTACCAGGGACCGAAGTAGAGGGTGCTCGAAGTGGCGTCGCGGCCGACCTCACGGGCGACGGTGCTCATGACACCGGGATCCGCTTCTCCGGGTCGACGAACGGCATCGGGACGACGCGCGCCTTCCGGGAGCCCCATTCGGAGGCCACCTCGAGCTCCGTGCCCTCGGCGGCCAGGTCGACCGGGACCCACGAATAGCCGATGTTCTGGCGCAGCCGGGGCGACCAGATGGCCGAAGTGACCTTGCCCACCTCCTTGCCGCCGTGGCGGGTCGGCCACTTCGTGTTGTTCAGGGCCGGGAACGGGTCGCCGTCGAGCTCGACGCCAACGATGCGCCGGCTCACCCCGGCGTCGCGGATTCGGCGCAGGGCGGCGAGCGAGATGGACGCCTCGTCCTTCAGGTCGAAGTCGACCAGCCGATCCAGGCCCATCTCGAAGGCGTTGTTCTCGTAGGTCATGTCGGCGCCCCAGTTGAAGATCGCGCCCTCGATGCGACGGATGTCCGAGGGGCCGGTGGGCTTGACGTTGTACGGCCGCCCGGCCGCCATCAGCGCCTCCCACAAGTCCGACCCCCTGGACGTGTCGAGCAGGTAGATCTCGAAGCCCACCTCGGAGGTCCAGCCCGTTCGGGTCACCACGACTGGGATGCCGCGGATCTCTGCTCGCCGCCACCAGTAGTACTTGAGGTCGAGGATTGACTCGCCGACGAGGTCGCGCATCAGGTCCTTCGACTTGGGTCCCTGCACCTGCAGCGGGGCGACGTCCGCCTCGCGGATCGTCACGTCCAGCTTGGGGTACGCGTTGCGCAGGCCGCGGGCGAAGAGCAGGGCGTCCGATGAGGCCAGCGCGAACCAGAACGTGTTGTCGTCCATGCGGGTCATCACGGGGTCGTTGACGATCCCGCCGTCGCGGTCGCAGATGAGCACGTACTTGGCCTGCCCGACGGCGCATTTCGAAAGGTTCCGCGGCGTCAGCAGCTGGGCGAAGCGGGCTCCGTCCGGGCCAGAGATCTCCAGGCAGCGCTCCACGGCGACGTCCCAGATCGTGACGTCATTGAGGAGAGCCTCGAACTCCGCCTCGAAGGAGTCGAAGCGGATCGGGAAGTACATGTGGTTGTAGACCGTGAAGCCCTTCGGCGAGTAGCGCTGGGTCGCCTCGTAATAGGGCGTGCGGCGGTTACGGGCGCCACGCTGGACGAGGCCCATATCGAACTCGGCCATGAAGTCGATTCCCTCCTCAGCTGGTGAAAGCCGGGCTCCCACCACGGACCCGATTGTCTGGCGGGTCGATTCCAATGCCTCTCGCGTTCCGCCTGATGCAGCCGGTCAGTCGAGGGCGACCCGCTCGTGCCAGGTGGGGATGTGCGTCTGGAAACCCAGCCCGCGGACCTTGGGCTCCATGGCCAGCTGGGCAGCGGGGTCGCCGTGGACGAGGAAGACGCGACGCGGGAAGCCGGGATCGCCGGGCCGCTTGCCGCGGCTGAAATTCCCCAGCCAGTCGAGCAGCTCGGACTCGTCCGCGTGGGCTGAGAAGCCGCTGATCGAGCGGATCTTGCAGCGGACCTGCCGAACCTGGCCGTCGAGCTTGACCGTGGTGGCGCCGGCCTGGAGGTGGGCGCCCATGGTCCCCTCGCCCTGGTATCCGACGAACAGGATCGTCGCCAGCGGGTCGTCGATGAGGTTGCGCAGGTGGCCCACGACCCGGCCGCCGGTGAGCATCCCATTCGAGGCAACGATCATGTACGGCCGCGGCGTCTGTTCGATGGCCGCCGACTGCTTGATGTTGTTGGTGATGGTCTGGTTCGGATAGTCGAGCGGCGAGCCCTCGGTCTGCAGCAGCCGGCGCGTCTCGTCGTCGAAGTATTCGGGGTGGTGGCGGTAGATATCGGTCGCCTTGGACGCCATCGGCGAGTCGAGGAACAGCGGCAGGAGCGGGATCTCGCCCCGCTCGATCAGCCGGTCCAGCTCCCACACGATCTCCTGCGTCCGACCGATCGCGAACGACGGCACGAGCAGCACGCCCTGCGAATCGGCGACCAACCGAACGGTCTCGGCCAGGATGCGGATCGCCTCCTGCTCCGGCTCGTGCTCGCGTCCACCGTAGGTCGACTCGACCAGGACGTAGTCGGCCTGGGCCACGACCGTCGGGTCGCGGAGGATCGGCGTGTTCGGTCGGCCCAGGTCGCCGGAGAAGACGACCAAGCGCTCCTCGGCGTCATCGGTCTCCTTGACGCGGAGACGGATGATCGCGGAGCCCAGGATGTGCCCCGCGTCGAGGAAGGTCGCGTTGATCCCCGGGGCCACCTCGAACTCCTGATCGTAGTCGACCGGCTTGAACAGCGGCATGACAGCCGCCGCCTCGAGTTCCGTGTAGAGCGGCGCATCGAGGTCGATGATCAGCTCCGGGGGCTGGGCCCGCAGGGCGGCCTCGGGGTCCGCCTGCGGGACGTCGCCCGCCGGTTCAACGCTCGTCGGCACGTGCTCGCCGGCTGAGCGCGTTTCCATCGCCGTCCCCTCGCCAGCGGAGTCGCCCGCGGCGGCGAGATCGACGGCGGCAGCGTAGTCGGCTGACTCCTTCTGGTCGTCGCCCGCGACGCGATCCGGATGCCGCTGCTCCCAGCGGGCCTCGCGCTTGGCGAATTCCTCTTGCAGCCGGCCGGAGTCGAGGAGCACGAGGTTGGCCAGCTCGATCGTCCCCTTGGTGGCGAGGATCGGACCACGGAAGCCCTCGCGGACGGCGACCGGCAGAAGCCCGCAGTGGTCGAGATGGGCATGGGTCAGGAGGATCGCGTCGAGCTTGGTGGGCTCAAACCCCAGCGGGATCCGGTTGCGAACCGATTCATTCGGGCTGCCTTGGAACATGCCGCAGTCGATCAGGACCCGAGCTCGCGACGTACGGAGGAGGAAGCGCGATCCGGTCACGGTGGTCGCGCCACCCAGGAAGTGGATGTCCATCAGCGCATCGTGACAGGGAGCGCCACGGGCCGCGCGGCAGAGACGCCCCCGTGTCGTCGCGGGCGTCTCTCAGCTGCCCGCGTTGAACCGTCGACCCCAGCCGAGGGACCGTTGCGGTGCATGCTGACACCTGCACAGTGACACACCCATCGACACGCGGACCAATCCGGGGTACACATACGCGAACCGACGGGAAGCGAAGACGCGCGATCCAAAACCTGGCCGCCCTGGCCGCGCCGAGCCACTGGCGAACCCGAGCCGTCGCGTGCCGGGGGAGAAGGCGGCCAGATGCGGAAAATCAGGGCGGCTAGCTGTGGCTGCGGCCATCGAGCGACGCGCAAGGGACTGCTCGCGCCCCACTTCGATCGGAGCCTCCACCCGCCCGCCGGCAGGAGCGAGGCGATCTGCCTCAACATCCCCGGCCACATCCACTTCAACAAGCACGTCGAGGACGGCGGCGCCACGGTGTTCTTCCCACCCTGAGCGCGCCTTGGCCCTACGAGGGCCTCGGCGCTCGTAGGGTCACCTCCTTCCGGTCTTCGCTGGGCACCGCGAGGGCTGTCAGACCGCTACGCCCCGGTGGGCGTCGTTGCGTTCCCCGCATCGATCGCAAGGAAGAGGCAGCACTGTGGTTCCCGCTGGAGGCCGCCAGGGAAGCAGGCCCCTGGACGTCCGGGTGAGCGTCGTCATCCCGGCCCTGAACGAGGCCGACAACCTGCGCGAGGTCCTTCCCCGCATCCCATCAATCGTCGACGAGGTCATCCTCGTCGACGGCTCTTCGACCGACGACACGGTCGCCGTGGCGATGCAGCTCCTGTCGAGCATTCGCATCGTGCAACAGACCGGCCAGGGCAAGGGCGCCGCGCTCCGCGATGGCTTCGCAGCCGCGACGGGCGACGTCGTCGTCATGCTCGACGCCGATGGCTCCACCGATCCCGCCGAGATCCCGGCCTTCGTCGGGGCCCTGCTGGCAGGGGCCGACTTCGCCAAGGGCTCGCGGTTCCTCCAGGGCGGCGGGACGGCCGATATGCCCTGGTACCGGCGTCTCGGCAACGGCGCGTTCGTCCGAATCGTCCGGCTCATGTTCGGCGGTCGCTACACCGACCTGTGCTATGGCTACAACGCATTCTGGGCCGACGTCATCCCGGTCCTCGAGCTCGACGCCACCGGTTTCGAGATCGAAACGATGATGAACGTCCGGGCCTTGCGCTCGAAACTCAAGATCGTCGAGATCCCGAGCTTCGAGGCCAAGCGGATCTACGGCGACGGGCGGCTCAAGGCCATCCCGGACGGGACGCGGATCCTCAAGACGATACTGCGCGAGCGCCTGCGGGGGTCCGGCGCACGGCGCCTCCAGCGCGCGGGACCCGCCTGGCTCGCGCTCGCCGCCGATCGTTTGGGGTCGTTCTCCGACGATGCCCAGGTCCTCGTCGAGGTCGAGTCGGGGTCCGCACCCGGTTGAGCGGCGTGGCGAGCGTCTCCGTCGTCATCTGCACCTACGCCGATCGACGCTGGTCGCAGCTGCGCGCCGCCGTCGACTCGGCCCGAGCGCAGACCCAGGTCCCGGACGAGGTCGTCGTGGTCGTCGACCACAACGAGGGGCTCGAGGCGCGGGCGCGCGCCGAGCTCGCGGATGCGATCGTTGTAGCCAATCGGGGACCGCGTGGCCTGTCGGGCGCACGGAACACCGGGGTCGCGGTCTCGAGCGGTGACGTCGTGGCCTTCGTCGACGACGACGCGGTCGCCGACCGCGGGTGGCTGGCGCGGCTGACCGCACCCTTCGCTTCGCTGGACGTCGCGGGCGCCGGGGGCCTCGTCGTACCCGACTGGTCAGGGGGTCGACCGCGCTGGTTCCCAGAGGAGTTCGACTGGGTTGTCGGCTGCAGCTACCGGGGGATGCCGGTGTCGACCGAGCGGGTCAGGAACCCGATCGGCTGCAATATGGCGTTCCGCCGTGACGTGTTCGCGGCGATCGGCGGGTTCCGGACCGATCTCGGTCGGATCGGCCGTCGGCCGGTCGGCGCCGAGGAGACGGAGCTCTGCATCCGCCTCGCCGACAAGATGCCGTCGGCGCGGGTCGTCCACGTGCCGGAGGCCGCGGTCCACCATGCTGTCCCGTCCTCGCGCGCAACCTGGCGGTACTTCGCCGAGCGCTGCTTTGGCGAGGGTATGTCCAAGGCGACGCTCGGCCGGATCGCGGGAGCAGGCGGCACATTTTCCACCGAATGGCGCTACGTCGGACGGACCCTCCCCGGGGGCGTCCTCCGGGGCCTCGGCGGAGCGCTCGTCCGGCGCGACCCCATGGGCCTCGCCCGAGCGATCGCCATCGGGACCGGCCTGGCGCTGACGGTGGCAGGATTCGTCGTCGGTAGCGTCCGTCGTCCCTCCGGCCAGATCGCCGGCTGACCCAGGCGACGCCCAATCCCGGTGCCCGGATGACCGACCGACCCCTCCGCCTGCTCATCGTCACTCCCCGCTACGACCCGTTGACGGGGGGCGTCGAGACCCACGTCCGGGAGGTGGCTCGACGCGTCGCGGCGCTCGGCGCAAACGTGACTGTGCTGACGACCGATCCGAGCAGAACATTGGCGACCAGCGAGGAGCGGGACGGCGTGCGCATCCATCGGCTGCCGGCCTGGCCGCGGGACGGCGATCTCTACTGGGCCCCGGGCATCCGCGGCTTCGTCCGGCGCAGCGCCTGGGACGTGGTCCATTGCCAGGGCATCCACACGTTCGTGGCGCCCCTTGCCATGCTCGCCGCATGGCGGCGCATCCCGTTCGTCGTCACATTCCACACTGGTGGCCACTCGTCGACGCTTCGGCATCGGCTGCGAACGCTCCAGTGGCTCGCGCTCGTCCCCCTACTGCGCCGGGCGGCGCGGCTCGTGGCCGTGTCGCGCTTCGAGGCCGACCTGTTCGCCCGCCTGCCCGGCCTGGGTCCCGACGCCATCGAGGTGATCCCGAACGGCGCGGACCCGTTGCCGATGCCCGTCCCGCCGCCGTCGGTCGACCCTCAGCTCGTCCTCTCGATTGGTCGGCTCGAACGGTACAAGGGCCACCAGCGCGCGATCGCCGCGCTGCCCGAGCTCGCCCGGTCGCGCGCGGGTATTCACCTGCGGATCGTCGGCAGCGGCCCGTACGAGGCGGAGCTCCGGCGGACCGCCGGGCGCCTCGGCGTGTCCGAGCGGGTCGAGATCGGCCCCGTGGCATCGGCCGATCGCGAAGCCATGGCCGCCACGCTCGCCCGAGCCGGCGTTGTCGTCCTCCTGAGCGACTACGAGGCGCATCCCCTGGCGGTCATGGAGGCACTGGCGATGGGCCGGCCGGTCGTGGGCACGGATTCAACCGGGCTCCACGAGCTCGTCGAGCAGGGGCTGATCGCGCCAGTGTCGCCGACCGCCCTGCCGGCCGAGATCGCCGCCGCGATACAGCGCCAGCTCGACGCCCCGGCCCGCCTGCCGGTGCACCTGCCAAGCTGGGATGATCGTGTGGCGGCCCTGATGGACTTGTACCGGACGGTGCGAGAGGAGGCGGCGTGCGGGTCTTGATGCTCGCCCAGTGGTACGACCCGATCATCGGGGGCGAGGAGATTCACGTCCGGACGCTCGCGGCGACCCTGGCCGGGCGCGGGCACGACGTCGCCGTTGCCACGCTGGCCCACCAGGACCGGCCATCGGTTGAGCTCGATGGCCACGTCCGCGTCCATCGCATCCGGGCGACCGTCCAGCGCCTGGGCCGGCTGTTCGCCGACCAGAGGCGCCAGTCCGCGCCGCCGTTCCCAGACCCGGAGGCGGTCCTCGCCCTCCGGGAGATCATCCGGCGCGAACGGCCCGAGATCGTCCACGCCCACAACTGGCTGGTCCATTCGTACCTGCCGCTGCACGCCGGCTCGGGTGCCGGGCTGGTCCTGACCCTCCACGACTACAGCCTCGTGTGCGCGAAGAAGAACCTCACGTTCCGGGGAGTGCCGTGCTCGGGGCCGGCGCTCGAGAAGTGCCTGCGCTGCGCGGCGGCCCACTACGGCCCGGCCAAGGGATCGGTGACGGTCGCCGGCATCCGGGCAATGGGGGTCGTCGAGCGGCGGGCGGTCGACCGGTTCATCGCCGTCAGCCGGGCGGTCGCGGACGGAAACCGCCTCGAGGCGTCCGGCCTGCCGTACGAGGTGATCCCGAATTTCATCCCGGACGAGCACCCGCCGGCCGGGCCAGGGGACGCGGCGCTCCTTGGCTTGCTTCCGGCTGAGCCCTACCTTCTGTTCGTCGGTGGCCTGGCGCGGCTCAAGGGCGTCGACGTCCT
Source organism: Chloroflexota bacterium (assembly GCA_030948505.1). Lineage (GTDB taxonomy): Bacteria > Chloroflexota > Limnocylindria > Limnocylindrales > CSP1-4 > JACDAV01. The sequence continues at coordinate 14,174 of JALZAF010000118.1, forward strand.
GCTGCGTGCCTACCGCCGCCTCGCGGCCCCACCGCCCCTGGTCCTCATCGGGTACCGGACGAGCGAGCGGCTGGCCTCGCTCGAGGATCTCCCGGCGGGAGTGACAGTCGTGACCGACTGGCCCCAGACTGCGGTCATGGAGGCGTGGCGGCGGAGCCTGCTCGGCATCGTGCCCTCGACGTGGCCCGAGCCTTTCGGACTGGTCACGCTCGAGGCGATGGCGGCCGGCCGTGCCCTCGTGGCGTCCCGGATCGGCGGTCTCGTCGACATCGTGGCCGACGGGACGACCGGCGTCCTCGTCGAGCCCGGGGACGACGCGCGACTCGCGGCCGCGATCGCCGCACTCATCCGTGACGATGCCCGGCGCGACCGGATGGGCAGGGCGGCGCAGGACCGTGTGCGCGATTTCCGGGCGGGCGCCGTCGTGCCACGGCTTGAGGCCGTCTACCGGGACGTCCTCGCGGCGGCCGGCGACGGTCACGGCGCGCGGACCAACTGACCTCGGGCCGGCGGTCTGCGGTGCCGGAACAACCACCCGAGCGAGCCATGCCGATTCCCGACCCGCGGCGGCCGGGGAGCGGACAGACGTTGCGCCTGCGCGGCGTCAGGGTTCACAACTTGCGGGACGTGGACCTGCGCGTCCCGCTCGGGACGTTCGTGGCGATCACTGGCGTCTGGGGGCCTGGCAATAGCACGCTCGTCACAAAGGCGCCCGCCCGTGAGCGGAGGGTTCCGCGAGAGCAGGTCGGGGCGTACGACTCGCTGACCGGCGCCGAGCACATCGACAAGATCATCGAGATCGACCAAAGCCCGATCGGTCGCACACCGCGTTCGAACCCGGCGACGTACACCGGCCTGTTCGGCACGATCCGCGAGCTGTTCGCGGGCGTGCCCGAGGCCCGCATCCGTGGTTACCGCCCCGGTCGCTTCTCGTTCAACGTCAAGGGCGGTCGCTGTGAGAACTGCAAGGGCGACGGGATCCTCAAGATCGAGATGCAGTTCCTGCCTGACGTCTACGTGCCGTGCG